>DATENZ010000100.1:0-18607 GCA_035274625.1 Gaiellaceae bacterium
GCGGCAGCAGCCCGCCGCGGCGAGAGCCTTGCCGAGGCGTCCGCCGCGCTGGCGGCGTCGCGGCCGACCGCAGTCAACCTCGCCTGGGCACTCGAGGAGATGCAGCGCTTCGACGGTGATCCCGCCGAGCGCGCCCGCCAGATCCACGAGGAAGAGGTCGAGCGCTGTCGCGTCATGTCCGAGCACGCGGCGACGCTGCTCGATCCCGGCACGCGGGCGTTGACCCACTGCAACGCCGGCGGCCTCGCGACCGGTGGTTACGGGACCGCTGTCGGCGCGCTGCGGGCGGCGTGGGAGCGCGGGCTGCTCGCGCACGTGCTCGTCGACGAGACGAGGCCGCTGCTCCAGGGCGCGCGCCTGACGGCGTGGGAGCTGGAGGAGGCGGGCATCCCGCACGCCGTGATCGCCGACTCGGCGGCGGGGCTGATGATGGCTCGCGGCGAGGTCGACGCGATCTTCACCGGCGCCGACCGGGTCGCGGCCAACGGCGACACCGCGAACAAGATCGGGACGTACAGCCTCGCGGTGCTTGCCGCGCATCACGAAATTCCGTTCTACATCGTCGCGCCGAGCTCGACCGTCGATCTCGCCACTCCGAGCGGCGCTCGGATTCCGATCGAGGAGCGTTCCGGAGATGAGGTGACGCCGCGGTTCGCGGCTCGGAACCCGGCGTTCGACGTCACGCCCGCGGATCTGATCGCGGCGATCGTCACCGAGCACGGCGTGCACCGGGCGCCCTACGAGGAGTCGCTCGCGGGGGTTGTGACGAGCCGTAGGCTCGACGGAGGCGATCGAGGAGCGGGGGCGCCGGCTTTGCCGGCGCCGGAGCGGGCGTGAAGGCGATCGTGCTCGCGGCCGGGTATGCGACCCGGCTGCGTCCGCTCACCGATTCGACCGCGAAGCAGCTTCTGCCGGTCGGCGGCCGGCCGATGATGGACTGGGTCTGCGACAAGCTCGACGAGGTCACCGACGACATTCACGTCGTCACGAACTCGCGGTTCGCCTCGGACTTCGAGCGTTGGGCGGCCGGCCGCGACCGGGTCACGGTGCACGACGACGGCACGACCTCGAACGAGGATCGACTCGGCGCGATCGGCGACATCGCCTTCGTCCTCGAGCGCACCGGCACGGACGACGACCTGCTCGTGATCGCGGGTGACAACCTCTTCGACTTCCGCCTCGCCGACTACGTCGCCTTCTGGCGAAGCAAGGGCGTGGCGAGCGCGGTCGCCGTCTACGACTGCGGGGATCTCGACCTGGCTCGGCAGTACGGCGTCGTCGACCTGGGCGAGGACGAACGGGTCGTCGGCTTCGAGGAGAAGCCGGCGGAGCCGAACAGTACGCTCGCCGCCACGGCCGCGTACCTGTACCACCGCGACCATGTGTCTCTCGTCGAGCAGTACCTCGCCGAGGGGAACCCACCGGACCAGCCGGGCCGGCTGATCGAGTGGCTGTGGCCGCGAGAGCCTGTGTACGCCTACGCCTTCGCCGGGGAGTGGTTCGACATCGGGAACCCGGAGCAACTCCTCGAAGCCGACAACCGCCTTCGTGAGCGGGTCGGGCTGGCGCCGCGCGGGGCGTACTCCGCCGTCGCCTGACCGACACACTTTCGGCGCGAATGCGGCACAGACACGTGCGCCGGTGCGGCGTACCGTGGCCGTATGTGCTGCTCGACCTCCTTCTCCCGCGGCGCTGCGTCGTGTGCGCCTTCCCGGGCGCCTCCCTCTGTCCCGGGTGCACCGCCTCGCTGCCGAGGCTTTCCGGCCCGCTCTGCGCCCGCTGCGGAGCTCCGGTCGCGTGGCCCGTCGAGCGCTGCCGGGAGTGCTCGGGTCGGCGCCTCGCGTTCGCCTCCGCCCGCGCGGCTTTCGAATACGACTCGTCCGTCCGCGCCGTCGTCTCCGCCTGGAAGGAGAACGGCCTGCGCAACCTGGCGGCGGTCGCGGCCGACGCGGTCGAGGAGGTGGTGCCGCAACCCTCCGCACAACTCATCACCTTCGTGCCGCCCGACGGCGACCGGAGCCTGAGGCGGGGTCACCACCCGCCGGAGCGGCTCGCGTACGAGCTGGGACGACGGTGGTCGCTTCCCGTCGCGGCGCTGCTCGGCAGGACGCGACCGCTGCGACCGCAACGCGGGCTGCCGCGGGCCGAACGCCGGCGCAACGTCCGCGGGGCCTTCCGTGCTCGCGCGGCCCGCGGTCGGGTCGTTCTCGTCGACGACGTGTACACGACTGGCGCGACCGTGTCGGCCGCCGCGTCGGCGCTTCGGGCCGGCGGTGCGACCGCCATCGCTGTCGTCACCTTCGCGCGCGCGGTGCGGCTCTGAAATCGACTACATTCCGTCGACAGCCCGCTCGCAAGGGGGAACCGAGATGCGCTTGCAAGTGAAGGGCAAGAACGTCGAGGTCAGCGAGGCGATCCGGACCTACGCGGAACAGAAGCTCGCGCGGCTCGAGCGCCAGCTTGCCGATCCGACGCGGGTCGAGCTCGAGCTCGCGGTGGAGAAGAACCCGTCGATCGCCGAGAACCACGTCGCGGAGGCGACGATCTGGACGAAGGGCCCGGTGCTGCGCGCCCGGGAGACGGCGACGGACATGCGCGCCTCGATCGACCTCCTCGCGGACAAGCTCGAGCGGCAGGTGACGCGGTACCGGGAGAAGCGTCGCCGTCGCCCGCGCGAGGGCGACGGGCGGCAGCCGGAGTCGGGATTGCCCGTCGGCGCGGACGACCAGTTCGATCCGCTGATCGTCAAGACGAAGCAGTTCGCGGTGAACGCGATGACGCCCGAGGACGCCGTCCTCCAGCTCGAGCTGGTCGGGCACGACTTCTTCGTCTTCCGGAACGAGGAGACGAGCGGGATCAACGTCGTCTACCGGCGCCGCGACGGCGGCTACGGGCTGATCGAGCCGGCGTAGGGGGCGTGCCGCTCTTCCGGCGCCGCGAACCGCTGCACGAACGCCTCGCCCGTGAGGGCGGGCTCAACTATCCGGCCCCCGAGGCTGCGTCGCCGCCGGGCTGGATGGAATCCGGCATCCACGGCGTGCCGCGGCAGCGCGAGTGGGACGCAGTCGTGGCGGTCGAGGCGGAAGGCGTGGAGGGGAACGAGGCGCGGTTCGTCGCGCTTCCCGACGAGACGCTGCTCGTGGAGGAGGGCGGCGACGTCGAGCCGCTCGCGCAAGCGCTGGACGACGTCGTCAAGCCGCCCTACCGGGCGGAGGCCGTCCGGCGCGGGGAGACGCAGTGGGCGGTCGGCGTCCGGCGGATCGAGGTCGTGGAGCTCCAGGACGACCCCGGGGGCGAGGAGCTGACCCTGACGGTGCGGGACGGAGAGCGGGAGCTGCTCGTCGACGGCGCGCCGACATTCGGATCGATCCCGGACCTCGAGCGGCTGGGGGCGACGCGCGGAGACTCGTACGTGGTGCAGGGCCGCCGGCTCGACGGCGCGCTCTGGGAAGTGCGGGTCGCGCCACTCTAGGCAACACGGCTCGAAAAACGGCCTGGCGCAGCACGGCTCGGTGATGCTGGGCGCGAGGGCTAATGCGCGTTCAGCGCCGCCTGCACGTTCACCATCGCCACCGAGTAGACCCGCCGCCCGACTGCGTACGAGAAGCCGTTGTGCTCGAGTTGCCCGAACGTCCCGTGCCGGAGGACGACGTCCTTTCCGGTCGAGAGCCGGCGAGCGCGGATCGCCGTGCCGATCTTGTAGAGGAGGATTCCCTCGGCGTAGTCGAGCATCCGCCCCTGCGCAGGAATCGAGAACGTCCGCACCGACGAGCCGTTCCGGATCTCGATCTTCCCGCCGGGGAGCTGGACGACGAGGCCGACGCCCGACAGCGCAAACTCCTTCACCGCCCCGACCGGGAACGTGTACGTCCGCTGCACGGCGCCGCTCGGCGAGAGCACGAAGCACCTTCCCCCCGCCACGAAGACGGCGACACGACTCTGATACGCCGTCGTGTTCGTCACCCGGCCGGGCGCCTGCCAGGTGTAGCGGCGGTGCCCGTCCGCCGCGAGCACCTTGACGACCGACCCGACCGAGTAGGGGAGCACGAACTCGGAGCCGACGCCGACGACGATCGGCGGCGCGGCGTCGACGTCCACCTCGCGGAACTCGAGCTGGCGCTCGAGCGGCCGCGTCGTCGTCGCCGTCCAGAGCTGCCAGTCGCGGTTGTTCCCGCCGGCGTACGAGAGCCAGAGCACCCGGTTTCCGGCGACCGCGAGGTCGGTGACGCCGCTGCCGGTCGACGGGCCCTCTCGGCAGACCACGTCGGTGTGGCGACCGAGCCGGTACCGCCCGCGTGAGACCAGGTTCCAGAGCTCCACGTGGGGCCCACAGTGGCCCTGGTACGGGCCGGAGAGGAACGCGACCGAGAACCCGCTTCGCGCCAGGCCGAGCACAGCCCCGGGGCTGCGAACGGACCGGTCGCTCGCCGCCGCACTCGCGACCGCGGCGCTGACGAGCAGAGCGACGACCGCGGTGACAGCACGCATTCCGCCAATGTAGCCCTGCAGGCCGAGCGGCTACCCTGTGTTCGTGCCCGGTCAGGATTACGGTGCGCTCGACAAGGTTCTCAGAGTCGGCGAGGGCCGGCGGGTGCGGCGGCTCGCCGAGCAGGCGGCCTACATCGCGACGCTCGAGCCGGACTACGAGAAGCTCTCCGACGAGGAGCTCGCCCAGAAGACGGTCGAGTTCCGGGAGCGCCTCGACCGGGGCGAGAGCCTCGAGGAGCTCCTCTTCGAGGCGTATGCCGCGGTCCGCGAGGCAGCGAAGCGGGCGCTCGGCCAGCGCCACTTCGACGTGCAGGCGATGGGCGCGATCGTCCTCCACGAGGGCGACATCGCCGAGATGAAGACCGGTGAGGGGAAGACGCTCGTCGCGACGATGCCGCTCTATCTGAACGCGCTCCCGGCGAAGGGCGTCCACCTCGTCACCGTCAACGACTACCTCGCCAAGCGCGACGCCGAGTGGATGAGCCCGGTCTACGAGAAGCTCGGCATGCGCGCTGCGTTCATCCGCAACATGATGCCGTTCGCCGAGCGCAAGGAGGCCTACGACGCCGACATCACGTACGGCACGAACTCCGAGTTCGGCTTCGACTACCTCCGCGACAACATGGCCGTCTCGCTCGAGCAGTGCGTCCAGCGCAGCCACGCCTACGCGATCGTGGACGAGGTCGACTCGATCCTCGTCGACGAGGCGCGGACGCCGCTGATCATCTCCGGCGAGCCCGAGACCGCCGCGCAGGTCTACTACGACTTCGCGCGCGTGGTGAAGGGGATGAAGGGCTACCCGCAGCCGAAGGTGAAGACGCCGGGCGCGGACGAGGCGCCTCCCGACGCCGACTTCCTCTACGACGAGAAGTTCAAGACGGTCGCACCGATGGAGCAGGGCATCGAGAAGGTCGAGCGCGCGCTGCGGGTCGAGAATCTCTACGACCACCGCAACGTCCAGCTCGTCAACCACCTCGTCCAGGCGCTCAAGGCGCAGGCGCTCTACCAGCGCGACGTCGACTACGTCGTCCAGGACGGCGAGGTGAAGATCGTCGACGAGTTCACGGGCCGGATCATGGAAGGCCGCCGCTGGTCGGAGGGGCTGCACCAGGCGGTCGAGGCCAAGGAGGGCGTGCGGATCCAGGAGGAGCACGTCACGCTCGCGACGATCACGCTCCAGAACTACTTCCGCCTGTACGAGAAGCTCGGCGGCATGACGGGCACGGCCAAGACCGAGGAGAAGGAGTTCGTCGAGATCTACGGGACGCACGTCGTCGAGATCCCGACGAACCGGCCGGTCGCGCGCATGGACGAGAACGACTACATCTACAAGACGACGGAAGGCAAGTTCACGGCCGTGATCGAGGACATCAAGGAGCGCCATGCGAACGGGCAGCCGGTCCTCGTCGGCACGATCGCCGTCGAGACGTCGGAGTACCTCTCCGAGCTGCTCAAGCGCGCCGGGATCAAGCACAACGTCCTGAACGCGAAGGAGCACGCGCGCGAGGCCGAGATCATCAAGGACGCCGGCCAGCAGGGCGCGGTGACGATCGCGACCAACATGGCCGGCCGCGGCGTCGACATCAAGCTCGGCGAGGGCGTCGTCGACCTCGGCGGCCTGTACGTGCTCGGCACCGAGCGCCACGAGGCGAGGCGCATCGACAACCAGCTTCGAGGCCGCTCCGGGCGCCAGGGCGACCCGGGCGAGTCGCGCTTCTACCTGTCCGCCCAGGACGACCTCGTGCGGCTGTTCGCCGGCGACCGGATCTACCGGATCATCGACCGGTTCAAGATCCCCGAGGACCAGCCGATGGAGGCGAAGATCCTCTCGGCCCAGATCGAGAAGGCGCAGAAGAAGGTCGAGGAGCAGAACTTCGTCATGCGCAAGAACGTCCTCAAGTACGACGACGTGATGAACAAGCAGCGCATCGTCATCTACGACCAGCGCCGGCGCGTGCTGGAGGGCGACGACTTCTCCGACGAGGTGAAGGGCTGGATCGACGAGGTGGTCGAGCGCAGCGTCGACGCCTTCGTCGACCCGGAGACCGGGAATCTCGACCTCGACGCGCTCGCCGCGCACATGCAGCAGCTGTACGGCAGCGAGATCACCGCCGACGAGCTCCGCGAGGACAGCGTCAACGAGCGGAACGCGCTGATCGAGGAGTTCGTCGAGGACGCGCGCGACGAGTACGCCGGGAAGGAGGAGGAGCTCGGGGCCGACCTGATGCGCGAACTGGAGCGCTTCGTGATCCTCCAGGTGGTCGACACCCGCTGGCGCGAGCACCTCGAGAACATGGATTACCTCCGCGAGGGCGTGCACCTCCGGGCGATGGCCCAGAAGGACCCGCTCGTCGAGTACACGAGCGAGGGGCACACGATGTTCCAGGAGCTGAACGGCCAGATCCGCGAGGAGGTGCTCCTGATGCTCTTCCACGCGCAGCTCGAGCCCGAGGACGCCGAGCAGCTGCGGGCCTCGCAGGAGCAGGCGGCCATGGCCGGGAACGGCGGCCTCTCGTACGAGCACGAGTCGCTGGCGGGGGCCGACGCGATCGCCGCCGCGGGCGTCGGTGCGGAGGCGGGTGCCGTGCTCACAGCGCCGACCCGGCCGCAGCAGCGCACGGTCGGCGAGCACGAGAAGATCGGCCGCAACGACCCGTGCTGGTGCGGCTCGGGCAAGAAGTTCAAGAAGTGCCACGGCGCCTAGCGCATAGCCGGCTTCCGCCGCCTATGCGCTAGTACGCTCGGCACATGCCGCCGCGAGTCGCCCGGCCGACGGTTCCGTTGTCCGACGGCGTCGTCCGGCTGGAGCCGCTGGACGAGCGCTTCGCCGCCGCCCTGGACGCGCTCGCGACCGACCCGGACGTGATCCGCTTCACGCGCGTCCCGTCGAAGCCGCGCGAGGGGTTCGGCGCGACCTGGATCCGTGCGTACAACAACGGCTGGGACGACGGCTCGCGTGCGGGCTTCGCGATCCTGGACGACGCGGACGCGGGGTTCCTGGGGATGGCCGCCTTCGTGCAGCTGGAGCACGAGTCGCATCAGGGCGAGATCGGCTACATCGTCGCTCCCGCCGCGCGCGGGCGGGGCGTCGCCGTGCGGGCGATCCGGGTGCTCGCGGCGTGGGGATTCTCCGAGCTCGGCCTCGAGCGGATCGAAGCCTGGATCGACGTCGGGAACGACGTCTCCAAGCGCGTCGTCGAGCGGGTCGGCTTCGCCTGCGGCGGCGTCGAGCACTCGGTCGACTTCAAGGAAGGCCTGCGCGCGGACATGGCGGTGTACTCGCTGCGCGCCGGCGAGCTACGCTAGCCCGATGCCGGAGCCAGTCGACCAGCCGCTCGACCAGCAGCTCGAGGAGATCGGGACCCAGCTCGCCTGGGTCCGTGATTACCTTTGACCCCGATCGCCTAGCAGCGCGCGCGGCCGAGCTCGAGCGGCAGATGGGCGAGCCCGGCTTCTGGGACGACCAGCAGCGCGCAGCGGAGATCTCGACCGAGCACTCGCGGCTGACGAAGCGCCTGGAGCGCTACCGCCGACTCGCGCAGGAGTACGAGGACGCCGGCGAGCTCGCGGCGATGGACGGCGACATGGCCGACGAGATCGCGGCGTCGCTCGAGCCGCTTCGCGCCGAGCTCGCGCGGCTCGAGGAGGACGCGCTCTTCAACGGCGAGTACGACGGCGGCGACGCGGTCGTCACGATCCATGCCGGCGCAGGGGGGACCGACGCGCAGGACTGGGCCGAGATCCTCCTGCGCATGTACGTGCGCTGGGCGCAGCAGCGCGGGTTCGAGACGGAGCTGATCGAGGCGAGCCCGGGGGAGGAGGCGGGCCTGAAGTCGGCGACCTTCACCGCGCGAGGCGAGAACGCGTACGGGCTCTTCAAGGCGGAGAGGGGCGTGCACCGGCTCGTCCGGCTGTCGCCGTTCGACCAGGCCCACCGCCGGCACACGTCGTTCGCGCAGGTGATCGTCAGCCCGCTGCTCGCGGACGACGCGACGGCGGAGATCGACGAGTCCGAGCTCCGGATCGACACGTACCGCGCGAGCGGGGCCGGCGGCCAGCACGTGAACAAGACCGACTCGGCGGTCCGGATCACGCACCTGCCGACCGGCATCGTCGTCCAGTGCCAGAACGAGCGCTCGCAGACCTCGAACAAGCAGACCGCGCTCCGCATCCTCCGCTCACGGCTGGCGGAGCTCGAGCAGGAGCAGCGCGAAGCGGAGCTCGCGAAGGAGCGCGGGGCCGTGCAGGAGGCGGACTTCGGAAGTCAAATTCGCAGCTATGTACTCCACCCGTACCAGCAGGTGAAAGACGTGCGCACCGGCTACGAGGTCGGCAACGCCCAGGGCGTGCTCGACGGCGCCCTGGACGAGTTCGTGCACGAGTACCTGCTCGCAAAAGCCGCTGGAAAAGTCGTCTAGCCGTGGACCGGGGTAAACTTGGCGCTTCGTCGTCCGGTGCAACCGCGGGCCCGGCCGTATTCCAAATGAACGCCGTACGCAACCCGGTGCAGGAACCAGACCTTCAGACCCCTTCAGGCGTCGCGCTGGCGGAGCCGGAGGTACGCCCGGCGCCGTCCCCCGCGGCGGCGATGATCGTGTTCGAGCAGGTGACGAAGGTCTACGAGCCGGACGTCGTCGCCCTCCGCGACGTGTCCTTCATGATCGAAAAGGGCGAGTTCGTGTTCGTCGTCGGCGCGTCCGGGTCGGGCAAGTCGACGATCATCCGGCTCCTGCTGAAGGAGCTCGAGCCCACGAGCGGGCGGATCCTCGTCGGCGGCCGCGACCTGAGCCGGCTCAAGCACTCGAAGGTGCCGCTCCTGCGCCGCAACCTCGGCTGCGTCTTCCAGGACTTCAAGCTCCTGCCGAACCGCACCGCGGCCGAGAACGTCGCGTACGCGCTCAAGGTGCAGGGCGAGCGGCCCGAGCAGATCCGCAAGAAGGTTCCCGAGTCGCTGTCGCTCGTCGGGCTCTCGCACAAGGCGACGTCCCTTCCGGACGAGCTGTCGGGCGGTGAGCAGCAGCGCGTCTCGATCGCGCGCGCGGTGGTCAACCACCCCCCGCTCCTGATCTGTGACGAGCCGACGGGCAACCTCGACCCCGACACGTCCGTGGGGATCATGCAGCTGCTCTACCGCATCAACCGGGCCGGCACGACCGTCCTGATGGTCACGCACGACCGCGAGATGGTCGACAAGATGCGCAAGCGCGTGATCGCCCTCGACGAGGGCCGGCTCGCGCGCGACGAGCGCCGGGGCGGCTACACGACCGAATGACGCGGCTGCGGATGGTCATCGCCGAGGCCTGGCGCTCGGTGACGGCGAGCATGTCGACGACGGTGGCGGCGACGATGACGGTGCTCGTCGCGCTCTTCGTCCTCGGGACGACGATCGGCCTCGGGACGTGGGTGCTCTCGTACCGCGACCACATCAAGCGGCAGCTGCTCGTCAAGGTCTACTTCAACCTCGATGCGACGCCGAAGCAGATCAACGCGGTCGGCGCCGAGTTCGATCCGAAGGTGAACCAGCGGGTCAAGTCGATCAAGTTCGTCTCGAAGGCCGAGGCGCTGAAGATCATGAAGAAGCGGCAGCCGGAGTTCTTCAAGGGCGGGCTGCCGTTCAACCCGCTGCCTGACGCCTACGAGATCACGCCGAAGCGCGCCGAGGACATCTCGCAGATCACCGCCCAGCTGAAGCCGGTGCCCGCCGGTGTCGACGAGGTGAACAACGGCGGGAGCACGTCGAAACGGGTGCTCCGCGTCGGCGGGATCATCTCGCTCGTCTTCCTCGTCGCCGTGATCCTGCTGGTGATCGCCTCGACGATGCTGATTGCGAACACGATCCGGCTGTCGATCTTCTCGCGCCGTCGCGAGATCGAGGTGATGAAGCTCGTCGGCGCGACGAACTGGTTCGTGCGCGGACCGTTCATGGTCGAGGGCCTGATCTGCGGGCTGGGCGGAGCGGTCGCGGCCGTGATCCTCCTGGTCGTCGGCAAGGAGGTCGTCCTGCCGCTGATCGACATCGGGCACAGCAAGGATGCCCACGCGATGCCGTTCGAGCTGAACGCGCTGATCCTCGTCGGCATCGGCCTCATGCTCGGCGCCTCCGGCACCGGGCTGACACTCCGCCGATTCCTCCAGGTCTAGAGCACCGGCGCGTCCTCGTCGAGGTGGCGACGCGCGGGAAGCTCGTCGTCGGCGAGCCGTACTTCACGCCCGGCGTCCCGCTCGTGCTCGACCGGAAGACCCTCCGCGGCGCCGAGCGCGGCGACCTGGCGGTCGTCGCGACGGGGCGCGGGCGGGCCAAGGTCGAGCGCGTCGTCGGCCGGGCCGACCGCATCGAGGCGGTGCTCGAAGGGCTGCTCGTCGAGAGCGGCGCCCGCGCCGGGTTCGAGCCCTACGAGCCGCCGGAGCCGTCGACGGAGGGGCGTGTCGACCTCCGCGAGCTGACGACGTTCACGATCGACCCGGACACCGCGAAGGACTTCGACGACGCGATCTCCGTCGCGCGCGAGGGCGACGGCCTGCGCGTGTGGGTGCACATCGCCGACGTGGCCGCGTTCATTCCCGCCGGGTCGCCGCTCGACCACGGCGCGTCGCAGCGCGGGTTCTCGACCTACGTGCCCGGGCTCGTCGCGCCGATGCTCCCGCCGGAGCTCTCGGACGACCTGTGCTCCCTGCGCCCGCAGGTCGAGCGGCTCTGCGTGACGGTGGAATTCCCGCCGAGCGGCTCGCCTAGCTTCTACCGCTCGACCATTCGCAGCGATGCGCGGCTCACGTACGGACAGGCCCAGCGCCGTGACGTGCCGCCCGAGGTCGCCGACGAGCTCGAGCTTGCGCGCGGCTACTCGGATGAGCTGCGCCGGCGGCGGTTCGCGCGAGGAGCGCTGCGCGTGGAGTCGCCCGAGATCGAGTTCGAGTTCGACGGCCGCGGCGGCATCGCGCGGGCGTGGAGGCAGGGCGAGCCCGAGGCGCACGCCCTCGTCGAGGAGCTGATGATCATCGCGAACGAGGCCGTCGCGGGGCTGTTGGCGGGGCGGCGGCGCGAGGCGCTGTACCGGGTTCACGAGCGGCCGGACCCGCACGCGGTCGAGCTGCTGCTCGCCAAGCTCGCCGACCTGGACGTGCCGACCCCGCCGGCGCCGGAGCAGCTCTCGCCGGCCGCGGCCGCAGGGGTCGCCGCCGAGGCGAGCGAGCTCGTGTCCACGTACGTCGAGCAGTCGGGCCGCGGCCGCGAAGCCTTCCCGGCGCTTGTTCTCCGCGCCCTGAAGCAAGCGCGCTACGACCCGCGCAACCTCGGCCACGCCGGCCTGGCGAGCCCGGCGTACTGCCACTTCACGAGCCCGATCCGTCGCTATCCGGACCTGATCTGCCACCGTGCGCTCCTTGGCGAGCTCGGGCTCGACGACGAGCCGCTTCCGGAGGATCTGGCCGCGCTCGCAGAGCACACCTCGGCCCGCGAACGCGAGGCCGCCGCGACCGAGTACCAGGCCGACGAGATCTGCCTGGCGTGGCTGCTCGAGGCGCAGCTCTTCGACCGCGGCTGGGAGGAGCCCTGGAGCGGAGAGATCATCGGCGTCATCCCCTCCGGTCTCTTCGTGCGCTTCGGCGAGGTCTTCGAGGGCTACGTTCCGGCGCGGCGGATGAGCGGCGACTACTTCGAGCTGAACGACCTCGGCACCGCGCTCGCCGGCCGGCGCGGAGGGGGCGTCTACCGGCTCGGCGACTCGATCGACGTCCTCGTGCACGAGATCCGGCGGTGGGAGGGGAAGATCGAGCTCTCCCTCGACGGCGGGCCCGTCGGGAGCCGCACCGACAAAGCCTTACGATCTGGGCGGTGAGCTCCTCCGATTCTGATCCGGCGCTGGTCGCGCGCTGCACCGCGGGCGACGTCGACGCGCTGGGCGATCTCTACGACCAGTTCGGCGGAAGGGCGTACGCGCTCGCGCGGCGGATTACGGGCGACGACGCCTCTGCCGAGGCAGTTGTCGAGGCGGCGTTCCTCGACGCGTGGCGCGAGGCGTTCTCGTTCGACCCCGCGCGCGCGAGGGTCTCGGCGTGGTTGCTCGGCTTCGTGCACAGGCGGGCAGTCGACGCCGTGCGCGGGGAGCGCCGCCGCACTGCCGGCGTCGCAGCGAGATCAGGCGCTCTCGAGACGGGCGAGGCGGCGGCCGCCGGCGCCGAGGGCGAAGCGGTTCGCGCGGCGCTGGCGCAGCTCGAACCGGAAGAGCGGCGCGTGCTCGAGCTCGCCTACTTCGAGGGCTACACGCAGGCCGAGATCGCCGAGCTGCTGGGCGAGCCTGCGGCGTCGGTCGCCAGCACGCTTCATTCAGCGCTCATGACACTGCGACACTTGCTCGGATCCGTTCGCAAATGAGCCACGAGGACCTCCCGATCGAGATCGCAGCCCTGCTCTCGGCCCATGCGCTCGGAGCGCTCGAGCCGGACGAGGCCGAGGAGGCAGAGCGTCTGATCGCGGGCTCGGAGGCTTGCAGAGAGGCATTCGAGGACGCGCTCGAAACGGCCGCCGCGCTCGCGGTTGCCATGGCCGACAGCGAGCCGCCACCCGACTTGCGCGCGCGGATCATGGTCGCCGTGCGGGAGCTTCGTCCCGAGGACGAGAGCCGGTAGGGCGTTGGCGTCGGTCCTGCTGGTCGACGACGACCGCGCCCTTCGCAAGCTTCTCCGCGCCTACCTCGAGCAGGAGTCGATCTCGGTGCTGGAGGCTGCCACCGGGGAGGAGGCGCTGGCGGCCATCGCCCGGACGCCGCCGACACTCGTGCTTCTGGATGTCCGCCTGCCCGGCGTCGACGGTTTTGAGGTGCTCCGCAGGCTCGACGCGAGCGGGATCAACGTCCCGGTGATCCTCGTCACCTCCCTGGAGGACGAGCTCGACCAGCTCGTCGGCTATCGGCTGGGGGCGGTCGACTACGTGGTGAAGCCCGTGTCGCCGAAGCTGCTGGCCGCGAAGGTGAAGGCATTCTCGGCGCGTGTCGGCGGCCGCCGGAACGGCGGCGGGCGGATCGCATGCGGCCCGCTCGTCGTCGAGCACGAGGCCCACCGGGCGCTCGTCGACGGGGCCGAGGTGCCGCTGACCCGCCGCGAGTTCGGTCTGCTGGCGGCGCTCGCGGAGCACCCGGGCTGGGTGTACACGCGAGATCACCTGCTCCTGACCGTGTGGGGGATCGACGCCGAGCGGATCGAGACCCGCCTCGTCGACCAGCACATCGCGAATCTCCGCCGGAAGCTCGCCGCCGCGGGTGCGGATGGCCTGGTGCAGACCGTACGCGGTCTCGGGTACAGGCTCGTCGCGCCCGCTTCTTGACGCTTTCTAGACATTCAGCCGACGAGGAATCGATCTCGGCGGCCTACGCTCGTCAGCAATGGCAGCGCAGCATTCGTGCGCGCACTCCGCCCTCGCGGCCGCCGCCTACGGCTTGGCCCTCCGTGTCGCGGGACATCCGGACGCCGCCGCCGCCAGCGTCGAAGCCGCTTCCCGGCAGCTGCCGCCGACGACGGGGGCGTTCGTGCGTGCGGTCCGCGAAGAGGCGAGGGCCCGGCGAACCAACGGCGCCGGAGCAGCGGCGACCGCAGGATCTCCGCCGCTCGGCTGCGTCGCCGTCGAGGATTGGGACGTGCTCGCGCCGGTTGCGCTCCAGGGCCTGCGCGTCAGCGAGGTTGCGCAGGCGATCGGGATCGAGCGCCGCGAAGCGCTGCTTCGCCTGCATCGCGGCCTCCTCGCCGCCGGGCAGGGACTACGGGGCGGGCGGCAGGCGGGCGAAGATGCGAGCGCCGCCGCCTGGACTCGGCTCGGCGCCGATCTCCCCATGCGTGGCCTCGACGATTCGCCGCGCAATGGTCAGTCCGAGTCCGCTGCCGCTGCCTGACTCGCGCCCGGCGCCGCCCCGGTAGAAGCGCTCGAAGACGCGCGGCAGCTCGTCCGGGGCGATCCCGGGCCCGTCGTCCTCGACTCCGATCACGACGGCCGCAGGCTCCCGTCGAACGAAGATCGTGATCCGCGAGCCGCGCCCCTGCTCGACCGCCCTGAGCGCGTTGCGGACGAGATTGACGAAGTACTGCTCGAGTCGCTTGCGCGGCAGAAGGACCGCCGCGGGGATTACCTCGGCGACGAGCTCGATCCCGGCCGCTTCCGCCAAAGGAGCAAGGCGTTCGCGCATCTCGAGCGCGGTCTCGTCCGCAGCGACGATCGTCGGCTCCTCTGACGCGGCCCGCGCCTCGAGCCGCGCCAGCTCGGCCAGGTCGTCGAGCAGCTGCGCCGCTCGGCCGGCCTCCCGCCGCACCAGGGTGAGGTGATCGTCGTCGGCGGCGACGACCTGGTCGAGCATTGCCTCGGCGTAACCGTCGATCACCTGCAGCGGCGCCCGCAGCTCGTGCCGGAGCTCCTCGACGAGCTCCACACGCCGCTCCTCTGCGGCGTCGAGCGCCGCGAGCGCGTCTGCAAGCTCGACCCTCGCGCGCTCTCGCCACAGCTCCTGGCCGAGGAGCCGGGCGAGCACCTCGAGCAGCGCCTGCTCGTCGGCGCTGAACTGCCTCGGCTCGAGATGGTGCACGCACAGCGTCCCGAAGAGCCCTCCGTCGGGCAGCCGGACGTCGCGCGTGCAGAAGGCGAGAATGTCCCACTCGACGCCGAGGCCCTCCTTGAGCCGCAGCCACTGGTGCCAGAGCGCCGGCACATCGCGTGTATCGGGCACCGTTGCAGGCGACTCGCCGGCATGGATGCGGGAGCAGAGGCTCCACTCGTACGGGATCGCCGCGTCGCGCTGGCCCGGACCTCCGCCGCGCTTCTCGAACCCTCGGAAGACGTAGCGACCGTCGTCGGTCACCTCGGAGACGATGGTGAGATCGACACCGGTCGTCCGGTGGGCGAGCTCGCAGACCGTGGCGATCGCCTCCGCGCTGGAGGCGAGCGCGCGCGTTCCGAGCTCCCCGATCTCGGCCAGCCCGATCGACCTCTCCACACCGCCGAGCCTGATCAGTAACGGCCCGCCAGTCAAGCGGTGAACCGTCCGTCTTCACCCTGCCCGGCACCGTAAAAGGCCTGCGTACGGCCGGAATCCGGTCGCACGACTTAAGAGCCGCGTGGCGCCGCCGCTACGACGCCGGAGCGAAGACGCGCTCGCCTCGCTCCTCGAACTCGATCCCCGAGCCCGCGGTGATGTCCTTGACGGTGCCGGAGACGAGAACGCCGCCGGGCGGCGCTCCCCGAGCGAGCTGCCGGACGGCCTCGACCGCGACGCCGCGCGCAGTGTCGCCGGTTCGCTCGATCTCGCCCGTGTGCACGCCCGCGCGCGCCTCGACGCCGAGCTCGCCGGCGGCGGCGACGATCGCCGAGGCGCATCGGACTGCGCGGGCGGGGCCGTCGAAGGTCGCGAGCAAGCCTCGGCCCCCGCTGTCGATCTCGTGGCCGCGGAACCGCGCGACCTGTGCGCGCGCCCACGCCGCCGGCTCGTCGAGCTCGGCGAACAGCACCGTCGCGAGCACGCGATCGGGTTCCGCCTCCTCGCGCACGCCGGCCAGAAAACGTTCGAGCTCGTCGAGCAGCAACGCGGCGTCGCCCTCCCACGGGATGTGGTCGTTGCCGGGCAGCTCGCGAAGCCGCGCCCCCGGGATCCGGGCGGCCATGTACCGCGATGCCTCGTTGAAGTACTCGTCGGCGCGGTGCATGACCAGTGTCGGGACGCTGATCGTCGGCAGCACGTCGCGGACGTCGATCGCCGCGTTCATCAGCCGGATCGCCTTGTTCGCCGCGGGACTCGCCCCGCGGAGCAGGTACGAGGTGTACCAGCGGAGCGTCGCGGGATCCCGCACGATGTCCGGCCCGACGCGGGCGAGCCACTCCTTCGTCACCGCCGACGCCCAATCGTCGTCGTCGCCGGCGATCAACCGAGCCCGCATCGCTTCCTCGGTCGTACCGATCGGGTAGTCGGGCGCCTGCATCGCCCGTGCGAACGCCCCGACCAGGACGAGCGCAACTGTCCGCTCCGGGTAGGTGGCGGCGAAGAGCGTCGACATCGCGGCGCCCTCGGAGACGCCGATGATTACCGCACGCTCGGAGCCGGCCGCGTCCAGGACTGCGCGCACGTCGTCCATCCGCGTCTCGAGATCCGGCAGGCGATCCGGCGAGACGCGATCGGAGAGCCCGGTGCCGCGCTTGTCGAAGAGGATGAGCCGACCGATCGAGGCGAGGCGCCGGTAGAAGCCGGCCAGCTTCGGGTTCTCCCAGCCGGGCTGGAACGTGCAGACCCAGCCGTGGACTAGGACGAGGTCGAGAGGTCCGCCGCCGACGATCTGGTACGCGATGCGGATGTCCCCGCTGCGGGCGTAGGCGACGTCGCCGGGCGGGCCGGCGGCGACCGGCGAGGGCGCCTCGAGGCTCGGATCCTGGCGGAGCATGAGCCGCTCGAGCTCGCGGAGCGAGGCCGGCGGCTCGATGCCCAGCTCGTCGGAGAGCGTGCGGCGGAAAGCCTGGTAGGCCGCGAGCGCCTCCGCGTGCCGGCCCGAGCGGTAGAGGGAGAGCATGTACTGCGAGCGGAGCCGCTCGCGCAGCGGGTGCTGGGCGACGAGCGCCTCGAGCTCGCCGACGGCGTCGCGGTGCCGGCCGAGGGCGAGGTCGGCTTCGAGCCGCCACTCCAGCGCGTTGATCCGCAGCTCCTCGAGCCGTGCGATCTCGTGGGCCGCGAACGGCTCGTCGAACTCGGCCAGCGCCGGCCCGCGCCAGAGGGAGAGCGCCTGCCGGAGGAGCTCGCCGGCCGCGGCGGCGTCGCGTTGCGCGAGCGCCTGCCGGCCCTCGGCGACGAGCCGTTCGAAACGGACGAGGTCGAGCTCGTCCTCAGCGACATGTAGCGCGTAGCCAGGAGGTTGCGTCTGCAGTCGCGGCTCCGGAAGCTCCTTCCGGAGCTGGGAGACGTAGATCTGCACCATCTTCGGCGCCGACTCCGGCACGTGCTCGGCCCAGAGTGAATCGAGGATCTGGTCGCGGGACAGCGTGCGGTTGGCGTTCAGGAGCAGGAGCGCCAGCAGCGCTCGCTGCTTCCCGCCGGAGATCTGGAGGCGCGTGCCGGCTTCGTGCACCTCCAGAGGCCCGAGGAGCCGGAAATCCATGGGCCGACGGTACACCGTCCCACATCGCGCGGCCCTAGGGCGTTCCGGGCTGAGAGACCGCACAGTGCGGAAGACGGACGGCCGGGCGCCGCGGAGTGTGCGGCCGGACGAGCAGCGCGGCGGCGAGCAGGAACGCGCCCATCGCGGCGCCCAGCGCCCCGTAGCCGCCCGCCGCCAGTGCGGCGCCGGCCGTCAATGAGCCGACGAAGTAGCCGAACTGCATCGTCGCGGCGCGCAGGCTCGTCACGGTCGGGCGGATCTCGCTTGCAGTTTCGAGCGCAAACGAGCTCGAGATCAGCGTCCGGCTGCCCGCGACGGCGGCGGCGACCGAGAAGAGCACGGTGCTGGTGAGGGCGTCGGGGCGGGCGATCTCGAACGCCGCGTCGGTGACGGCGAGGAGCCCCGCGAGCAGGACGAGGAGCTGCCGTCGCTCCCAGCGGACGAGCCGTCGGCTGCCCAGGTTTCCGGCGACGTACGCGCCCGCGGCGACGGCGAGCAGGGCGCCCGTCGCCCTCCCCGAGGTCCCGTACGACTCGGTGAAGAGCGCTCCCGAGTACACGAGCGTCCCTGCCCAGGCGGCGTTCGCGAAAAGCTCGGACAGGAGCCAGCAGGCGAGGGGACGGTCGGTGAGCGCCGCACGGACCGGGGCGCGCGGAACCGCCGGAGCGGCCCCGCGCGGGCGGCGCGCGACCAGGAGCGCAGCGACGACGGCGGCCAGGAGCGGGAGGCTCAGCCAGCCGTAGCGCCAGCTGTGCTCGCCGAGCAGGCCGATCAGCGGCATCCCGAGGATCCACGCGGACGGTTGACCGACGAGCGCCCATGAAAGAACGCGAGTCCTCAGCTCGGGGGAGACCCATTCGGCCGCCGCCAGCGTCCCGGCCGTCGTCAGCGCGGCCACGCCGACGCCGACCGGCAGCTGCGCGAGCACGAGCCACGCGAAGGCGGGAGCGGCTGCGCTCGCGACCGAGCCGAGCGCGAGGAGCGCCGAGCCGGCGAGCAGCTG
>DATENZ010000101.1:0-15311 GCA_035274625.1 Gaiellaceae bacterium
ATTCCCCACTGCTGCCTCCCGTAGGAGTCTGGGCCGTGTCTCAGTCCCAGTGTGGCTGATCGTCCTCTCAGACCAGCTACGGATCGTCGCCTTGGTGGGCCGTTACCCCGCCAACAAGCTAATCCGCCGCGGGCTCATCCTCGGCCAGAGGCCGAAGCTACCTTTTCTCCGACGCCCGAGGGCTTCGGAGGCTATTCGGTATTAATCCGGGTTTCCCCGGGCTATCCCGATGCCGAGGGCAGATTACCCACGTGTTACTCACCCGTTCGCCGCTGTCCCCAGGGCCGAAGCCCTGGTTCTCGCTCGACTTGCATGTGTTAAGCGCGCCGCCAGCGTTCGTCCTGAGCCAGGATCAAACTCTCCGTGAAGAAGTTGTGCCACCCACGCCGGCTCGGAGCCGGCAGGGAGGCGAACTTTCACTTTGAGCTTGTGCTCAAAGGTCGCGTTCCGAAGAACGCGACAGGGTCTTGTGCCTCTGACCGGCCGGAGCCGGCAAGAGGTCTCGACGTAAACGCACGCTGCTGAGTTTTCAAAGACCGCGCTGCTTGGGCTGGACGTGAAAAAGGCCCCCGATCCGCACCGGAGGCCCCACCAATCGCTACCTTCGACTTCCGTCTCGGCTCGCTCGGTTGGGTCTCCTACCTCGTCGGGACTCCTTCACGCCACCCTTTCGGGCAGCCGCGGAATGATAGCAAGGCTCAGGAGGGTGTCAAGCGCGCGAAGCGGCGCTTGCCGGCCTGGAGAATCGCATGCTCAAGCCGTTTCCTCGGGACGTCGAAGTCCGAGACGACGTCGTCGTCCACCCGGACCGCCCGCTGCTCGATCAGGCGGCGCGCCTCGCTCGTCGAGACGCCGAACGTCGATGCGACCACACCGGGGAGGTGCACAGGGTCGCCGTCCGGGAGCGGGACCTCGCGGATCTCCTCGGGGGGCTTGCCCTCGCGCACCACGCGCGTGAAGTGCTCTTCGGCCCGCCGCGCAGCCTCCTCGCCGTGCGAGCGCGTGACGATCCATCGGGCGAGCGCGAGCTTCGCCTCCATCGGATCGCCCGCCGGCGGGGGCTGCTCCATGATCAGGCGGTACCACTCGGGCAGCTGCTCGTCCGGGATCCGCATCGTCCGGCCGAACTGCTCCTCCGCCGGCGCCGTCACGGGGATGTTGTTGCCGACGGACGAGCTCATCTTCTCCCCGTCCCAGGAGAGCAGCAGAGGCGTCGTCAGCACCACCTGCGGCTCGACGCCGTACGCCTCCATCACGTCACGGCCGGCGAGGAGGTTGTAGAGCTGGTCGGTCCCCCCCAATTCGACGTCGGCCTCGATCGCCACGGAGTCGTACGCCTGCATGAGGGGATAGAGGAGCTCGGAGACCGAGATCGGCTCCTGCGCCGCGTACCGCTTCGCGAAGTCGTCGCGCTCGAGGATCCGGGCGACCGTCGTCGTCCTCGCCAGCCGCACGACCTCGGCGTACGTCAGCTTCGAGAGCCACTCGCCGTTGTAACGGATCTCGGTCCGGTCGCGGTCGAGGACGATCATCGCCTGCTCGACGTACGTCTGCGCGTTCGCGTCGATCTCCTCGTCGGACAGGATCGGCCGCTCGGCGGAGCGGCCCGAGGGGTCCCCGATCCTCGTCGTGTAGTCGCCGATGATCAACACGCCGGTGTGGCCCTCGTCCTGGAACGCGCGCATGCGTTGGAGCGGGATCGCGCGGCCGACGTGGATGTCCGGCGACGTGACGTCGATCCCAAGCTTGACCCGCAGCGGCCTGCCGAGCGCGAGCTTGCGCTCGAGTGCGCCCTCGGGGAGCACGTCGACGGCGTTCCGGGTCAGCTCCGCCAGGCCCACTCGGGCGAGTCTAGAGGCGCACCGGGCTAGAATCCGCCGGTTCTGCCTGCTCGCATGATGTTTTCCAAGGCGAACGGCAAGCGTCGCCGCCGGATCCGCAAGCTCCGGCTCTTCACGCTCATCCTCCTGGTGGGCCTCTTCTGCTTCGCCTCCTTCGCGTACGGCGTCGTCTTCGGCATCCGGAGCGAGCTGCCCCAGCTCGACCAGACGAGGAAGCACCGGATCGAGGCCGACGGGCTGATCTACGCCTCCGACGGCCATACCGTGCTCGCCCGGCTCGTCGGCGACCAGAGCCGGAAGCTCGTCGAGTCGAAGGACATCCCGCCCGTGATGAAGCAGGCGATCGTCGCGATCGAGGACAAGCGGTTCTTCGAGCACCAGGGCCTCGACCTCCACGGGATCCTTCGCGCCCTCTGGCAGGATCTCACGAACAAGGAGATCGTCCAGGGCGGCTCGACGATCACGCAGCAGTTCGTCAAAAACGCCTACGTGACGAGCAAGCGGTCGATCAGCCGCAAGCTCAAGGAGGCGATGCTGGCGTGGCAGCTCGAGCAGCGGGCCCGCCACGACAAGGCGCACGGAAAGGACTGGATCCTCACCCAGTACCTGAACACGATCTACTTCGGGAACGGCGCGTACGGGATCGAGCGTGCCGCCCAGGTCTACTTCGACCACCGGGCGAAGACGCTGACGCTCGCCGAGGCGGCGCTCCTCGCCGGCATCCCCGCCGACCCGAGCCTCTACAACCCGGTCGCGAACCCGCAGGCGGCGAGGGCGCGGCGGCACGCCGTCCTGCAGGCAATGCTCGACCAGCGGGACATCACGTATCCCGAGTACCGGACCGCGAACCGCACGCCGCTGCCGAAGCCGGACGACATCCACCAGCCGGGCCTCCGCGGGCCGGCACAGTACTTCGTCGACTACGTGAAGCAGCAGCTCGTCGACCACTACGGCACCCGAAAGGTCTTCGGCGGCGGGCTGAGGGTCGTGACGACGATCGACCTCGAGCTGCAGCGGCGCGCACGGGAGGCGATCGCGAAGTGGCTCCCGGGCCCCGGGCCGTCGGCAGCGCTGGTGGCGATCGACCCGCGCGACGGCCGCGTCCTCTCGATGGTCGGCGGAAGCAACTACCGCGAGAGCCAGTTCAACCTCGCGGTACAGGGCGAGCGGCAGGCAGGCTCGGCCTTCAAGCCGTTCGTGCTCGCGACGGCGCTCGAACAGGGGATCTCACCGACGACGGTGCTCGAGTCCAAACCGGTGACGATCGCGCTGGGCGACCGGGACTGGTACGTGCAGAACTACGAGGGCTCCAACCTGGGCGCGATCGACCTCGTCAACGCGACCGTCTACTCGGACAACACGGTCTATGCGCAGCTGACCCACATCGTCGGGCCTGCAGCCGTCGCGAAGGAGGCCCGTGACCTGGGGATCACGCGGGAGCTCAACCCGTATTTCGCGATCGGGCTCGGCGCGGACCCCGTCAGCCCGCTCGAGATGGCCCGCGCGTACGCGTCGTTCGCGACCGGCGGCCAGCGGATCGACGGCTCGATCTTCGAGAACCGGCCGCGCGTCGTCCTCTCGGTCAGCGGGGTCAAGAACCAGCCGGTCCGCCATCGCGCGATCAGCGAGACGAACGCGCGGATCGTCAACTCCATCCTCCAGCAGGTCGTCCAGTCCGGGACGGGTAAGCGCGCGGCGCTTCCGGACGGGCGCGCTGTCGCCGGGAAGACGGGCACGACCGAGAACTACGGCGATGCGTGGTTCGTCGGGTACACGCCGCAGCTCGTCGTCGCCGTGTGGGTCGGCTACCCGACGGAGCTCCGGCCGATGCTGACCGAGTACCACGGCGACCCGGTCGCCGGCGGGACCTACCCTGCGCTGATCTGGAAGAGCTTCATGGAGTCCGCACTCCCCTACCTCGACGACGCGCCGCAGAGCTTCCCCGCCCCGGACGCACCGCCCGGCGAGCCGCGCCGGCTCGTCCTGCGCGACGGCAGCTTCCAGCTTGACAACGGGCTCTGCCGGAACACGATCCAGGTCGCCTACTTCGCCGGACAGACGCCGCCGAAGAAGGCGGACTGCAAGCCGAACGAGGTCGAGATCCCGAACGTGGTCGGGGCGACGTACGGCGCGGCGCGCGCGCGGCTGGAGGAGCAGCCGCTGACGCCGGTGGTCGTCTACAAGCCGGCTGTGGCGGGGCAGCGGCTCAACGTCGTCGTCAAGCAGATCCCGCCGCGCGGACGCGTGTCCTCGTTCGACAAGGTGACGATCGTCTTCGCGAAGCCGCTCCACGGCGTGGTGCCGAAGCTGGTCGGGCTGCCGGTGACGCAGGCGCAGACGAAGCTCGAGCAGCTGAAGCTGCGGCCCGTGTTCAGGGGAAGAGGCGACGAGATCGTGCGGCAGCGGCCGGCGCCGGGGGTGGCGGCCGGTCCGGGACTTCCGATCACGCTCTGGGTACGCCCCGGCTGAGGAACCGGGAACCGCTGAGAACGTAGCGCCAGGGTAGATCCGCCGCGCGGGTGATCCCGATCCGCGGGGCGGCGACCACTTCGACGGGCTCGGCGGGAGCGCGGAGCTCGAACGGCGCCTCGTCGAGCGGGAGTCCGTCGTGCTCGCGTGTGACGGCGAGCGCCTCGCAGAGGCGCCCGGGGCCCGCGCAGAGGAGCCGCGCGTTGTCGGTGCGCCGTCGCTCCTGCATACGCGCGACCCCTTCCCTGGGCTCGAGCGCCCGGAGGAGGACGGCGTCGGCGCTCCCCTCCTCCGCGCAGACGAGGTTCAGGCACCAGTGGATCCCGTACGAGCGGTAGACGTACGCGTGCCCGGGCGGCCCGAACATGGACGCGTTGCGCGCGGTCCGGCCGCGATAGCCGTGGCTCGCCGGATCCTCGTGGTCGTACGCCTCGACCTCGACGATCGGGCCGCCGACACCGTCGACGAGCAGCGTCACGCCCACGAGCGCCGGCGCGACCTCGTGCACGCTGCGCGCGAAGAAGTCGCGGTCAAGGCGTACGCCTTCGGTCACGTTGCGCTCTTGGCGTCGTAGCGCAAGAGGCTCGGGAGCGCCGCAAGGATCGCCAGCGCCCCGGCGGCGCAGGCGATGCCACCCGACACGACCGAGAAGCGGAGGCTCGTGAGCGACGCGACCAGGCCGGCTTCCACGTTTCCCAGGGCGGGCGTGCTCGCCACCTGCGCGAGCTCGAAGCCCTGCATGCGGCCGCGCATCGGGTCAGGCGTGCAGGCGAAGAGGATCGTCGAGCGGAAGATCGCGCTGATCTCGTCCGCGAGGCCCGCCACCGCGAGCAGCACCAGCCCGAGCCAGAGCACCGTCGAGAAGCCGAACCCCGCGAGCGCCGCGCCCCAGACCACGATCGCGACCGCCACCGCGACACCCTGCCGGCGCACGTGGCCGATCCAGCCGGACGTGAGCGCGGCGAAGAGCGCCCCTGCGGACGGTGCCGCGTACAGCAGGCCCACGACCCGCGCCCCGGAATCGAAGTGGTGCGCCGCGATCGCCGGGAAGAGCGCCTGAGGCATGCCGAACACCATCGCGTTCGTGTCCAGTGCGAACGTCGCGAGGATGACCTTCTGGCGGCGGAGGAAGCGCCACGCCTCACGCAGCGATTCGAGCGCCTCGTGCGCGACCTCGCCGACCGCGGGTGCGGGTGCGACGAGGGAGACGGCAAGGAGTGAGGCCGAAAACGTCGCCGCGTCGATCACGTACGCCCAGCCGATCCCCGTCCCCGCGATCAGCAACCCGCCGAAAGCCGGGCCGACGATCGCGGCCGTCTGCGAGTAGATCGACTGCAGCGCCTGCGACGCCGCGAGCTGCTCGGGCGGGACGAGACCCGGCATCATCGCGCGCAGCGCCGGTGCTCCGAGCGACCACAGCGACGTCGCGACGAACGCGAGCACGTACAGCGCCCAGACCTGTGGGGCGGAGGCGAACGCGTTCACCGCGAGCATTCCGGCCACCGCCATCAGCCCGATCTCGCTCCACAGAACCAGCTTCCGGCGGTCCAGCCGGTCGGCGATCGTCCCGCCGACGGCCGCGAAGAGCAGGAGCGGGACGGCGTCGCAGATCGAGAGCAGGCCGACCTGGAGCGTCGAGCCGGTCAGGTGGTAGAGCTGGAACGGGACCGCGACGAACGTCGCCATGTTCCCCAAGGCGGAGATCGTCTGCCCCGTCCAGAGCAGCCGGAAGTCCCTCGACTCGCGCAGCGGCCGGATGTCGATCGCCAGCAGCCGCAACATGCGGAAGCGGCCGGGCCGATCGACGGTCGGCGGCGCTTCCTGGAGCGGTGGTTCGTCGAACTCGCTCAGAAGAGCTGCTCGGGCTCGGCCGGCCTCGCGGTCTTCTCGAGCAGCCGGCGCGCACGCCGGCCGAGATCTCCGAGATCGACGCGGCCCTGCTCGGCGGCTTCGGCGAGGCGCTCGGCAAGCGCCAGCGCCTCGTCGACGAGCACCGAGCCGCCCGCGTCCTGGCCCATCTCGTGCAGGATCGTGCGCTCGGTCCGCGACGCGACGATCGGCTCGGCGACACCCTCCACCCAGACGCGTGTCCGCCGCCCGCTCCCCCGCTCGCCGGTGCCGATCGGCTCGAGCGCGTAGATCTTGTCCGCCCGCGCGTACTTGCCGAAGCCGAGGAAGATCATCTTTCTCGCGCCGTCTGCCACCGGGCCGATTATCGCTCTCGCTCCCGACGCCGGTAGGCTCGGCGCGCGTTGCCGCGCGTCTATCTCTCTCCCCCACACCTCTCGGGGCGTGAGCTCGACCTGCTTCTGGAGGCGATCGAGTCGAACTGGGTCGCGCCGCTCGGGCCGCAGGTCGACGCGTTCGAGCGCGAGCTCGCCGACCGCGTCGGCGTCCCCCACGCGCTCGCGCTCTCGAGCGGGACGGCCGCGCTGCACCTCGCGCTCGTCGTGCTCGGAGTCGGGGCCGGCGACGAGGTCGTCTGCTCGTCCCTGACGTTCTCGGCCAGCGCGAACGCCGTCCACTACACCGGCGCGACGCCCGTGCTCGTCGACGCCGCCGCCGAGAGCTGGACGATCGATCCGGAGCTGGTCGAGCGCGCGCTGGCGGAGCGGCCGAAGATCCGCGCGGTCGTCGCGGTCGACCTGTACGGCCAGTGCTGCGACTACGACGGGCTCGCGCCGATCTGCGAGCGGCACGGCGTGACGCTGATCCAGGACGCCGCGGAGTCGCTCGGGGCCGCATACGGCGACGCGCCCGCCGGAGCGCAGGGTGACCTCGCGGCCTTCTCGTTCAACGGGAACAAGGTGATCACGACGAGCGGCGGCGGGATGCTGCTCTCGCGCAACGGCGACTGGATCGACCACGCGCGCAAGCTCTCGACGCAGGCACGGGAGCCGGCGCCGCACTACGAGCACACCGAGATCGGCTTCAACTACCGGCTCAGCAACCTGCTCGCCGCCGTCGGGCGGGCGCAGCTCGAGGTGCTCGGCGACCGCGTCGCCGCCCGCCGTCGCGTCAACCAGCGTTACCGCGAGCTGCTCGCCGACGCGCCGGGGATCTCGTTCATGCCCGAGGCCGCGTACGGACGGAGCAACTGCTGGCTGACATGCATCGTGGTCGACCCGGAGCAGGCAGGGACGGACCGCGAGTCGATCCGCCTCGCGCTGGAGGCCGAGGACATCGAGTCACGGCCGCTGTGGAAGCCGATGCACTTGCAGCCGGTGCACGCCGAGGCGCCTGTCTACGGGGGCGACGTCTCCGCCCGGCTCTTCGCACGCGGCCTTTGCCTGCCGAGCGGGTCGGCGCTGACGGACACCGATCAGCAGCGCGTCGTCGAGATCCTGCGCGCGACCTGCAGCTAGGCGCCGGCGCGGGCGGGCGCGGCGTAGTCGAGCCACTGCGGCCACCGCTCGCTGCGGCCGCGGACGGTGTCCGCATACGCCGCCTGGAGCTCCAGCGTCACGGGCCCGACGCCGATCTCGTGATCGTCGACCGCCCGCACCGGCGTCACCTCGACGGCGGTGCCGGTCATGAACACCTCATCGGCCACGTAGAGGTCCGTGCGGATCAGCGCCTTCTCGACCACTGCGTGCCCGCGGTCCTGGGCGATCTGGATGATCGTGTCGCGCGTGATCCCCGGCAGGATCGACGCGCTCAGGTCGGGGGTGTAGATCGTCCCGTCCTTGACGACGAAGATCGTCTCCCCGGGCCCGTCCGCGACCGTCCCGTCGTCGGTGAGGAGAATCGCCTCGTCGTAGCCGTGGCGCCGCGCCTCGTGCGTCGCGAGCATCGAGTTGAGGTAGACGCCCGTCGCCTTGGCCGCGTGCGGAATCGTGTTCGGCCCGACCCGCCGCCAGGAGGAGATCATCGCGGTCACGCCCTGCGACTGGCTGTCCTCGCCGAGGTAGGCGCCCCACGGGAAGCACATGACGACGACGTCGACGGGATTCGCGCCCGAGTGCACTCCGAGCTCGCCGTAGCCGTAGAACGCGATCGGGCGCAGGTACCCCTCTGCCAGGCCGTTGACGGAGATCGTCTCGTGGCACGCCGCGCGGAGCTCCTCGATCGAGTACGGGAGCTCCATGTAGATCAGCCTGGCCGAGGTCTCCAGCCGCTGGAGGTGCTCCGCGAGCCTGAAGATCGCCGGCCCGCGATCGGTGTCGTAGCAGCGGATCCCCTCGAAGACGCCGGTGCCGTAGTGCAGGCCGTGGGCGCCGACGTGGACACGGGCGTCCGCCCAGTCCACGAGCTCGCCGTTCATCCAGATCTTCTCGGTCTCGCGCATGTGCTCCTCGTCAGATCTTACGCGTCGCCGGCTACATCGACGGCGCGCGCCTGCGCGATCCGGACGAGCTCGCCGGCCGGCAGTCCGACCATGTGCCGCGTCGAGCCGCCGCCGACCCAGAGCAATCCGTCGACGAGCAGCCGCCGGTCGATGAAGACCTGCTCGACGGCCCGGAGCGAGAACGGCGCGACCGCGCCCAGGGCGTATCCGGTGGCCTCCTCGACGCGCGCCGGCGAGGCGACCTTGGCGCGCGCCGCACCGGCGGCCGCGGCGACCTTGGTCGCATCGGCACGGCGATCGCCGGGAACCATCGCGAGCACCGCGCGGCCGTCGCAGTCGAACAGGATCGACTTGACGATCTCCGCCAGCTGGCACCCGACGGCGCGGGCGGCGTCCTCGGCGGTCGGCGTTCCGGCCGCGAACTCCTCCACCCGCGCCTCCGCTCCCGCCTCGCGCAGGATCGCGCTCACCCGTTCGACGGGATCGGGCCACAGATCGGAGCCCATGGTTCCAGCGTAACCAGGCTCAGCTCAGCGAGATGAAGCGGGCGTCGTCGAAGCCCTCCGCATGGATGCGGTCGACGAGCTCCGGCGGAGCGGGCGTGTCGATCGACAGCGCCATCAGCGCCTTCCCGCCCTGCTTCGTGCGGGAGACGGCCATGTTCGCGATGTTGACGCCGGCCTCGCCGAACATCGTCCCGACGCGGCCGATCACGCCCGGGATGTCGTCGTAGCGGAGGAAGACAAGCAGCGGCGCGAGCTCGACGTCGATCGAGAAGCCGAGCGCACCGGCGAGGAAGAGGCGCGGCTCCGGCCCGATCGTCGTTCCGGAGACGTCCACCCCGTCGGCACGCACCTCGACGAGATTCATGTAGTCGCGCGAGGCGCGGAAGCGCTCCTCGACGACCTGGATGCCGCGCTCGGCGGCGATGACCGGCGCGTTCACGTAGTTGACCGCCTGATCGACACGCCCCTGAAAGACGCCGTTCAAGGCGGCGACGGTGAGCAGGCGGGTGTCGTACTCCGAGAGCGGGCCGTGCGCCGCGACCGCGACGCGCCGGGGCCAGCCCCCGGCGAGCTCGACCGACAGCTGGCCGAGCTTCGCGGCGAGCGGGATGAACGGGCCGAGCACCTCGAGGTCCGCCGCGTCGACGACGGGGATGTTCACCGCGTTCGTGACGAGCCCGCCTTCAAGGGCGGCGGCGACCTGTTCCGCGACGATCAGCCCGGCACGGTCCTGCGCCTCGTCCGTCGAGGCGGCGAGATGCGGCGTGACGACGATCTCGTCGAGCTCGAGCAGCGCGCCCGTGTACGGCTCCTCGGAGAAGACGTCGAGCGCCGCGCCGGCGAGCTTGCCCGAGCGGATCGCCTCGGCGAGGGCGTCCTCGTCGACGAGTGCGCCTCGCGCCGCATTGACGAGTCGGGCACCGTCGCGCATCGCCGCGATCGCGTCGCGGTCGACCAGACCGCGCGTCTCGTCGGTAAGCGGGAGATGCAGCGTGACGAAGTCGCCGGCCCCGAGCGCGTCCTTCAGGGCGGCCGTCCGCTCGACGCCGGCCTCGCGGAAGCGCTCCTCGCCGACGAACGGGTCGTAGCCGACGACGCGCATCCCGAGGCCGATCGCCCGCCTTGCGACCTGCTGCCCGATCCGGCCGAAGCCGAGCACCACCAGTGTCTTGCCCGCGAGCTCGACGCCGCTCCAGCGCGAGCGCTCCCATTTGCCCTGCTTCAGGGCTGCATGGGCCTGCGGGATGTTTCGTGCGAGGGCGACGAGCAGCCCGACCGTCTGCTCGGCCGCCGAGACAACGGTGGAGTCGGGAGCGTTCGCGACGACGATGCCACGCCTGGTCGCTGCGTCGACGTCGACGTTGTCGATGCCGACGCCGGCGCGGCCGATCACCTTCAGGCGCTCGGCGCGCTCGATCAGGTCGGCGGAGAGCGTGGTCGCGGAACGGATGACGATCGCGTCGTACCGGTCGATCGTCTGCGCGAGGTCGGAGTCCGGGTCGACGTCGACCTCGAACCGGCCGCGGAGGAGCTCGATGCCTGCCTCGGCGATCGGCTCGCGGACGAGAACCTTCGGCCGCGACGTCACACGCGGGCGGGTGCCGCGAAGGCTTCGAGCGCCCGCGTCACCGCAACCCCGCGCTCGATGTCCGCGCCCGCCTCGGTCAGGGCGAGCTCGACCGCGCCGAGCGCCGTCGCGATGTCGAAGACGTCGTAGTAGCCGATGTGCCCGATCCGGAACATCTTCTCGCTCAGCTTCCCGTGCCCGCCGGCCAGGGTGACGCCGAAGCGGTCTCGAAGCGAGAGGACGAGCTCCGGCGCGTCGACTCCCTCGGGTGTGAGGATCGCGGTCACCACCGCCGAGCGATCCTCGTCCGGCGAGAAGAGCTCGAGCCCCATCGCCTTCGCCCCCTCGCGGCAGGCACGGCCGAGGCGGACATGGCGCTCGAACACGTTCTCGAGCCCCTCCTCGAGGAGGAGACCGAGCGCCACGTTGAGTGCGCGGACGAGCGAGACGCCGGGCGTGAACGCGCTGTCGCGCTTCGCCTGACCGGCGCGCGTCTTCTCCCAGTCGAAGTAGAAGCGCGGCGAGGCGCCGAGTGCGGCCCAGGCAGCTTCGGAGACGGACGCAAAGCCGAGTCCCGGCGGTGTCATCAGCGCCTTCTGCGAGCCGGAGGCGACGACGTCGATCCCCCAGGCGTCGGTCTCGAGCGGCACGGCCGCGAGGCTCGAGACGGCGTCGACGACGACGAGCGCACCCGCGGGCTTCGCCGCGGCAGCGAGCGCCTGGACGTCGGCGACCACGCCCGTCGAGGTCTCGGAGTGCGTGAGGAAGACGGCCTTCGCGCCGCCGAGCTCCGCGAGGCGCGCCGCCACGTCGTCGGCGTTCGGCGTCTCGCCCCACTCGTACTCGATCGCTTCGACCTCGCACCCGTACGCGCGTGCGAGCTGCTGCCAGCGCTCGCCGAACGCGCCGGCGGAGACGACGACCGCCCGATCGCCGGGCGAGCAGAGGTTCGCGACGGCGCTCTCCATCGCGCCCGTGCCTGAGCACGTGAAGAGGAGGACGTCGCGGGCGGTGCGGAAGACGGCGCCGAGCCGCTCGAGCGTCTCGCCGAAGAGAGCGCGGTAGTCCGGGCCGCGGTGGTGGACGACCGGCTCGGCGAGCGCCGCGAGCACCTCGGGCGGGACGGGCGTCGGCCCAGGCGTGAAGAGGTAGCGCTTCTCGGCCACCGCGCCCAGCGTACCGGCCGCCGCGGCGCGCGCGGTTAGCCCGAGGGGCAGCAGCGCAGGTGCGTGCCGCTGACGTGACCACCGGTCGTGCTGGTGGTCGTGCCGCCACCCGGGCCCCCTGTGAGCGGCAGCACCGGCCCGAGAACCTGACCACGAATCTCGCCCGACGGATTCCGGGACGTGTGGACGTTCACGTACCACGGACGGCGGGGATTGACCTGCGCCCGCTTGAGCGTCACGGTGCCGCTCGCGCCGGATACACAGGGGCCGCACAGCGGGACCAGCACCGGGCCGGCGCGACGGAAGGCGCCGGTGTGGATGTGGGCAGCCGTCGCAGGTCCGGTGAGGTTGTGGAACGTCAGCGACCACTTGAGCTGACGGGTGACGGTGTCATACGTCGCGGTGAAGGTCCCGCCTGCGTTCGTCGAGAACCCGCGCGGCTTCGGCACCTCGTACGTCGGCGCCAGGGCCGCGGTCATCGGCACAGTCGCCCCGGACGCCGGGAATTCGGCCACGATAGTCGCTGCCACGACAGCCATTGCGGTGACGAGAAGCGTTCTCCCGCTCACGAGCGGCGAGTCTGACAGCGGGGCGACGGGCGAGTCAACGGCGCAGTGAGGCTACCCGCTCGGACAGCAGCGGAGGCGGCCGCTGTGGGTGCCGCCGCCCACACCCTTGCCGGGAGGGACGATCTCGGGAGCGACGAGCTGTCCCCGGATCTCGCCGGAGGGGTTTCGCGAGGTGTGCACGTTCACGTACCAGGGGCGCTTTGGCGACGCCTGGCTGTGCGTGAGGGTGAGACTCCCGCTTGTGCCCGAGAGGCAGGGGCCGCAAAGCGGGATCAGGATCCGCCCCGCCTTGCCGAACGCGCCGAGGTGGATGTGCGCCGCCTTCGCCGGCCCGGTCAGATTGTGGAAGCCCAGCGTCCACGTCATCCTCCGGCTCTTGGGGTCGTAGCGCGCGCGGAAGTCGCCCCCCGCGCGCGGCGAGAACCCGCGAGGCATCGGGACTTCATAGGTCGGTGCGAGGACAGCGATCATGTCAGGCGGCGGCGGACCAGCGGCGGGGAGCTCCGCCGCGACAATCGCACCCACCGCGGCGACGACGGCCACCAGGACCGTGCTCCCGCTCACGAGCGGCGAGTTTGACACCGGGTCAGGGCCCAGTCAACGTCTTTGCGTGCCCATTTGCACGAGCTGCGGGCAGGAGAACCCGGAGGGCTTCCGGATCTGCGGGATGTGCGGCTCGGACCTCGTGCAGGCCGGCCCCGAACGGCGCAAGCCGGCCACCCTCGTCTTCTGCGACCTGTCCGGCTCGACGGCGCTCGCCGAGCGCCTCGACGCCGAGGCGGTCCGCGAGGTCCAGCTCGCGTACTTCCAGGAGATGCGCGCCGCCCTGGAGCGCCACGGCGGCACGGTCGAGAAGTTCATCGGCGATGCGGTCGTCGCGGCGTTCGGGGTCCCGGTCGCGCACGAGGACGATGCCGTGCGCGCGCTCCGCGCGGCCGCCGAGATGCGCGACCGGCTCGCGGCGCTGAACGACGACTTCGAGCGCCGCTACGGGGCACGGCTCGCGCTTCGCATCGGGGTCAACTCGGGCGAGGTCGTCGCGGGGGACCCACGCGCCCACGAGACCTTCGTCACGGGCGATCCGGTAAATGTCGCCGCCCGCCTCGAGCAGGCGGCGCAGCCGGGAGAGATCCTGGTCGGCGAGCCGACGATCCGCCTCGCGCGGGACGCCGTCGAAGCCGAGCCGATCGAGCCACTGACGGCGAAGGGGAAGTCTCAGCCGGTTCCCGCCTATCGCCTCGTCCGCGTCCAGCCGGACGGGACGGCTCGCGCGCGTCCACACCGCGCGCCGATGATCGGCCGCGACTCGGAGCTGCTCCGCCTCTCCAGCACCTTTGCGCACGCCGTCGAGGCCGGCTCATGCCGAACCTGCTTCGTGGTCGGGGAGCCGGGCGTCGGCAAGTCCCGCCTCGTCGAGGAGCTCCTCCACGCGCTCGGGGACCTAGTTCGCCCGCTCGGCGGCGGCTGTCTCTCGTACGGCGAGGGGGTGACGTACTGGCCCCTCGCGGAGATCGTTCGCAGCGCCGCGCGGCTCGCGTCCAGCGACGACGTCGAAACGGCGCGGAGCCGCGTCGGCGCCCTCGTCGCCTCCGAGCCGCGCGGGGACGCCATCGCTGCGGCGCTGGCGGACGTGCTCGGGATCGGTTCCGGTGTCTCGACTGCCGCCGAGATCGCGTGGGCGGCGCGCAGGCTGCTCGAGAGCCTGGCGAGCGCCGGGCCGTTGCTCGTCGTCCTCGACGACCTGCACTGGGCAGACGAGCCACTGCTCGACCTGGTCGAGGGGCTGAGCGCCGACCCGCCGTCCGGACCGATTCTCGTCGTCGGGCTCGCGCGGCCGGAGCTGCTCGAGACGCGGCCCTGGCCGGCGATTCGCCTCGAGCCGCTCGAGGACGAGGGCGCGGCGCAGCTCGTGGACAGCCTGCTGCGGAACGCGCCGCTCGACGAGCGATCACGACGCCGCGCGGTTGCGGCAGCAGGCGGCAATCCGCTCTTCGCGGAGGAGCTCGTGGCGATGCTGCTCGAGGATCCGCAGGCCGAGATCCCGCCCACGCTCGACGCCCTCCTCAGCGCCCGGCTCGACCTTCTGCCCCCGGCAGAGCGCGAGGCGGCCGAGCGGGGAGCCGTCGAGGGCGCCGTCTTCCACCCAGGGGCGATCCTCGAGCTGTCGTCGTCTGCTCCGGACGTGGCGGCGGCACTCGCCGGGCTCGAGCGGCGCGCGCTGATCGCACCGGTCGAATCCTGGCTCGCGGGCGAGGAAGCCTTTCGCTTCCGGCACATCCTGATCCGGGACGCGGCGTACCGCGGCGTGCCGAAGCGGCTCCGGAGCGAGCTGCACGAGCGCTACGCCGACTGGCTGGAGCGTGCGGCGGGTGACCGCGTGGCGGAGTACGCCGAGATCGTCGCCTATCACCTCGAGCAGGCGTTCCGGTATCTCGAAGAGCTGGGCCCGGTCGACGTCCGCGGGCGCGCGCTCGCGCTCCGGGCGGCGGCGGAGCTCGTCGGAGTCGGCGAGCGGGCGTCGGCACGCGGCGACTCGGGCGCCGCCGCGTCGGCCTATGCAAGCGCGATCGAGCTCAACGGGCCCGAAGCGGCGGGCCGCGCCCGCCTGCTCGCGGAGCTGGGCTGGACCCGCTTCGAGACCGGCGACATCGAAGGAGCACGATCGGCGCTCGCCCAGGCAGCGTCCTCGGGCGATGAGGTCGCGGCCGCGCGCGCCGCGATCGCAGCCGTGACCCTGCGCCTGTCGACGGAGAGCGGGAGCGGGACGGTGCTGCGCGACCAGGCGCTCGCCGCCGTGCCTGTGCTCGAGGAAGCAGGGGACGAGCTGGGGCTCGCGCGCGCCTGGCGCGCGGTCGGGAACGTCGCGCTGCTCCAGCTCGGGCTCGGCCGCGAGGCCGCCGAGGCG
>DATENZ010000102.1:0-30513 GCA_035274625.1 Gaiellaceae bacterium
CCCGCGGCGGGCGACCCGGCAGCGCCGTGCGGAGTCGTCGATCCCGACGATCCGAACTGCTACAACGACCACCCGTTCACCGTCCCCGGCGGGACGGGAGTCGACAACGACCAGGCGTCGATCCAGGTGAGCTGGGCCACCCCGACGTCGGATTGGGACCTCCGCGTCTACCGCGACACGAACGGCGACGGCAAGTCGGCGGGCGAGTCGGCCCTGGCGAACTCGGAGCAGGGGACGACGTCGAGCGAGGCGACGTCGATCGTCCAGCCCGACCTGACGCCCGGGAACTACGTGATCCGGGTGATCAACTACGCCGCCGACGAGCCGTACAACGGCACGGTCACGTTCTACGGGCCCCAGCCGTTCGTCGCGGCCCATCAGGAGAGCTACACACTCACCTGCGAGCGGCCTGCCGGCGTCATCAAGTCGACCAGGCAGCTGTTCATCAAGCGCGGCCAGATCAAGAAGCTCACGGGTCTCTGCAAGTAGGCAGGGCGGTAATGGGGTCGCCGTCCCGGCCAGCCGGGCGGCGACCCCACGGCCGTCACCAAGGGAGTGCCGGCTCGCCGGCCGTCCACCCGCCGTCGACCGGCAACACAACTCCCGTGACGGCGCTCGCCAGCGGGCTGGCGAGAAAGACGATCGCGCCGGCGACCTCTTCCGGCCGGAGCAGCCGGCCGAGCGGAATCCGCCGAGTCGCGGCTCTCACGAACGTCTCGTTTTCGAAGAACGGGGCTGTCATCGGGGTGACGGTGAAGCCGGGTGCGACCGCGTTGACTCTCACGCCGTGCTCTGCCCAGTCGATTGCGAGGGAGCGGGTGAGTGCCGCGACGGCTCCCTTGCTCGCGGTATAGGCGGCCTGTGCGGGAAGTGAGACGAGCGCCGCCTGAGAGGCGACGTTCACCACTGCGCCGCCGACCTCGCGCAGCAACGGTCCGAATGCCTGGCAGGCCTGAAACGTCCCGAGGACGTTGATCTCGAAGTTCCGCCTGAAGTCCTCGATCGACGCCTCGTCGACCGGCTTGTTCTCGGTCAGGACGCCCGCGGCGTTGATCAGGACGTCGAGCCTGCCGAGCCGAGCCGCCAGCGCGTCGAGTGCTGCGCGGTCGGCGACGTCGACCGGCGGGTCGGCGGCGAGGTCGACGACATGAACCGTCGCCCCCCAGCGGAGGAGCAGGTGACAGCACGCCTCGCCGATCCCGGACGCTCCGCCGGTGACGACTGCGACGCTGCCCTCGAGACCCTCCACCTCGGCCAGCCTAACGCTCCCGCCCGGCGCGTTCTCCCCGACGCGACGACCGCTCCTTGAGCCAGTGTTCGGCTATGGGGATAACTCTTCGGCCGTTCGCAGACAGCGATCTCGACGCGCTCTTTACCTGGGAGAGCGACCCTCGTGCGGTCGAGATGGCGGCGTTTACGCGGGCGGATCCCTCCGACCGTAGCGCGTTCGACGCGCACTACGAGCGCGTCCGGAGCAACCCTTCGAACACGCTGCTGGCGATCGACGACGACGGGGAATTCGTGGGGACGCTAGGCAGCTTCACGAGGGAGGGAGAACGCGAGGTCACGTACTGGATCGCACCGGCGCGATGGGGCCAAGGGCTCGCGTCGCAGGCCCTCCGCGCGTTCCTTGCGATCGAATCGACCAGACCGCTTTACGGTCGCGTGGCCGGCCACAATGCCGCGTCGGCGAAGGTGCTTGCTCGAGCGGGCTTTGTCGAGGTGGGCTCCGAAACGGCGTTCGCGCCCGGCATCGGCGCCGAGGTCGTCGAGCGCATCTACCGACTCGACTGATCGTCATCGGCCGGTCTGCAATGGCGCGGCGGGCAGCTGCACCGCCACGCGGAGCCCGCCGGTGGCCCGCGGGGCGAGGCTGAGGATTCCGTCGTGGGCTTCGGCGATGCTCTTGACGATCGCCAGGCCGAGGCCGACACCCGCGTGGTCGGTGCGGATCCGTCTGGTACCGCGAAGGAACGGCTCGGCCAGCGTCGCAACCAACTCTGGACTGAGCTTCTCGCCGGTGTTCTCGACGGTGAGCACCGCACGCTCGGGGTGAGCGCTGGTCGTGACCCACACGCTGCCCTGACCGGGCAGGTTGTGGACGATCGCGTTGTGCACGAGGTTCGTGCTCAACTGCAGCAGGAGCGCGTGCGAGCCGATGGTGGGCGTCATGTCACCGGACGTCTCGATGGTGAGGCCGCGCTCTTCTGCGAGCGGGAGGAGCGTCTCGGCGGCTTCCTCCGCGATCAGGGACAGGTCGACGTGTTCTCGGGCAAAGGACCGCTGGTCGGCGCGGCTGAGCAGGAGCAGTGCTTCGATAAGGTCGATCGCTCGGGCGTTGACCGCGTGGAGGCGGTCGACGAGCTCGACCGGGTCACGGTCCGGATCGTTGCGCGCGACGTCGAGCAGTGTCTGCGTGATCGCCAGCGGCGTGCGCAGCTCGTGGGACGCGTTGGCGGCGAATCGCTGCTGTTCGGCGACATGTTCTTCGAGCCGCGCGAGCATGGTGTCGAAGCTGTCGGCCAGCTCGCGGAACTCGTCCTGACGTCCTGCCAACCCGATCCGGTGGGAGAGCGATCCGTTCGCGGCCACGCGTGTGGCGTCGGTGATGCGAGTCAGGGGAGCGAGCATGCGGCCCGCGAGAATCCATCCTCCCAGCAGACCGAACACGAGCAGGAACGCCATCACGATGACCGCGGTCGGAGCGAATTCGCGCAGGAGATCGGAGTGGCTCCGCACCATGAAGATCACCCCTGGGTGGACACCACGCGAAAGCGAGAAGTACCCCGCGACGAGCAGCACGGCGCCCGCGAGCATGAGGAAGCCGGCGTAACTGAGGGTCAGCTTGAGGCGAACGCTCAGGCCGGGCGCCCTATCCATTTCCGCCCGTGTCGATGCGGTACCCGGCGCCCGCGATGGTGGCGATCACCCAGGGTTCGCCGAGGCGCTTGCGCAGCCCCGAGACCGTGATGCGCACGGCGTTCGTGAACGGGTCTGCGTGCTCATCCCACGCGCGCGCCAGGAGCTCTTCGGCGCTGACGACGCCGCCTTCGGCAGCGACGAGGACTTCGAGCACGGCGAACTGCTTCCTGGTCAGCGCGACATAGCGGCCGTCGCGGTAGACCTCGCGGCGGAAGGGATCCAGCCGGAGGCCCGCGATCTCTCGCACGGGCGGCCTGCTGTGGGCGCGCCTGCGGTCGAGCGCCCTGAGCCGGAGCACGAGCTCCCGGAGCTCGAACGGCTTCGTCAGGTAGTCGTCGGCGCCGAGCTCGAACCCGGTGACCTTGTCGTCGAGACGGTCGGCCGCGGTGAGCATCAGGATCGGCATGCCGCTGCCGGAGGCGACGATGTGCTCGGCGATCTCGTCCCCGGAGGGCCCGGGAACGTCCCGGTCGAGGACGGCGATGTCGTAGGCGTTGACGCCGAGCAGCTCCACGGCGGTGTCGCCGTCAGCTGCGATGTCCGCGGCGATCGCCTCCAGCCGTAGGCCGTCGCGGATGGCTTCTGCCATGTAGGGCTCGTCCTCGACGATCAACACGCGCATGCCCCGATGCTACGAGCCGGGGCATGTCGTCGGCATATCGAAAACCGCATACGTGCCGGCAACGCCACGCTGCCCAAGCTGGGCGGCGTGGCCTACAGCAGCCCCGCACGCAGGACGACCCGACAGATCGGGATCCGCAGGAGGCGTGTCGCCGCCGTACTCGCAATCGGCGTCGCGGCGATCGCCGGAGGGCTTGTCTACGGGACGCTCGCGCCCTCATCCCCGGTGCGCGGAGCGCCGGGCGAGGTCCCTCGCAAGAGGCTGCCGGGGGCGGTCTGGCCCGCGCATGGTCAAGCCGCGGTCGTCCTGGCAGGACAGGGCCAGGTTCAGGCCGGCCCGAACCAGCACCCGGCTCCGATCGCCAGCGTCGCGAAGGTGATGACGGCCTATCTCGTGCTCCGTGACCACCCGCTACGGCCCGGCCAGGACGGCCCCACGATTACGCTCACCGACGCCGACGTCGCCGACACCGACCGCCGGCGCCGACAGCAGGAGTCGGTCGTGTCGATCGCCGCCGGAGAGCAATTGACGGAACGGCAGGCGCTGCAGGCGCTCCTGCTGCCGTCGGCGAACAACATCGCCGCGGTGCTGGCGCGATGGGACGCCGGCTCGACCGGCCGGTTTGTCGCCCGGATGAACGCCACCGCACGGTCGCTCGGCATGACCCACACCCGCTACACCGACCCGAGCGGCTACGACGACGCAACCGTGTCGACTGCCGCCGACCAGGTACGTCTTGTCGATCGGGCCATGCGCCTGCCGGTGTTCGCGAGCATCGTCGCCACACCAAGCGCGACCCTGCCGGTCGCCGGCACCGTGCACAACACCAACACGTTGCTCGGGCGGAGCGGGTTTGTCGGCGTCAAGACCGGCTCGACCGCCGCGGCCGGCGGCTGCTTCGCCTTCCGGGCGATCCGCTGGATCGACGGCCGGCCGACGGCGATCACCGGCGTCGTGCTGGGCCAGCCCGGCCACAGCCGGATCGAGGCGGGTCTCACGGCCGCCGACGCCATGGTCGACCGCATCGCCGGTCAGTCACCGCGCCAGGGGCCGCCTCGGCCCTAGGATCGCGGCGTGCCGTTCACCGTCAGGAACCTGAAGAAGGATCTGGAGGACATCGGCTCGAGGTTCGACGGCGCGCCGGACCTGGAGTTCCGCGCGGCGACCAAGGCGCTCGAGCTCGAGAGCTCCGGCCTGAGCTATCAGCGCGTCCCGCCCGGCTATCGCTTTCCGTACGGCCACACGCACATGAAGCAAGAGGAGGTGTACGTCGTCCTGCGCGGGAGCGGGCGGATGAAGCTCGACGACGAGATCGTCGACCTCGAGGAATTGGACGCGGTGCGCGTCCCGCCGGGTACGTGGCGGGGCTACGAGGCCGGGCCGGACGGCCTCGAGCTGCTCGTCATCGGCGCGCCCAGTCTTGGTGACGCTCCGCGCGACGACGTCGAGGGCCGGCGTGACTGGTGGGCCGACTAGACGCCGAGAGCTCTCGGGGCGTGTGGAGCCCGTCAGCTCTCAGGAGGGAACGACCGGCAGCAGCAGCCTCGACGGCCGGAGCGCGTCGTGGAAGACGGTCTGTGTCGCTACGACCGCGGCTGTCGCGGGCTCGGCGCCGAGCGCCCCGCCTGTGTTCAGGTTGCGGTCCCACTGCGGGAAGTCGGCGCTCGAGACGTCGAGGCGGATGCGCTGCCCGGCCTCGAGCCGGATCCCGATCGGGCCGAGCGGGATCCGGTAGCCGACGACCTCGCCCGGCTCGAGCGGCGTCGGGTTCGAGAGGGATGCCCTGAAGCGGGCACGCACGATCCCTTCTTTCAGGTTGGTCGAGCGGCCGTCCCTGTCGACGGCGCAGAGGCGGACCGTGAAGTCGGTGTCGGCTGCGGTCGAGGCGGCGTGGAGCTCGACGCACGCGTCGCCGAGGAGGACGAGATCCCGCTCCAGCGGGGCGGACGTGTAGACGAGAACGCCCTTCGTCGCTTCGTAGGCCTCCTGGTCGGCCGGACCCATCGGCGCGATCGACTCGTCGCAGCACGAGTGGCCGCCGTGGCTGACGCTCGGCATCAGCGGGTCGTAGAGGTAGATGTCCGGGCGCTCGTCCGCCGGCGGCTCCGTGGAGAGCGAGCCGTCACCGTAGGCGGAGTTGGCCCGGCCGTCCGAATGGAGGTAGTAGGCCGCCTCCGCGGCCTCCGGCGGCGGCCAGTCCGGAACGTCGCGCCAGCCCTCGCCGAGCACGAACACCCGGCCCGCCGCCGCGAAGACGTCGGTCCTCTCGCCCTTCAGGACGTGGTCGAAGAAACGCAGGTGCCAGTCGTCGATCTCGTTCGGTCCGACGTCCCGCCGCGGCTGCCTCGCCACCGACCGCCACGGGGAGTGCTGCCACGGCCCCATCAGCAGCTTCTGCTGCGCAGCGACCTCACCGCCCGCATGCGCCTCGCGGACGCCGACGAAGCTGCGAACGGTGCCCGCGTGGAACGTGTCGTACCAGCCGCCGAGATGGAGCGCCGGGACGGCGATCCGCGAGAAATCCTCGTCCACGGCCGTCGCCCGCCAGTAGTCGTCGTACGTCGAGTGCTCGAGCCAGTCGCGGAAGTACGGAGCGTCGACGTCGAGGAGCGGCAGATAGTCCCGGAGCGGAAGCTTCCAGAACAGCGCCGGTGCCGCGCCGAGGCCACCCAGGAGGCCGGCGTGCGCGGCCTCGTCGCCGCGCCGGCGAGCGCTTTCGAGCGCGAGGAAGCTCGCCCAGCCCGCCATCGAGGCGAGTGAGAACGCGCCGCCGTTGTACGTCCAGCCCTCGTAGAACTGCGCCGATGTGAACCCGGGCGCGATCGCCGCGAGGCTCGGCGGCCGCTCGGCGGCGGCGAGCACCTGCGTCGCCCCCGGATACGAGAACCCGTACATACCGACCTTGCCGTTCGCACCGGGCAGCCCGGCCGCCCACTCGACCGTCTCGTAGCCGTCTCGGCCCTCGTCCCGGAACGGGTAGAAGTCGCCGTCGGACGCGTAGCGGCCGCGAACGTCCTGGATCACGACGACGTACCCGCGACTCGCGTACCACGCGGGATGGGCGTAGCCCCAGTTCGCGCCGCCGTGGGTCTTGTTGTACGGCAGCCGCATCAGCAGGACCGGCAGCGACCCTTCCGCGACCGGCCGGTACACATCCGCGCGCAGCACGACGCCGTCGGGAAGCACACACTCGAGGTCGTGCTCGACCGTGACGTCCGAGTAGCCGAACGCGAGCCGTCGGCCGGCGGCGCTCACGTGAGATCTTTTCTGGACATCGCGTCTGCTCCTTTGCCGTCAGCGCGCCGTCGATCCGCCTGCACGCACATCGATGGTCCGCGCGAACTTTCCCGTCGACCGATCGAGGCTCCCGGGCTCGAGAACCTCGACGGCCACGGTCACCCCGATACTTTCCTTGATCAGGCTCGAAAGCTTCTCCCCGAGGGGGAGGCGCTCGGTGCCGGAACCCGTGCCGGGTCGCGCCTCGACGCGCACCGTCAGCTCGTCGAGGCGGTTTGGCCGCGAGAGGACGAGCTGAAAGTGAGGTGACAGCTCCGGTATCCGCAGGAGCTGTTCCTCGATCTGCGTCGGGAAGAGGTTCACGCCGCGGAGGATGATCATGTCGTCGTTCCGTCCGACGATCCTCTCGATCCGCCGCATCGTCCGAGCGGTCCCGGGAAGGAGCCTCGTCAGGTCGCCCGTCCGGTAGCGGATGACCGGGAACGCCTCCTTGGTCAGCGAGGTGAGGACGAGCTCGCCCCGCGAGCCCGCTGGGAGCCCCTGCGCGGTGGCCGGGTCGACGATCTCCGGGTAGAAGTGGTCCTCCCAGACGTGCAGGCCGTCCTTGGTCTCGACGCACTCGCTCGCGATGCCGGGTCCGAGGACCTCGGAGAGCCCGTAGAGGTCGACGGCATGCATCTGGAAGCGCTGCTCGATCTCCTCCCTCATCTCCTCGGTCCAGGGCTCCGCGCCGAGAATCCCGACCTTGAGCGAGGACGTTCGAGCGTCGAAGCCCTGACGCTCGAACTCGTCGAGGATCGCGAGCAGGTAGGACGGGGTGACCATGATGATGTCCGGCTGGAGGTCGACGATCAGCCGCACCTGGCGCTCGGTCACACCGCCGGAAACCGGGAGCACGGTGCAACCGAGGCGCTCTGCGCCGTAGTGGGCCCCGAGCCCGCCCGTGAAGAGGCCATATCCGTACGCAACATGGACGCGATCGGCGGGGCGCCCGCCTGCGGCGCGGATCGACCGAGCCACGAGACCGGCCCAGGTGTCGATGTCCCGTCTGGTGTAGCCGACGATGGTCGGCCGGCCCGTCGTGCCGCTCGACGCGTGGAGCCGGGCGACCTGTTCCGGCGGGACCGCCAGCATGCCGAGGGGATAGGTCGACCGAAGATCGCTCTTCGCGGTGAACGGGAACCGCTCAAGGTCGTCGAGGCTGCCGCAGTCCGTCGGGTGCAGGCCGGCCTCGTCCATACGGCTGCGGTACAGCCCGACGTTGTCGTACGCATGTCGAAGCGACCATCTGAGGCGCTCGAGCTGGAGGGTCTTCAGCTCGTCGACCGAGGCGGTCTCGATCGGTTCGAGATCCTGTTCGCTTGGCGCCAGATCCAGCAACACCACGCCGTTCCTACAGCATCGATCCGGCGGAGGCAACAGGTGCCGAGCGGGCCGGACTAGGCGGCCCGAACCAGGTCGTCAGCGCGTCACGGAGCCCCGCGTCTGTTCGGTGGTCGCCCACCCACGCCACATGCCCGTCCGGCCGGACCAGGAGCGCCGTGGCAGGCGGGACCTCGCCAAGGACCGGGAGCTTCCACGGGCCGGCGTAGTCACCGTCGACCAACCGGACTCGATTCGCCCACGGAGAGATGTCGAGGCCGCAGGGCTCACCGAGGTTGAGCAGCACCGGCCGGGCGTCGTGCAGCAGGGAGAATGCGCGCGTCGGACCGTCCGTGGTCTGAACGTCGAGGTCGGGCATGCGCCGCCCGAGCAGCGGATGTCCCGGTCCGAGGTCGTAGTGGATGTCGAGACCGGAGATCATCCCGGCGAACCGCCTGCGCGGCTCGTCCATGCCCAGCAGCTCGGTCATCGTCTCGCGGAGGGCCTGGTGGCGCTCGTCGGGGCTGCTCAGCGCGACCTGCGCCATGGTGTTGTGCAGCACCCGGGCACCGACCGGATGCCGTTCGGCGTGGTAGCTGTCCAGAAGGCTCTCCGGTGAGATCCCGTCGACGACCTGCGCCAGCTTCCACCCCAGGTTCACCGCATCCTGGACGCCGGTGTTGAGGCCCTGGCCGCCCTGTGGGGGATGCACATGGGCGGCGTCCCCGGCGAGCAGGACACGGCCGCGGCGGTAGGAGGCTGCCTGCCGGGTCATGTCGGTGAACCGCGAGATCCAGTTGGCGGTGCGGAGCCCGTAGTCCGTCCCGTACACGGAGACGAGCGCCTCGCGAAGCTCGTCCATGCCGGGGTCGTCGGCGTGGTCGACGGACTGCTCGGTGAGCACGACGCGGATCGGCTCGCCTTCTTGCCTCCGGCCGATGGCATGCTGGCCCGCGCTGTCGCGGCGGAAGCCGAACTCCGGCTCCTCGTCCATCTCGACCTCGGCGATCATCCAGCTGGTCGAGGGATCCAGACCGGGGAAGTCGATGCCGGCGGCCTTGCGGACCAGGCTGCGCCCGCCGTCGCAGCCGACGAGGTACTCCGCTCGGAGCCGTGTGTCCCCGGACAGCTCCACGTCGACGCCGGTGTCGTCCTGAGCGAAGCCCACCACCTCGCCGCCACGACGGATCGGAACCTCGAGCTCGCCGATGACCCAGTCGGCGAGGATGCGCTCGAAGTGGCTCTGCCAGAGCGCGAGTACGTAGTTGTGGCGGGTGGGGAAGTCGGTCAGGTCCAGCGAGATCAGGGCGTAGCCCACGTTCGGATGCTGCTGCCCGGCAGACACGAATCGTTCCGCGACGCCGCGCTGGTCGAGCACCTCGATGGTGCGGGAGTGAAGACCCCCGGATCGCGACCCGTCGAGCTCCTGGCTGGTGCGCCGTTCGACGACGACGACGTCGACCCCCGCCAACGCCAGCTCGGCCGCCAGCATCAGCCCCGTCGGGCCGCCTCCCGCGATCACCACCGCGTGGTCGGTCACCCCCATATCTCACCCGCAGATCCCGGCAACGACGCGCGCATTTGCTCCTCCCATTTCCGCAGCTTTTCGGCTAGCAGCCGGTTATTGTGCGGCACGACCCCGGGCTTGCCGCAAGCCCGCTGCGGCCGGTAAATTGGAGGTGGAAAGGCGCCGCCGCGTTGCACGCGTTGATCGGTGAGGGGTGCGCCGGGACGGGCATCTTCACGGCATGAGCGTCCGAAACCGCCGAGCGCACGATGCGACCCGCGCCGTTGCACTGGCCTTTGCCGTCCTCGCGGCGGCCTTCGCCGCTGGGTGCGGAGCGGAGGGTGGAAAGCTGGTCGTCGGCGTCGTCGACGACACGGCTCGTGCCGGGCCGCCGGGCGCGTTCATCGACGGGCTGACGAAAGGCGGCTTCGACGCGCTCGCGATCTCGAGCATCTGGGAGCCGGGAGAGACCGAACCGGACGAGGCCGAGACGGAGGCGCTACGGCTCGTCGCGGCGGCGGCAGACGCGGCCGGCGTTCGCCTGTTCATCATCGTCTACCAACCCGGGTCGGCGACGACGCCGCTGATTGCCGAGACGCGGTCGGCGTTTGCCGACTACGCCGCCGCTGTCGCCGGTCGCCTCGAGACCGTCCACGACCTGATCGTCGGGAACGAGCCGAACCTGAACCGGTTCTGGCTCCCCCAGTTCGGCCCCGACGGCGACAACGTCTCCGCGGGCGCGTACCTCGACCTGCTGGGCGAGACGTACGACCGCGTGAAGGCCGCTCGAGACGACGTTCGGATCTGGGGTGGTGCGACGGCGCCTCGGGGCGCCGACCGGCCGCGGGCCAGCCGGCAGACGACGTCTCCCACGGCCTTCATCCGAGCGCTCGGCGATGCCTACCGGCGGAGCGGCCGCAGCCGCCCAGTGATGGACGGCTTCGTCCACCACCCCTACCCGGAGTCCGCGAACGTGCCGATCGACCTGCCCCACCCGAACGTGACGTCGATCGGCCTCGCCGACCACGGCAAGCTCGTGCGCCTCCTCTCCGAGGCGTTCGACGGCACCGCCCAGAAGGGCACAGACCTCCCGATCCTCTACGGCGAGATCGGCATCGAGACCCCGATTCCGGCGACGAAGCGAGCCGCCTACACCGAGGCCGAGATCGCCGCGACCGCGTCCGAGGGAGAACAGGCCGCCGCCTACCGGCGCACGCTCGAGCTTGCCGTCTGCCAGGGCGTCGCGGGCGTGCTCTTCTTCCACCTCCAAGACGAGGTCTCGCTGATCGGCTGGCAATCGGGCATCCGTTACGCGGACGCCACCCCGAAAGAGAGCTTCGCGCCGGTGCGGGCAGCCGTGACCGAAGCCAGAGACGGCAAGCTCGACACGCGCTGCGGCAGCTAGTCGCCGCCGAAGGCGTGATCGATCACGTAGAGCCACGAGCCGTCGGCCTGACGGCGGACGACTTCGGCGGTACGCGACGACAGCTCGAGCGGCGACCCGTCGGGCGCCGTCCCGGCGAGGTGCCATTCGCCCTGGAGCAGCGCGAGCTCGCCGACCTGCATGCACCACACGTTCCGCGACGCCATCGTCCCGCCGAGCGCGACCAGCTCGGCAAGGGCCGCACGGATCTCCTCGCGGCCGGAGGCGCGCACGCCCGGCCGCGGCGCGAGCAGCGCCTCGGGCTCGTACAGGGCGAGGACGCGCTCGACCTCACCGGAGCTCACCGCCTCAGCGAACGCGCCGTTCATCTCCTCGGGTCGCATCACCGCCATCGCCTGATCCTCGCAGAGGTCGCGGCGTCCACCACGGACTAGAGTCGCAGTCCGTGAGGCTCGGCTACTTCACGATGCCCCTCCACCCGCCTTCCCGGCCGTACTCCGACACGCTCCGGGAGGACCGCGAGGCGATCCTGCTCCTGGACGAGCTCGGCTTCGCCGAAGCGTTCGTCGGCGAGCACGTGACCGACCTGGCCGAGTCGATCACCGACTCGGCGGTCTTCCTCGCGAGCCTTGCCCACCTGACGAAGCGGATCACGCTCGGCACGGGCACGGTCAACCTGCCGAACGGCCACCCGGCGGCGATCGCGGCGAAGATCGCGATGCTCGACCATCTGCTCGAAGGCCGCTTCGTCTTCGGGATCAGCCCCGGCGGGCTGCCGTCCGACTGGGAGGTCTTCGGGAACCTCGAGCTCGACAGGCGCGAGAAGTTCCGCGAGTGCATCGACCACGTGCTCGCGATCTGGGCCGGCGACCCGCCGTACCGGCTCGAAGGGAAGCACTGGACGATCTCGACCGAGCGCACCCAGATCCTCGAGATCGGCCAGGGCGCGATCGTCCGCCCGTTCCAGCAGCCGCACCCGCCGATCGCCGTCACGGTCGTCGAGCCCAACTCGGCGAGCGCCGCGGAGGCGGGCGCCCGCGGGTGGAGCATCATCTCGGCGAACTTCCTGCTCCCGCAGTGGGTGCGCACGCACTGGGAGCGGTACAGGGAGGGAGCCGGCGAGGGGTGCGATCCCTCCGGCTGGCGTGTCGCGAAGACGATCTTCGTCGCCGACGACGAGGCGACCGCCCGCGAGTACGCGTTCGGCGAGCGCAGCCCCTACCGCTTCTACTACCAGCAGCTCGGCTTCAAGCTGATCCGCGCCGGCCGCGCGAACATCTTCAAGCCGGACGCCGACATGCCCGACTCCGAGGTGACGACGGACTACATGCTCGACCGCCTCGTGACCGCGGGGACGCCGGCACAGGTCGTCGACGAGCTGCTCGGCTTCCGCGAGGAGGTCGGCGACTTCGGGATGCTCGTCTACTGCGGCGTCGACTGGGTCGACCCGCGTCTCGCCCGGCGCTCGCTCGAGCTGATGGCGACCGAGGTCGTCCCGGCGATCAACCGGACACTCGGCGAAGACAGCTCGTAAGCGCCGATCCCTCCAACGGGGGACAGCAGCAGGCATCGGCGGGGCGATCTTTCGGGAATGGGCGAGTCGCGCCGGAGCCGTCTCCACCTGGGCGCCGCCGCAGCCGTCGGTTACGCGGTCGTGTTCGCGGCGCTGTGCACGTTTCACGTCCCCGCGATCGCGCTCGCGGCGTACTTCGTGATCCCGACGGCGCTCGTCGCGATCGCGGGCGGTGCTCTGGCCGGTGCAGGGGGATCGATGCTCTCGATGCTGTTGGTCCTCCTCGCCGGCGTCTTGAACGCGGATTCCGCTGCCTCCACGACCCTGTCGTTCGCGACGAGCGGGCGAATGGTCGCGTTGCTGAGCACCGGAGTCCTGGTCGGCTGGTTTGCCGACCGGAATCGCCAGCTCCTCGCCGAGCTTCGGCTGGGCGCGGAGCACGATCCGCTGACGGGTCTGGGCAACTACCGCTACTACGAGGCGGCGGTCGAGCGGCGCGTCGAAGCCGGACAGACCTTTGCGCTGCTGCTCTGCGACATGGATCAGCTGAAGGACGTGAACGACGGACATGGACATTCCGCCGGGGACGCGGCGCTCAGGAGGCTCGCCGCGACCTTGCAGTCGCTCGCCCGCCCGGGCGACGAGGTGGCCCGCATCGGCGGCGACGAGTTCTGTGTCGTCGCCGCGGTCGACGGGCCGGAGCAGGCCGCGGCGCTCGCTGCGCGCTTCGAGCGCTACTTCGCGTCCGCCCGGTGCCCGGCGACGCTCGGGTGGGCGAGCCTTCCGTTCGAAGCGGCTTCCGCGCGCGAGCTCTTCCAGCTCGCGGACGAACGGCTCTACGCCCGGAAGGCCTCCCGCTCCGGAAAGCTTCGACCGGTCTCGCAGCAATCCGCTTGACGTAGCGCTGACGGCGGTCCCGCCGACCGGCTCTCACTGTTAGCGTCGGCCGGTGGACGTCGATCTCGGCCGCGAGCAACTCGTCGGGCTCTACCGCTCGATGCTGATCACTCGCCGGCTCGAGGAGATGGGGCACACCCTCTACAAGCAGGGGAAGATTCCCGGCTCGTTCTACACCGGTCGCGGCAACGAGGCGGCGTCGGTCGGGATCGCGGCGGCGATGAGGCCGGAGGACGTCGGGACGCCGCTGCACCGCAACGTCGGCGTCCACATCACGCGCGGCACCGAGCCGTGGCGGATCTTCGCGAACTACCTCGGCCGGGCGGACAGCCCGTCGCGCGGGCGCGACGGAAACATCCACCTCGCCGACCTCGACCGCGGCCAGATCGCGATCGTCAGCCAGCTCCCGGCGATGCTGCCGGTGGCCGTCGGGTGTGCGCTCGCCTTCCGGATCCGTGAAGAGCCTCGCGTCGCGGTCGGCTGGTTCGGCGACGGCGCATCGGCGAGGTCGGACTGCCACGAGGCGATGACCCTCGCCGCGGTGCGCAAGCTCCCCGTCGTCTTCATCTGCGACAACAACCAGTGGGCGTACTCGACGCCGACGCATCTCGAGTTCGCAACCGAGCGAGTGTCCGACCGCGCCCGTGCGTACGGGTTCGAAGGCGTCACCGTGGACGGCACGGACCTGCCGGCCGTGTACCGCGAGGCGAAGCGCGCGATCGACAAGGCTCGCGCGGACGGCGGCCCGACGCTGATCGAGTCGGTGACGATGCGAATGGAGGGGCACGCCGTCCACGACGACGCCTCGTACGTGCCGCGGGAGATGCTGTCCGCGTGGGCTGCGAGCGATCCCGTCGAGCGCTATCGCGCGTGGCTCGCGGAGCACGTCGGCTTCGGCGAGTCCGAGGGCGAGGACCTGCACGCCGGCGTGAAGGAGGAGCTCGCCGAGGCGCTTCGCCGCGCGGAGGCCTCTCCGCTGCCGGATCCGGCAACTCTGACCGACGGCGTCTACGCGTAGCCGCGGCGCATAGGATGGGCGCCGTGTTGGAGCAGCGCGCCGCGACCGGCATCACCGCCGACGAGCTCGCGACGCGGCGCGAACGGCTCCTCGAGGAGTGCCGGTCACGTGGTCTCTCGGGCTACGTCCTCTTCGACGAGCAGTACATCAGGTACTTCGGCGGCTTCGGCTTCCTGGCGACCGAGCGGCCGGTCGCCTTCGCAGGCAATCAACACGGCGACGAGGTGGTGTTCGTCCCCGAGTTCGAGGTCGAGCGCATTCGCGAGGAGAGCCTCTTCGACCGGGTCGAGTCGTATCCCGAGTACCCGGGGCGCGAGCACCCGATGCACATCCTGGCGCGGGTGCTGGGCGCTCTCGGCATCGATGCGCCGGCGGGCGCGGACCAGGACGGCTACCCCGGGATCCTCGGCTACAGCGGCCCGGCGCTGAGCGAGGTCGTCGGCGGTGCGGTCGCACCGCTCGCGCCGTTCATCGAGGGGCTGATGGTGCGCAAGAGCGAGGCGGAGGTCGCGCTCATCCGCGAGAGCGCCAGGTGGTGCGCGCACGCCCACCGGCTCCTCCAGGAGTACAGCCGGCCCGGGACGACGGAGGCCGACGCGAGCCTGCGCTCTGCGCACGAGGCGACGCTCGCGATGGCGGAGGCACTCGGAAGCTCCTACGGCCAGCAGGCGTCGTCCGACGGCGCGTCGGCGGGCTACCGGGGCCAGATCGGCCGGCGCAGCGCCTGGGCGCACGCGGTCGCCCACAACATCGAGTTCCGGGCGGGCGACGTGCTCGTCAGCGAGACGAGCGCGCCGGTGTGGGGCTACAACGCGGAGCTCGAGCGGGCGATGATCGTCGGGGAGCCGACGGACGAGATGCGGCGCCTCTTCGGCCACATGCTCGCGGCGCAGCAGGTCGCCTTCGACGCGTTGCGCCCGGGCAGGACGTGCGCCGACGTCGACGCCGCCGTCCTTGGTTACTTCGAGGCGAACGACCTGATCGCGTACTGGAAGCAGCACACCGGCCACGCGATCGGACTGCGGAATCACGAGGCGCCGTTCCTCGACGTCGGCGATCCGACGCCGGTCGAGCCCGGGATGGTGTTCACGATCGAGCCCGGCGTCTACGCGCCGGAGGTCGGCGGCTTCCGGCACTCGGACACCGTTGTCGTGACCGCGGACGGGATCGAGGTCCTGACCGACTACCCGAGCGACCTCGAGAGCCTGGTCATCCCCGCCTAGTGCACCTCGCGCCGTTTCTCGCCGTCGCCGCGGTCGTCGTGATCACGCCCGGGGTCGACATGGCTCTGGTGACGCGCAACGCGCTCCTGCACGGCCGGGGCCCGGCGGTGACGACTGCGCTCGGGATCAACGTCGGCATCCTCTTCTGGGCGGTCGCCGCCGCGGTCGGCCTCGCCGCGGTGATCGCTGCCTCCGCGGAAGCGTTCCTCGTCGTCAAGCTCGCGGGCGCCGCCTACCTCGTCTACCTCGGTCTGCAGGCGCTGCGTTCGTCGCGCACCGACCGGCATCCGCTCGACGCGATCGGACGTCCGGCGCTGTCGCGTCGCCACGCCTTCCGGCAGGGACTCGTCAGCAACCTCCTCAATCCGAAGATCGCCGTCTTCTTCACGAGCCTCCTGCCGCAGTTCGTCGGTGCGGGGAGCTCGACCGCCGATCTCCTTCTGCTCGGACTGCTCTTCAACGCGATGGGGGTCGCGTGGCTGATCGCGTACGCGGTCGTCGCGGCGCGAGGACGACGCGTCCTCGCGCGCCCGGCCGTGAAGCGCCTTCTCGACCGCATCACCGGTTGCGTCCTGATCGGGCTCGGCGCCCGAGTGGCGCTCGAGCGCCGCACCTAGGCCCGTCGCGCGATCGGCCGCACCTCGGCGCCGGTGATCCGCACGAGATCGTGCGGATCGAGCTCGATCTCGAGCCCGCGGCGGCCGGCGCTGACATGGATCGTCTCGTACGCGAGCGCGGACGCGTCCAGCGCCGTCGGCAGGCGGCGCCTGAGGCCGAGCGGGGAGATGCCGCCGACGACGTAGCCGGTCGCGCGTTCGGCTGCGCGCTCGTCGGCCGTCGTCACTCGTTTCCCGAGGGCCCTCAGGTCGAGCTGGCTCGACACCGGGACGATCGCGATGCCGAGTCGCCCGTCGTTGACGACGACGAGCGTCTTGAACACACGGGCGGGGTCGAGCCCGAGCCGCTCCGCGGCTTCGAGGCCGTATGACGCGGACTTCGGGTCGTGCTCGTACGAATGGAGCCGGAACTGCACGCCCGCACGCTCGGCGTCGGCGACGGCTGGCGTCTGCGCCACGGCGGGGTCAGGCGGCTTTCACCGCGCGCGCGTCCACGGGTGGAGCAACCGGGTCGCTCGGCCGGCTGCGAGCATGCCCGCGATCCTCATGCGTCCGCCGCGGGGCTGCAAGTGATGATGACCTTTCCGCGGGCGTGTCCTTCTCCGAGGTAGCGAAGGGCGTCGGGAACCTCGCTCAGCTCGTAGCGCCTGTCGATCACCGGCGTCACCTTCCCGGCCTCGATCAGCTCGCGGAGCGTGCCCAGACTGTCCGGATTCACGTCCGCGACGAAGAAGACCGTCCGCTGGCTCTTGCGGATCGAGGCGACGCGCGTCTTCACGACGTGCGACAGCGGTCCGAGCAGACGGTTCGTCTTCGGCCCGCCGACGAGCACGACGGTTGCGTCGGGAGCGAGAACGCGGCTGCACTCCGCGAATGCGCGGCTTCCGGCGTTGTCGATCATCAGGTCGTACCGGCGGTCGCTGCGCGTGAAGTCGTCGGAGGTGTAGTCGACGACGTGGTCCGCGCCGATCGACCGCACCAGCTCGACATTGCCGGTGCTGCAGACGCCGGTCACCTCTGCGCCGAATGCCTTGGCGATCTGGACCGCGAACGTCCCCACGCCGCCGGAGGCGCCGTTGATCAGGACGTGCTGCCCGGGCTGGACGTGCGCCTTGTCGCGCAGCGCCTGGAGCGCCGTCACTCCCGCGATCGGGACTGCCGCCGCTTGCTCGAACGTGAGGTTCGCCGGCTTCGGCGCGACCCGTTTCTCGGGGGCGGCAACGTACTCGGCGAACGCTCCGGTCTTCACGCCGTAGACCTCGTCGCCGGGGTGGAGATGGCCGAGGCTGCGGCCGACGGCCTCGACGCGTCCGGCGAAGTCGGCGCCCAGGCGGTTGGACCTCGGCCTGAGGAGCCCGTACGCAGGCCGCGCGATGTACGGCCTACCCCGGAGCTCGTACCAGTCGAGCGGGTTCACGGATGCTGCGTGCACACGCACGAGCACGGCGTCGTCCGCCACCTCCGCTTGGTCGAGCTCGCGCAGCTCGAGGGTGTCCGACGTGCCGTACCGGTCACGAACGATTGCCTGCATAGAAGTCCTCCCGGCTGACGTACAGTGTAAGTGTGCAGCTGAGGCTAGACGTACAGCGTAAGTCTGTCAATGGGTAGGCGCACGCGCCGGCCGCTGAGCAGGCGACGGGTGCTGCAAGCGGCGCTCCGGCTCGTGGACGCGCGCGGGATCGAGTCACTGAGCATGCGCAGGCTCGCGCAGGAGCTGGGCGTCGAGGCGATGTCGCTCTACAACCACGTCGCCAACAAGGAAGACATCCTCGACGGGATCGTCGAGCTCGTCGCCGAGGAGATCGACCTCGCGCTGGACGAACCCGACTGGAAGGCCGCCGTCCGGCGCCGCGCGATCTCGGCGCATGAGGTTCTGTCGAGCCGGCCGTGGGCCTGCAGCCTGTGGATGTCCGGCCACCGCCTGGAGGGCACGCGACTTCGCTTCGCGGACGCGCTCCTGAGGGGGCTACGCGAGGGCGGCTTCTCGGCGGAGCTGACCTATCACGGATTCCATGTGCTTCAGAGCCACGTCCTCGGCTTCACGCTCCAGGAGCAGACGCTCGACCTCGATGCCGACCAGCTGCAGGAGCTGGGGGCGACGTTCCTCCGCGAATTCCCGGCGGACGAGTATCCCGACCTCGCCGAGCACGTCAGGCAGCACTTGGCGCCGCGTCGAGCCCATCGAGGCACGTTCGAGTTCGGCCTCGACCTGATCCTCGATGGGCTCGAGCGGCTACGCGACGGTGGGACTACGTCCTCGGCTCGCGCCACATCGAGTAGAAAGGCGGCCCGCCGGGGAGCGTGACCTCGGCAGTGGCGACGAAGCCGTGCTTCTCGTACAGCTTCCTGTTCAGGCCGCTTGTCGCCTCGAGGTAGGCAGGCAGGGATTCGCGATCCGCGCGCGCCAGCACGCGGTCGAGCAACGCGGAGCCGATGCCGCGTCCCTGCAGGCCGGGATCGACGCCGAGCAGCTGCAGGTAGTACAGCGGCTCGTGCGGGTGGTGCTCCTCCATCAGTCCGATCAGCTCGAAGAGCCGCGTCGCGTCCGGCCCCGCGATCTGCTCGATCTTGGCGGCGAACGCCTCCGCGTCATCGGCGGGCACGGCCTCACCGCCGGGAGGGGCCCACAGCGCGGCGCCTCCTCCGCTTGCGGCGCTGTACGTCTCGCCCAGAGGCAGGTACGCGCGGACGAAGAGCTCGAACAGCGGGCCGTCGATCTCGCGCCGACGGTCGTCGGAGGGGATCGCCCAGCGCATGACCGGGTCGTCGAAGAACGCCCGCGCGAGGACGGTGGTGAGGGTGTCGGCGTCTGCAGCGACGGCCCTGCGGACGTCGTGCGCCGGTACTGCGGCAATGGTCATCGGCAACTCCTGTTCGCTTAGGAGTCAGCGTGCAGGCGGCGCCGTCGCTGCGCCATCGTGCGACCTCCCGTCTTGCCGTACGGCTGGTCCCACCGTCGGGCGGTGGGGCTAGGCGTCGCGGATGCGCGGGTCGAGCGCCGCGAGCGTGATGTCCGAGACGGCGTTCACGGCCAGGATGATCATCGTCAGGACGGCCGTGAGCCCGAACGTCAGCGGGTAGTCGCCGGCGGTCGCGGACGCGAGGAAGTACCGGCCGATCCCGGGGATCGCAAAGATCCACTCGACGACGAAGAGCCCGGTGACGAGCTGACCGAGCAGCGGTCCCGCCAGCGAGAGGACCGGGATCATCGCGGGCCGGAGAGTGTGCACGCCGACGATGCGCCGCCGCCGCAGCCCCTTCGCGCGGGCGGCGAAGACGTGGTCGCGTCCGAGCACCTCGAGCATCTCCGTCCGGAGGACGCGCGTGATCACGGTGAACGGGAGAAGCGAGAGCACGAACGACGGCAGGAGCTTGGCCCGCCATCCGTCCCAGCCGAACGTCGGGACGACCCGGAGCTTGACCGCCAGCAGCCAGACCAGCACGGTTCCGATCAGGAAGGTGGGCATCGCCGCGGTCGCGCCCGTCAGGAAGGTGACAGCGCGGTCGAACACCGTCCCTCTGCGAAGTGCGGCGGCGATCCCGAGCGGGACGCCGAGGCCGATCGCCCAGCCGAAGGCGAGCAGAACGAGCTCGAGCGTGACCGGTCCCTGCTCCCGGAGGATCGAGTTCACCGTTCGGTACGGGAACGTGTAGGTGACGCCGAAGTCGAGCCGCGCGACCGAGCCGAGGTAATGGGCGTACTGCTCGTGCCACGGCCGGTCGATGCCGAGCCGCCGCTTCATGTTCGCCTCGATCGATTTCGGCCGCGGGTCGCCGTACTTCACCCAGGCGACGTTCGAGAGGCCGAGGAGCTGCGCGTGCCGGATCGGGCTCTGCGCCGTGACGCGCATCAGCCCGAACAGGATCGTCAGGCACACGAACAGGACGGGGATCGTCCAGAGGATGCGTCTGAGCGCGTACGAGAGCACGCTCAGGCCCGCCTGGCGGTCCGCGCGCGGTCGGCGTGCCGCCGCACCTTGGCGCGGTTCCCGCAGACGGCCATCGTGCACCAGCGCCGCCGCCCGCGCGGGTCGAGGAACAGCCAGCCGCAACCGGTTCCGGAGCAGCGGCCCACGTGGTCGAGGTCGACCGTGCCGAGGAGGTCGCCCGCGGACCGGGCGAGCTCGAGCACCGGCAGGTCGAGGCTGGCGTTCTCGCCGATGCGCCAGCGGTCTCCGGGCGGCGCCGCCGGATCGAGCGCGGCTGTAGCGGCAGCAGCCCGCGCCTCGCCGGCGACGGTGTCCCACGCTCCGCCGGCCGCATGGTCGGTGCACGCGGCGTACAGCGCTGCTCGGAGCGCGACCGCTCGCCCGAGCGCGCGACCGGCCGTCGCCGGGTCGCGCTCCGCGGTCGCGAAGAGACGGGCGGTCGCCTTCGCGTCCACGAGACCCGCCTCCCGCGCCCAGACGGCGAGGTGGGCGTACGTCGTCAGGTACTCGACGGGCGCGGGCTCGCCCCACCCGGCGAGCGTGTTGCAGAAGTCGAGCGCCACGTGGTTCGCCAGCGGGACGGGCAGGACGAGGCCGTCGACGAGACGCCGGTAGGCGGGTAGGTTGCTAACCATTAAACGGCATTCTACGGGTTAGCGGCCAAGTTCGTTAGGCTCCCGCCTGGGAGTCGGCTTGGCAGGCAGGTTGCTCATCCTCGTTGCGACATTGGGCGCGACTGCGCTCGCGGCGACGTCCGGCTGGGCCGCCCCGACCGCGGCCGCCTGCCGGCCGACGGCATCGCAGGGGCCGGGGCCGTTCGAGCGAAATCGCGCGGCGGCGCCGTTCCGCTCCCGCATCGGCCGGGGACATGTGCTGATCGGCCGGGTCCTGCGCTATCCCGACTGTGCGCCGCTCCGCAACGCGACCGTCGAGCTCTGGCAGGAGAGCCCGAACGGCCAGTACGACCAGCGCGGCCACGCGCGGGTCCGCACCGACAAGACCGGGACGTTCCGGTTCGAGGGACCCGTTCCGCCGGGCGAGTTCGGCCGGTCTCCGCACATCCATCTCCGGGTCACCGCGGGTCCCTATGACGAGGTGGTCCTGACGTACTTCATCCGGTCTGGCGAGCGGCAGGGGCGGCTCACCGTCGTCCTCACCTCGTCGCTCTAGGACGGATGACCGACCTCCAGCGCTACCTCGTCGAGGAGATCGCGCTCGATCACGCCGACGGGCTCATCACTCGCCGCGAGGCCCTCCGCCGGCTGGGGCTCGTCGGGATCGGCGTCACGGCCGCCTCGTCCCTGCTCGCCGCGGTTCTCGCGCAGCAGGCCAGGGCCGGTCGAGCCGGCGGCGTCCGCGAGCACCAGCCTGACGCGCAGCGAGTCGACTCCGCCTCCGTCCCGACGAAGATGATCACCTTCCCCGGGCCGGCGGGCCGGAAGCTGATCGGCGCCTGGGCGGCGGCCCGCCAGCCGCGCGGCGGGGTGCTCGTGATCCACGAGAACCGCGGCCTCACGCCGCACATCCGCTCTGTCGCGGGACGCTTCGCCGCCGGCGGCTACTCCGCCCTCGCGATCGACCTCCTCTCGGAGGAGGGAGGCACGAGCCATTTCCAGGACGAGGCGGCGGCGATGGCGGCGCTCTACGGCGTCCCCACCGACCGCTTCGCGGCGGACATGAAGGCGGGCGTGACGGAGCTCGGCCGGCGGGTACCCGGCAAGAAGCTCGCGGCGACGGGGTTCTGCTTCGGCGGCGGCATGGTCTGGCTGCTGCTCGCGTCGAAGGAGCCGCGCCTCGCAGCGGCCGCCCCCTTCTACGGGCCGTTCCCGGACGGGTCGTCGCTGAAGGGCTCGAAGGCGGCGGTGCTCGGGATCTACGCCGGCCTGGACGACCGCGTCAACTCCACGCGGACCGCAGCCCGAGCCGCGTTACGCGCGGCGGGCCTGAAGCACGAGCTCGTCACGCTGCCGGGAGTCGACCACGCGTTCTTCAACGACACCGGCGGCCGCTACGACCGCGCCGCCGCCGCTGAGGCGTACCGGCGTGTGCTCGCGTGGTTCCGCCTGTACGTCGACCCGAAGAAGTAACGCGCCGTCAGTCGCTCCACCAGCCGGGAGCCATCTCGGCATCGAGGGGGTCCTCGCCGGCGCCGAAGGCGACGAACTCGATCCCCTCGGGCCCGGCCTCCATGTTCCGCATCGTGTCCTTGTCGAAGCGGACGGCGTCCCACTGCTTCAGGTCGACGATCTCGTCCTCGACCTTCACACGACCGGAGCCGCGGACGACGACGTACACCTCCTCCTGCCCCTCGTGCTTGTGTCCGAACGGGATCCGGAAGTTCGGCGCGAGTGTCATCAGGCTCAGCCCGAGCGTCTCGCCGCCGATCGCGCTCCGCGCGAATCGCGCCTCGAGCTCGGCCGGCATGTCGAACTTCGGTGCCTGGTTCTCGACGTCCCTCAGGTTTGTCTTCGTGTACCCCATCGTCAGCAGATCACGTCGATCGTGGTGACGTTGTTCGTCTCGTCGGATTCGGAAACCTGGTTGGAGGAGTCCGCGCGCGCGACGTGCGGGCCCGAGAAGCACGAGGACGTGTACGTGTACGTCGCTTCGGCGCCGACGGCGAGGCTCGAGACGGCGATCGGCGGAAACCCGTCGACCGTGAGCGTGAATGCACCCGCCGCGGCCGTGCCCTGGTTCTTCACCGTGACCTGCGTCGCGGTGAATGCCGAGATGACGAGGTCGGGCTGGCCGGGCGGCGGCGGTGGCGGGCTCGCCTCCCAGGTCACGTGGTTCGACTCGTGGCCGTCGGCGACGACCCAGTGGTCCGGCCCGTCCGCGGAGGAGCACCGCCCGTCGGTGAACGCCCGGCCGCTCGAGTCGGTGGCGAGCGGGAAGGTTGCGAAGCCGCTGCGGTGGCCGCTGTCGTAGCAGGCGACGGACACGTTCGAGTTCGCGGGGAAGTTCGTGAGCGTGATCGCGTAATAGAACCCCGTGGCCGCTGCCGGCCCCTTGGCGAGCGAGACCGAAGGAGTCGGAGTAGGCGGCGGGGTTGGTGGTGGCGGCGGCGGCGGTGTCGGCGTCGGCGTCGGAGGGGGCGGAGGCGGTGGAGTCGGCACCGGCGCGGGCGGTGGGACCGTCTGGAGAGTGTCGATGCGGAAGCGGATCTCCGCGGCGTCGCCCTCGAGCTCGAGCGGGGCCGCGTACCGGCGACCCCCGACCGCGGTCATCTCGAGGACGGAGCCGAGTCGATACTCGACGCCGAAGTTCCGCCGGCCGTAGTCGCGGTTGACGTCGGCGTGGTCGTCGCCGCCGTAGATGAAGCTGTCGGCGTCGTAGAGCGACAGCCAGACGGGGATGGTCGGAGCGGCCACGGCCGGAGGCCCGATCGGCGCCCGCCAGGTCCTCGTGGTGCCGCGGAACCAGCGGTCGACGACCGCGTTCCGGTAGAGCACCCGACCGTTCGCCCATACCGTGATGCCGCCGAGCTTCCAGGCGCCCGAGCTCCCGTCCGGCGACTTCTCGAGCTGGAGGTAGCGCACGTCTCGCATCGAGAAGCCCTTCGGGAGGTCGTCGAACGGAGTGCTCGTGTCGACGGAGAGGCTGTACGTCGCGGTCGAGTTGCGCTCGAAGTCGTCGTGAGCGCGCTTGTCGAGCTTGAACCTGAGGGTGTCGCTCACGCGGAGGTAGACGTTGTCGTCCGTTCCCGCGCCGTCGACGTTCGCGGTGTGCACCTCGACGCGGAGCTCGGTCAGCGGCCGGGGGTGGGCGGCGCCGGCGCGGACGGCCTTGATGAAGGTGAACGGGTAGTTCGGCAGCCGGAACGAGAACGAGTCGTAGCCGTGGAGGAACGCCGAGAGGAAGTGCTGGCCGTCGACGAGCCCTTCGGTATAGAAGTCGGCCTCGTCCGGCCCGATGTCTCCCGCGCCGTGGCCCTTCACCTTCAGGACCCGGACGCGGACGAACCGGGTCGCGGCCTGCATCGCGCGCGTCGACGGCACGTTGTAGGTGACGATCGGCGACGGCGTCCGGCGCAACTGCTTGACGATCTGCTCGTACCGCTTCCGGTAGAGGGTCTTCCGGCGGCCGAAATAGTTCTGGGTGGAGAAGAGCGCGTCGTCGAGGCTGCCGCCTGGGCCCGGGTCGTCGCCGAACCGCGGCTCGCCCTGCCCCTGCCAGTGCCCGGTCCAGTACGAGACGCCTCGCGCGCCGCGGCGTACGTCATGGGTGAGGTCTGCCCGCGCCGTGGCATCGGGCGGGCGGTACCCGAGGACCCTCGACCAGTAGGCCGGCGCATTCACCGCCTGCTTGACCGTTTGCACCCACTGGCGGCTGGCGAAGTACGCCGCCATGTACGCCTGCGCGAAGAACGGGCGGCCCGGCCAGTCCTTGTTCATCGCGGTGCGGAGATTGGCGTTCCCATCCGAGCGCCAGCTCCCGTGCTTCCGGTTCGAGAGCCTCTGAACGGGCCCGGTGCCGCCGCCCGGGGGCGCGTTCGTGTAGACGTGCGAGCTGTTCGGGTCGCGCACGGCGGCCGTCAGGTCGAACCAGGTCGGGACCGTCCCCTGACCCCGCTCGCGCCAGCCGGGGCCGTCGGCGACTGGGACGTGGCCGAAGCTCGACTCGACCCAGTTCGTGTGCGCGTAGAAGTCCTGCACGGCGTGCAGGCTGGCGCCGATCGCGGTCAGACAGGCGAGCGGGTCGTCCGGCCTGCCGCCGACGCAGACGCGGATCGTCCTGTCGAGCAACCGGTTCCACTCCCGTGCGAGGTCCTGCTTGCGCAGGTAGCCGAGCCCGCCGTCGGTGGAGTCGAAGTGCATCGCCGTCGCCGCCCGGATCACGTCGTCGTCCCAGCTCTCGACCTGGAGGAGGTACCAGCGGGTCGCGAACGCGAACTTCCACCACGGGGCATGCCCGCTCTGGGGCACGGCCTTCGCGTTGACATAGAGGTCGTTGAGCCAGTTGTCGACCTGCGCGACCCGCACTGCGTCACGGTTGAATCCCTCCGCGGACAGTGCGTCGCCCGTGACGTCGAAATGCGGCGCGGTGTCGAACGCGGAGGCGGGCGCAGCCAGGAACAGCGAGACCGCTGCCGCGGCGATGAGCAGCCCGCAGCATGAAATCCGGCGCCGACCCCGTCCCCGGCTCATGAGACGGGGATCCTACAAGGGGGGCCCGCTGTCCCCGGGTGGCTATGCGCCATAGGCGTTGCATAGGCGAGCGTTGACGCCCACGTCAGGCTGCCGCTAGGTTCGGCGGCATGCGGCGTCTGTTCGCGCTGGCCTTCCTGCTGGCGGCCCTCCCGGCAAGTGTCTCCTCCGCGGAGCCGGGCAGCAGCCGCGACCTCTCGGTGTTCGCGGCCGCGTCGCTCACGGAGGTGCTCCCGGTTGTCGACAAGCTGCCGCGGTACAGCTTCGGCGGTTCCGACCAGCTCGCGTTCCAGATTCAGCAGGGCGCGCCGGCCGACGTGTTCGCGGCCGCCAGCCCGAAGTACCCGGAGCTCCTCTACCAGCAGGGTCTCGTCCAGAAGCCGATCCCGTTCGTGACCAACACGCTGGTTCTGATCGTCCCGAAGACGAACCCCGCCGGTATCCACTCCGTCCTGGACCTGACCAGGCCCGGCGTGAAGGTGGTGATCGGCGACGCGGGCGTCCCCGTCGGCTCGTACACGCGGACGGTGCTCAGCAACCTCGGGATCTCGGCGGCCGTCCTCAAGAACGTCGCGAGCCAGGAGACGGACGTGAAGGGGGTCGTCGGGAAGGTCGTGCTCGGCGAGGCCGACGCCGGGTTCGTCTACGCGACGGACGTGCGGCCGGTACTGGGGAAGGTCGGGGTGATCCGGATCCGCGAGTCGGCGCAGCCCCACGTCGTGTACGAGGTCGCGGTCGTGAAGAAGAGCACCCACCTTCGGGCGGCCTACGCATACGTGACGAAGCTGATCCGCCCGCAGGCGCAGCGCACGTTCGTCAAGTACGGGTTCGGGCCGCGGCCGAAGCCCGGGAGATAGCTCAGACGGGCTGCGGCGCAAGCTCCCCGCGAAGCCGCGCCGGCTTCCTGATCTGCAGCGAGAGCGCGGCGGCGAGCACGCACATGACCGCCGCCGCGACGAACGCGGGCGTGTAGCTCCCGAACCAGCCGCGCGATGCGCCGCCGGCCCACGCGGCGAACGCCGCGCCGAGCTGGTGCGAGGCGTAGACCCAGCCGAAGACGACGCCGACCTGCTCCCGGCCGAACTCGTCGGCGACGAGCGCGGCGGTGGGCGGGACGGTCGCGACCCAGTCGAGGCCGTACACGACCGCGAACGCGACCAGCGCGTAGTCCGAGCCGAAGGCGTAGGGGAGCGCGAGGACGGCGAGGCCGCGGAACGCGTAGTACCAGGCGAGGAGGTACCGCGGGTCGAGCCGGTCGGTCAGCCAGCCCGAGACGATCGTGCCGACGATGTCGAAGATCCCCATCAGCGCGAGCAGCGAGGCGCCGCGGACCGCGGTCATGTGGTGGTCGATCGCGGCCGGGATCAGATGCGTAGCGATCAGGCCGTTCGTCGACAGGCCGCAGATGAAGAACGTCGCTGCGAGCAGCCAGAACGTCGGCGAGCGGACGCCGGTCGAGAGGCCGTGAACCGCCGGGCGGAACGGATGGCGCGCCCGGTCGGGCACCGGCACCTCCTCCGAGGCGCCGTACGGCTGGAGCCCGATCGACTGCGGCCGGTCTCGGACGAACACCGCGACGAGCGGGAAGACGATCACGATCGCGACCGCGGCGACGGTGTACGACGCCGCCCGCCACCCGTACAGCGTCACGAGCCAGGCGAGGACCGGCAGGAACACCATCTGGCCGCTCGCGTTGCTGGCGGTCAGGAAGCCCGTGACGAGCCCGCGCCGGCTGTGGAACCACCGGGTCGCGACCGTGGCCGCGAGCGGAACCGAGACCGCTCCGGTGGCGCCGCCGACGAGCACGCCCCAGAGGAGATCGAGCTGCCAGGTGGCGGTCATGAGCGTGGTCAGCAGGGTTCCGCCGGCGATGGTCGCCAGCGCGAGGAGCATCACCCGGCGCACGCCGAACCGGTCCATCAAGGCGGCCGCGAAGGGGGCCGCGAGCCCGAACATCAGCAGCCCGATCGAGACGGCGAGCGAGACCGAGGCTCGCGACCAGCCGAACTCGTCCTGGAGCGGGACGATCAGGACGCCCGGTGTCGCGCGGAAGCCTGCGGTCGTGATCAGCGCGACGAACGTGACGATCACGATCAGCCACCCGTAGTGCAGAGGCCGCCGGATCACGTCTCGAATCTACAGGCAAGATGCGGCGTGGCCGCTGCGGCAATCGAGGTTCGCCGGCTGACTGCGGCCGAGGCGCGTGACGAGGTCGACGGGCTCGCAGCCGTGCTCCACGACTGCGTCGCCGGCGGGGCGTCGGTGCGGTACATGGCGCCGTTCTCCCAGGCGGACGCACGGGCTGCGTTCGAGGCGGCCGTCGCCGACGTCGAGCAGAGGCGGCGGGTTCTCCTGGCCGCGTTCGGGGGCGGCGAGTTGGTCGGCACCGTCCAGGTCGCGCTCGCGATGCAGCCGAACTCCCCGCACCGGGGCGAGGTCGTGCAGCTCCTCGTCCGCCGCGCGGCCCGGGGACGGGGCGTCGCGACGCAGCTGATGGAGCGCGCCGAGAAGGAGGCGCGCGCAGAGGGAAAGACGCTGCTCGTCCTGGACACGGTCACAGACGACCCCGGCGAACGGCTGTACGGGCGGCTGGGCTGGAACAAGGTCGGCGTGATCCCGAACTACGCGCTCTACCCCGACGGCCGGCCGTGCGACACGACCGTGTTCTGGAAGGAGATCTAGTCGGGCTTCGGCTGCTGCATGTACCACTCCGTGAACTCGCGGCAGCGGCCCTCCGCGTCGAAGCGCATCACGTAGCAGTTGTCGTAGACCTTGTCGACGGGGCCGCCCGGGCTCTTCAGGTACGTGGTCGCACCGGTGGCGACCGCCACGTCTCCGTCGACGGCGACCGTCCGGTAGTCGGCCGTGAATGTGCCGGGCTCGTCCGGCTGCGACGCGTCGGGGTTGTCGCTCTCTCCGCGCCACGCCGCGATCAGCGCCTCGCGGCCGCGGACCGGGACGTCGTACGGGTGGTACCGGTACTCGACGTCTTCGGAGAAGAGTGCCCCGATCTGCTCCGGGTCGTACGTCTCCCAGGCCGCGACGTACGCGTCCAGCCAGCGGTCGACGTCCTGCTTGTCCATCAGCCGAACCCTACGTAGTTCTCCGCCAGCGACGTCGCCGCCGCCGGCGACGTCGTCACGTACCGGAGCTGCGAGAGCCGCAGCCGGTAGCCGAACGGGTCCTCGTCGGGCGGCCGGTGCAGCATCGTCGTCATCCACCACGAGAAGTGCTCGGCGCGCCACACGTGGCGCAGGCAGTCCGCCGAGTAGCGCTCGAGGCGCGCGTCGTCGCCGGTGCGGCACCAGGCGGCGATCGCCTCCGCGAGGACGCGAACGTCCTGGATCGCGAGGTTCAGCCCCTTCGCGCCCGTGGGCGGGACGATGTGCGCGGCGTCGCCGGCGAGGAAGAGGCGGCCGTGCTGCATCGGCTCGACGACGAAGCTGCGCATCCCGGTCACGCCCTTCTCCAGAACCGGGCCTTCGATCAGCTCCCACCCGGGCAGGCCGACGCGCCGCTGGAGCTCGGCCCAGATCTCGTCGTCGGTCCAGGCCTCCGCGTCCTCGTCGTGCGCGCACTGGATGTAGTAGCGGCTGAGCTCCGGCGTTCGCAGGCTGAGCAACGCGAACCCGCGCTCGTGCGCCGAATAGAGGACCTCCTCGATCGACGGCCGGACCGCGGCGAGGATGCCGAGCCACCCGAACGGGTACTCGCGCGAGAACTCGCTGAGCACGCCCGCCGGGATGCTCGGCCGGCAGATGCCGTGGAAGCCGTCGCAGCCGGCGATCACGTCGCACTCGAGCTCGTGTGCCGCGCCGCCGTGCCGGAAGGAGAGCCGGGGGCGATCCGTGTCGATTTCTGCGACGGCGACGTCCTCGACCTCGAAGAAGAGCGGCCGGCCGCTCGCGATCCTTGCCTCGATCAGGTCCTTGACCACCTCCGTCTGGCCGTAGATGACGATCCCCTTTCCGACCAGCTCATCGAACGCGAGGCGGTGGCGCTCGCCGTCGAACTGGAGCCCGATCCCCTTGTGGACGATCCCCTCGCGCTGCATCCGCTCGCCGACGCCGGCCTGCACGAGCAGGTCCGCCGTGCGCTGCTCGAGCACGCCCGCACGGATCCTCGCCTCCACGTACTCGCGGCTCCGGTTCTCGACCACGACGGAGTCGATGCCTTCCAGGTGGAGGAGGTGCGCGAGGGTCAGGCCGGCGGGGCCCGCGCCGACGATGCCGACCTGCGTGCGCGTCACGCGCCGCCTTCGGGCGTCATCTCAAGCGAGGTGCTCGAGCGCCGCGGCGTTGAACGCCTCCGGCTGCTCGACGTTCAGGAGGTGGGCGGCGTCCGGGATGACGACGAGTCGCGAGCCCGGGATCCCCGCCGCGATCAGCTCGGCCTGCTCGGGCGGCGTCGCGGGGTCGTCGGCGCCGACGAGGACGAGTGTCGGGACCGCGATGCGGCCGAGCTCGCCGCGGAGGTCACAGTCGCGCAGAGCTTCGCAGCAGGCGGCGTAGCCCTCGGCCGGGGTGGCGACGAAACGCGCGCGGAACGCCGTGACGCCTTCGAACGCCGGCGTGAACCAGCGCTGCATCGTCGCGTCCGTCAGCGGCTCCATCCCGTCGGCGCGCACGATCTGCGCGCGCTCGACCCAGCGCTTCGGCGGGCCGAAGTACGCCGACGTCCCGGCCAGCACCAGCCGGTCGAGCCGCTCCGGCGCGTTCGCGCCGAGCCACATGCCGACGGCGCCGCCGAGCGAGAGCCCGCAGAAGGAGGCGCGCTCGACGCCGAGCTCGTCGAGCAGCGCGAGCAGCTCGCGGCCGAGGAGCTCGACGGTGTACGGCCCCGGCGGGACCTCCGACCGGCCGTGGCCGAGCTGGTCGTAGCGCAGCACGCGGAAGGCCGGGGCGAACGCCGGCACCTGGACATCCCAGAGCTCCAGGGTCGTCCCGATCGAGTTCGAGAAGACGAGGACGGGCGCGTCCTCGGGGCCGTCGAAGCGGTGATGCAGCCTCACTCGGCGTCCCGGTAGTGCGCGAGCGCGCGCTCGACGAGGGCGTCCGCGGCCTGTCCGTCCAGCGACTCCACTGCCAGGTTCGCTCGCATGCGGTCCGCGTGCACCCGGAGCCCCTCGAGCGAGC
>DATENZ010000103.1:0-35315 GCA_035274625.1 Gaiellaceae bacterium
CCATGCCCCGGCTGCGAGGATCAGTCGTCGTCCATGATGAAGACGAGGCCGGCCCGCCGCGCCAGGCCGTAGCCGGGTGCCGACACAATGCCGACCCCGAATCGCTCTCGACTCTCGTGGGTGGTGCCCCCGCGAATCGGGATCGAGAAGAGGCCGGAGGTCTCGCCTTCCGGGATGACGATCGTCGTCTCGACGTGGACGTAGTCGGAGCCGGCCTTCGCCGTGAGCTGCTTCGTTCTGACGGTGACCCACTCGCCGCCGACCGGCGCGGGGTTGGACAGCGTCAGCGTCACCTGAACGCCGCTCCCGCCGATGTCGCCCTCCGAGACAACCGCAGCGCCGATGCGGATCTTGTTCGCGCCCGATGACGGGTCGTCGTCGAGAACCTCGACGACGCCGTGCCCGTCGAGGAGCAAGGCGCCCTCGACGCTCGTGATGTCGACGGAGAACCGCTCCTTGTTCTCGTTCACGGTCTCACCGACGACATCGACGTTGATCGGACGGGCCGTGGCTCCTGCCGGGATCACCAGAGTCCTGTCGATCTTCGCGGTGTAGTCGCCGGGTGCAGTCGCGGTCCCGTCGGCGGTCGAGTAGTGGACGACCACGTCGTTCAACGAGGGTTCGGACAACGTCACGGTCAGCCGGGCCGACGTCACGCCGCTGTTGCCCTCGGAGACCACGGTATCGCCCAGAGACGCCGTCACGCCGATACCGGTGAAGTGGAAGAGATTCGGGGGACTGGGCGGGCACGTGCCGCAGGCCTCCCAGGTCGTGATCCACGCCTGGCCCGGGTCGTCGTCGTCCAGCGCGAGGCCGCTCCAATTGTGGAGACCGATCACGACGTCGCGGACGAGCGCTCCCGTGGGCGCCAGCTCACGGGCGAAGCTGTAGCCCTGGCCGACGAGCCAGAGATTGCCGCTTGCCGGGTCGACGTCGACGTCACCCGCAAAGACGTCGAAGGCAGGCGCACCGGCCGGCACCGTCTGGAAGCTGTTCAGGATGCCGGCGGTCCCGGTGGCCGTCGGATCGAGGTCGAGCTCGTCGATCTCGTCGTCGTGCTCGTGCACGACCCAGATCGAGTGGCGCACGACGTCGTACGCAGCGCCCTCCACCTCGCCGCTGCTCCCTTGCGTCGAGGGCGGAACGCCCATCGTCGCGTGAACGGTGCCGGTCGCCGGGTCGAGGGCGTACAGCAGGTTGTCAGTCCCGTCCAGGACGAGCAGGTCTCCCGCGGGCACCGCGGCGCCGCTCATCGTCGTGGCCTCCCCGATGAAGTCCAGCTCGATGCTGTCGTACGTGTCCGAGGGGAACTGCGGGAGCGTGAGCGACGTCGGTGTCGCCGCGCCCGGCGCCCACACGTGGACGAAGTGATCGAAGTCCCCGACCTGCCAGTCCTCGAACACGTAGGCGTCCCCGGTTCCGTCCTGCACCGCGACCGCGTACGGGGGGTGGACCGTGCCGGTTCCGATCGTCACGTCGTTGACGGGCCGCGCCCCCGACGCCGAGCTCGCGCTGAAGGTCACGCCCAGGGCCGCGACGAGCAAGAGCAGCGCTGCTCCGCGGCCGAAATTTCCCAATCGCGCCATTTCCTCTCCTCCTTCCGTTCAGCCCGCGGCAGATGCCGCAGACTGAAGCGAGCCTAGGAAGGAAGGAAGCCGCGGAGAACCGGGGATTTCCCTGGTTCGGGTCCGCCCCGAGGATCTAGCTTCTGAGCGGCACCGCGTAGCTCGGCATCGGGGCGCCGGTCGCGCCGCGCAGCTTCATCGGGAAGCCGAGGAACGCGAACTCGTACTGCTTCTCGGCCGCGATCTCCTCCATGTCGACGACCTCGATGATCTGCGCGCCCGCGGTCGCGAACATGTACGCGTGGACGGGGAGGAAGGCGTCCGGCTCGTCCCACGGCATCACCTCGAGCCCGATCGAGTCGCCCGCGATGCACATCGCACCCTTCTCCTCGCAGAGCCACTTCGCGGCCGGGAGGTTGATCCCCGGCGGCTTGAGCAGGTAGCCGTCGAAGTCGGGCCAGACGCTCATCCGGCCGGTGCGGACGAGCACGACGCTCTTCGGCGGGATGTCGATGCCCTGCTTGGACGCGCAGTCCTCGAGGTCCTGCGGCGTGATCGCGTACCCCTCGGGCAGGCAGTCGACGCCCTGCATCCCGGCGACGTCGAGGAGCACCGCGCGCGCGATGATCGGCGGGTACTTGTCGAGCCCGCCCTTGTTCCAGACTCGACTCCCGAGGTCCTTGTCGGCCGTCCACCCGTTCCAGAACATGCCGTGGTGCCCGAGATGGTTGAGCGTGTCGACGTGGGTCCCGCAGTGGGTGTAGAGGTGGATCGAATCGCCGCAGTACGAGTAGCGCTCGTGCACTGCGCGGCCCGCGCCGGACAGCGTGTCGTTCGTCGAGCCGTCGGGCGTGTGCGTCATCCAGATCCCGTAGGGCGGATCGCCCGCGGCGACCCAGGACGGCATCCCGATGAAGTACTCGACGTTCAGGTCGAAGAGATGGGCGCCGTCGAGGTGCTCGAGGATCGCGCGGTTCGTGTCGGGTGTGATCCAGTTCAGCCGCCCGATCTCGTCGTCCGGCCCCCACGGGCTCTTCGACACCTTCAGCCCGTCCTTCTCGTGCAGCGCCTCCCACGTGAAGGTCTCCTCGACCGTTGCCATCGCTCGCTCCTCTCTCGTCAGGCTTCGACCGCGCTCTGCTCGTCGACCAGCGACCCGTACAGCTCGGGCCGCCGATGGCCGAAGAGGTAGAGCTCGTACTCACCCGGGATCACGTAGTCCTTGTCGCGCGCCTTCTCGAGCTCGACGTCGGCGACGAGCAGCGCCTCCTCCGTCTCGCCCGCCTCGGCCAGCCGCTTGCCGTACGGGTCGACGATCTGGCTCCACCCGCAGAACTCGCCCCAGCGCTCCTTGCCGACACGGTTCGCCGTCAGGAGATAGACCCGGTTCTCGGCCGCGCGGGCGACCGTGATCAGCTCCGTCTGGATCCTCGCCGCCATCGGGAAGTTCGTCGGGTGGGCGACGAGGTCGGCCCCGCGCAGCGCCAGGGTCCGGGTCACCTCCGGGAAGCGGAGGTCGTAGCAGATCTCGACTCCGATCCGGCCGAGCGGCGTGTCGTACACGCGCAGCTCGTCGCCGGGAACGACGAACCGGTCGACGCCGAGAAACGGCAGATGGGTCTTCCGGTAGGAGCCGACGAGCCCCTGCGGCCCGACCAGCACGGCGGCGTTGTGGAGCACGTCGCCGTCGCGCTCGAGCAGCCCGCAGACGACGTGCATCCCGAGCCGTCGACACTCGCGCTCGAGCGCCGCAGTCGACGGGCCCGGAATCTCCTCGGCGTACGGGAGCGCCTCCTCGGCGCTGTCGTACATGTACCCCGGGATCGCACACTCCGGCAGGACGAGGAGCTCCGCGCCCGCGGCTGCCGCATCCGCGAGCCGCGCCAGGCACGCGTCGAGGTTCCGCTCGTTCTCGGCCAGCTTGGGCTCCAGCTGAGCCACGGCGACCCGCATCGCCGCGAGTCTAAACGTCTGACATTCGGCCTGCTAGTGCGAAGCTCTAAGCCGCCGCTCAGCGCCCTCTCAGCGCGGCGCTCCACGGCGACGAGGAGGTATGTGAGCAGTTCGGTTGATCTCCGCTCGGGCAGCGAGCTGCTCGGCTACCGCGTCGAGCGAGTACTCAGTCGAGGCGGAATGGGCGTCGTGCAGCCTCGAAGGAGTAGCGCGGTCAGCCCAGCTCGAGGACGTCGACAATCCGCAGCTCCGGCTCGACGCCTACCTTGCGCATCAGCTCCGTCCCGCGAGGGACAGCGCCGGTCGCCAGGTAGGCGTCGAGCGTTTCGCGGTCGCACCACACCGCGACGAGCCTCACGTCCTCTCCGTCCACGAGCAGCGCCGCGGTGAGCACGCCCTCGGGCCGCGTGGGACGGCGCTGCTGCATCAGCTCCGCGAGCTCCTCCGCCTGCTCGCGGCTCATCCTCGATTCGAAGACCGCCGCGACCATCAGGTCGAGATCATCTTCTTCTCGACGCCGACCCCCGCCGCGACCGCGCGCTCGTACTCGAGCGGCACCGTCGCCGAGTCCTGGAGGGCGATGCCGGTCGAGTCGAAGATCGTGACCTGGTCGTCCGACTGCCGGCCTTCGAGCTCGCCGCAGATCACCTTGCCGATCTCGCCCGCGACGTCGTCCTCGCTGAGTGCGCCCTCGGAGAGCGGCACGTTGATCTCTCCGTCCTCGCGGCACTGGCGGATGTCGTCCACGAAGACGCGGCCGCGCTGGAGGATGCGCGGGTCGAGCTCCTGCTCGCCCTTCAGGTCGGCGCCGAGCGCGGCGATGTGCGCGCCCGGCTTCACCCACGCGCCGTCGACGAGCCAGCTGCGGGCATGCGTTCCGGTGACGATCACATCGGCGCCCGTCACCGCCTCCTCGACGTCGGTCGTGCCGGTGATAGTCAGGTGCGGGTACCTCGGCGCTTCGTTTGCGAGGAACCGGTCGACGGACTCCTGCGTCCGGCTCCAGACGCGCACCTCCTCCCACTCGAAGACCGTGTCGCACGTCGCGAGCGTGCCGCGCCCGACGAAGCCGCTGCCGACGATCGCCAGCACCTTCGAGTCCTTCCTGGCGAGCCAGCGGGCCGAAACCGCCGCGGAGGCGCCGGTGCGCATCAGCGTGTGGTAGGAGCCGTCGCAGATCGCCAGCGGGAAGCCGGTCTCCGGGTGGGTGTAGATCAGGATCGAGAACACCGCCGGCAGCTCGTACTGCGCGTTCTCCTCGCGGATCGATACCCACTTGCACGCCGCCGCCTCGGGATCCTCGATGTACGACGGCATCACCTCCCACTCGCCCTTGTAGCGGTCGAGGACGATGTGGCCCTTCGGCTCCATGTAGACGCGGCCGAGCCCGTGCATGCGGAACGCGTGCTCGACGCAATCGACGTACTCGGCCGGCGTGAGCAGCCCGACCATGTCGGACCAGCTGAGGATCAGCGTCTTCCGGTTGCGCCAGCTGTCTGCCATCCCCGCGCCGACTCTACAACTCGTAGAGTCCTCGCGATGGACCGCGAGGGGAGCGCGCAGCGAATCCAGCGCGACATCGAGACGCTCGCCGGCCCCGACTACACGCTCACCTCGGAGGCGATCCGCCGCTACGCGTACACCGACGTCTACAGACGTACGCTCGGCTACTTCACACGCGCCCTCGAGGAGCTCGGCTTCACGGTCGAGCAGGACCCCGTCGGGACGCTCGTCGCGCGCAACCGCCCGAAGGGCGAGCCGGTCTTCGGGATCGGCTCGCATTGCGACTCGAACCGGAACGGCGGCCGCTACGACGGGACGATGGGCGTCGTCACGGCGCTCGAGGTCTGCCGTCTGAACGCGGAGCTCGGCTACGACCTGCCGCTCCAGCTCATCTCGTTCCTCGAGGAGGAGGGCTCGGGCTTCGGGCAGATGCTCCTCGGCAGCCGGATCATCGCGCAGCGCGTCGGCGAGGAGGATCTGCGCGAGCACTTCCGCTCGCTCGACGACGGCCGGAGCTTCTGGGACTGCGCCGCCGACGCGGGCTACTCGCCCGAACGCTGGCGCGAGTGCAGCCACGTCCTCGACGACCTGACCGGTTGGGTCGAGATGCACATCGAGCAGGCGCGCGTGCTCCAGGACACTGCCAACCGGATCGGCCTCGTCACCGCGATCGCCGGCTACGTCCACGCCGACGTGGCCGTCGGCGGCCGCGGCGACCACGCCGGCGCGACGCCGATGGACCTGCGTCTCGATCCGACGCTGCCGCTCGCGGAGACGATCGCCGAGCTGGAGCGCCTCGCGCGCGCCGCCGGCCAGGGCACGGTCGGCACCGTCGGCGAGATCGAGGTCGACCCGGGGATCATCAACGCGATCGCGGCGCGCGTCCGGTTCTCGCTCGACATCCGCGGCCCGGTCGACGACGCCTACCGCGGGGTCGCGCGTGACATTGCCGCCTTCGCCGAGGAAGCCGCGCGGCGCCGCGGCATGACCGCCGAGTACCGCGAACGCCAGACCCTGCCGGCGACCCCGATGGACGACCGGATCGTCTCCGCGCTCGAGGACGCGGCGCAGGCGACGGGCGAGCCGTACATGCGGATGCACTCCGGCGCCGCCCACGACACGATGTGCGTGGCCGACCGCGTCCCCACGGCGATGGTCTTCGTCCCGTGCAAGGACGGGATCAGCCACCACCCGGCCGAGGAGGCGAACCCGGCCGACGCCGCCCTCGCCGCCGAGATCATCCTGAACGCGATCCGTGCGCTGAGTTAGGCGCCGGTACCCTCGCGATGTGCAGGCGTCTCTCGCCGTCCGGGGCCTGTCGAAGCGGTACGGCTCCGTCGAGGCACTGAAAGGGGTCGACCTGGAGGTCGGCGAGGGCGAGCTCGTCGGCCTGCTCGGGCCGAACGGAGCCGGGAAGTCGACACTGGTCAAGATCGCCGTCGGGCTCGTGCGCCCGACCCGTGGCCAGGCGATCGTCGCCGGCACGCCGGCCGGGTCGCGCGTCGCGCGAGCCTCGCTCGGCTACCTCGCGGAGCTCTTCCGCTTCCCCGGCTGGTACACGGCCGACGAGGTGCTCGAGCTGCACCAGCGGCTCGCCGGCTCGCACGGGGGCGCCGCCGAACGCGCGCGGCTGCTCGAGCTGGTCGCGCTCACCGACGCTCGCGATCGCCGCGTCGACGGGATGTCCAAAGGGATGCAGCAGCGCCTCGGGATCGCGCAGGCGCTCGTCGGCGAGCCGCGGATCCTGCTGCTGGACGAGCCGACCTCCGCGCTCGATCCGGTCGGCCGCCGCACCGTCCGTCTGCTGCTCGAGGAGCTTCGGTCGCGCGGCGTCTCGGTCCTGCTCAACTCGCACCTGCTCTCGGAGATCGAGCTCGTCTGCGACCGGGTCGCGATCCTGCTCGCCGGCGAGCTCGTCGCCGCGGGCACGCCCGCCGAGCTGTCGCGCGCGCGCGGCGTCGAGCTCGAGACAGACGAGGGTATCCGCCTGGTCGAGGCCGCGACCCGGGAGGACGCACCGCGCCTCGTCGCCGAGGCGGTCGCCGCGGGACGGCAGGTCTACGGCGTCCGTGTCATGGCCTCGACGCTCGAGGACGTGTACCTCGAGGCCGTCGGCGGGGAGACGGACTGACCTCGGTCGCCGTCATCGTCCAGTACGCCCTGCGGGAGGCGCTGCGGCGGAAGGTGTTCGCGGTCGTGCTGCTGCTGACGGCCGTCTTCCTCGTCCTCTTCTGGCTCGCGACCCATTTCGTCCACGGCCAGCTCGACGAGATCACGCCGCCGAGCGACGTCAACGTCGACACGCGCACATTCGCCGGCGCCTTCCTGCTCGGGCTCGCGATGTTCGCGACGCTCTTCCTCGGCGTCGTCCTCGCTGTCTTCCTGACGCTCGGCGTTGTCTCCGGCGACGCCGAGCGGGGACTTCTCCAACCGCTCGTCGTCCGGCCGATCGGGCGCTCGACGCTGCTCTTGTCGCGCTTCCTGGCCGCGGGCGCGGTCTGCTCCGCCTACGTGCTCGCGGTGTACTCCGGCGCGCTCGTGATCGTCGGGCTGACCTTGGACTGGTGGCCGACAGCGGTCGTCGGCCCCGGTGCCGAGCTCGCCCTCGGCGTCCTGATCGTGATCGCGCTCTCACTGCTCGGCTCGGTCGGCCTCTCCGCGACCGCGAACGGGATCGCCGTCTTCATGCTCTTCGGCGCCGGCCTCGTCGCCGGGCTGCTCGGGACGATCGGGCACGCGCTGAACTCGCACCAGATCCGGCAGGCCTCGACGATCGCGTCCTGGGCGCTCCCGTTCGAGGGGCTGTACCAGGACGGGCTGCGGCTGATCTCCCGCGACGCGACCGGCACGACCAGCTTCCTCCTCCAGCTGGGACCCTTCGGCGGCGGCTACGTCCACGGCTGGACGATCCGCTTCTGGGCCGTCGCCTACCTCGCGCTCGTCGGAGCCGCGGCGCTCGCCGCGTTCGCGCGGCGGAACCTCTAGCCCTTCGCGTACGCGATCAGGCCGCCCGCGAGCAGGATCTCCCGCTCGCTCGCGCTCAGCTCGAGCGACAGCGGAACGTCGCCGCGCGGCGTCCGCGCGACCAGCTCGCCCCGCCCGTCGCGCACCGCCGCGGCCACCCCGCCGATCCGCCACTCGTCGCCCTGCTCGATCCCGGCGCCGTCCGCGACCACGAGCGGCGGGATCCCCTGCGCGATCAGGTTCGTCCGGTGGATGCGGGCGAAGCTCCTGGCGACGACGGCGCGCACGCCGAGGTAGAGCGCGCTGAAGACCGCCTGCTCGCGGCTCGAGCCCTGGCCGTAGTTGTGGCCGCCGACGACGATCCCGCCACACCACTCCTCCGCCCGCGCCGGGAACTCCGGGTCGAAGCGCCGGAACATGTACCGCGCGCAGGCAGGGATGTTCGACCAGATCGCCAGGCCGAGCGCGCCGTCGGGCGCCATGTCCCCGGTCGAGACGTCGTCGGGGACGACGATCAGCACGCGCCCCTCGATCTCCTCGGGCAGCGGCGGCACCGGCGGCGGGGGGACGATGTTGCGCCCCTTGAGCAGCTCGACGCCGCGGCCGTCGTCGGGCGGGAGGACGATCTGGCGGTCGTCGACCGCGGGGTTCGGGGGCGGCGCGGTCAGCCGCGGCGGCTCGCCGAGGTCGCGCGGGTCGCTGATCACGCCGCGCAGCGCCGTCGCGGCAGCCGTGGCCGGCGAGCAGAGGTAGACGCGATCCTCGGCGGTGCCGCTCCGGCCGGGGAAGTTCCGGTTGAACGTCCGGACCGAGACGGCGCCCGCGGCGGGCGCCTGGCCCATCCCGATGCACGGCCCACACGCGGGCTCGAGGATGCGCGCCCCCGCCTCCAGCAGATCGGCGTAGACGCCGCTCCGTACGATCAGGTCGAGGATCTGCCGCGACCCGGGCGTGACCGTGAGATCGAGGTCGGTCGGCAGCCTGCCGCCGCGCAGCACGGCGGCGACGACGGCGAGGTCTTCGTACGAGGAGTTGACGGAGCTGCCGACGCAGACCTGGCGCGTCGCGGTCCCCCCGACCTCGCGGACCGGGACGACGTTCCCCGGCGAGGACGGGAGCGCGATCAGCGGCTCGAGCTCGCCGAGGTCGATCTCCTCGACCTCGTCGTACCCTGCTCCAGGATCGGCGGCGAGCTCGACGAACTCGTCCGCGCGGCCCTGCTCGGCCAGCCATTCCCGCGTCCGCTCGTCGCTCGGGAAGATCCCGGTGGTCGCGCCGGTCTCCATCACCATGTTGCAGATCGTCCCGCGGTCGGTCGCGCTCAGCGTCGCCACGCCCTCGCCGTGGAACTCGAAGATCCGCCCGCGCCCGCCGCGCACGTTCCTGCGCCGGAGCAGCTCGAGGACGACGTCCTTCGACTGAACCCACGGCCGCAGCTCCCCGCGCAGCTCGACACCGACGACGACCGGCCGCTCGACCCGGTACGGCTTGCCGGCCATGGCGACCGCGACCTCCGTCGCGCCGGCGCCGATCGCGAGCATGCCGAGCGCGCCCGCCATCGTCGTGTGGCTGTCGGCGCCGACCAGCACCCCGCCCGGCCGCGCGAATCGCTCGAGGTGCAGGTAGTGCGAGATGCCGTTGCCGGGGCGTGAGTACAGCGCGCCGTAGCGCGCCGCCCAGCTGCGCAGGTAGGCGTGGTCCTCGGGATTCTTGTTGTCGATTTGCAGAACGTTGTGATCGACGTACGAGACCGTCGGCAGCGCGACGCGTTCGAGCCCGAGCTGCTCGAACTGGAGGCACGCCATCGTCCCGGTCGCATCCTCGAGGAGGATCTGGTCGACGCGGAGCTCGAGCTCCTCCTCGGACGCCTGGACCAGGTGGTCGGAGATGATCCGTTCGGTGAGCGTCCGGCGCACGGCGGGAGCGTAGTCAGTGTTGGCCGTCCTCTTCGGTGCGCTCGCGGGCGCCCTCTTCGGCGCGCTCGCCGTTGCCGTCCGGTACGGCCTCCGGCGTGGCGGCGACCCGGAGGTCGGCGCGCTCGTCCTGTCCGGCGTCGCGCTGACGGTAGCCGCGCTGGCTGCAATTCCGTCGTCCGTCGTCGACGGCGTCCCGGTCGGCGATCTGTGGCCGTTCTTCCTGATCGGGGCGCTGGTGCCGGGCGCGTCGCAGATTCTCTTCATCCTCGCGATTCGCGACGCGGGCCCGTCGCGGGCCGCGATCCTGATCGGAACGGCACCGCTGATCTCCGTCGCGATCGCGCTCGTCTTCCTCGACGAGCCGTTTCAGCTCCTGCTCGTGCTCGGCACCGCGCTCGTCGTCGCCGGCGGCGTGGCACTTGCGCGCGAACGCGCTCGGCCCGAGCACTTCCGCGCGGTTGGCGCCTTCCTCGCACTGACCTGCGCCGGCCTGTTCGGCGTCCGCGACAACGTCGCCCGCTGGGCCGCGCGCGATGCGCATCCACCCCCGCTCGTCGCGACCACGGCGTCCCTGCTCGGAGCGTTCGTGATCATCCTCGCGTACCTCGTCACCGCACGCCGAGCCGCGCTGCGGAGTCGCCTCGGTGCGGCGGTGCCGGCGTTCGCGCCCGCCGGTGTCAGCCTCGGCTTCGCCTACGCGAGCCTGCTCGAGGCCTTCGACCGCGGGCGCGTCTCGATCGTGGCCCCGCTCAACGCGACACAGTCGCTCTGGGCGGTGATCTTCTCCGCGCTCCTGATCGGGCGTCGCGGAGAGATGATCGGGCCGAGACTCGTCTTCGCGGGGCTGCTGATCGTCGCCGGCGGGGCGATTATCGGGATCGTGCGCTGAGCGTAGGCTTGACGGAGCTCACAATGAGCGGAGGTGCCGGCGCCGGAGCGGGTCGCTGACCGCAGAGACCTGCGCCGCTACCGCGTCACCGACGTCCCGCGTCGTCGCGTCGCCGCCGACGTCACGGGTGCGCGGGCCGTTGCGACAGACGTCCTCGAGCGCCGACATCAGCGCGCGCGCCGCCTCCGGCTCGCCGATGTGCTCGAGCATCAGCGTCGCGCTCCAGATCGCGCCCGCGGGGTTCCCGATCCCCTGCCCCGCGATGTCGGGCGCGGAGCCGTGCACGGGCTCGAACAGACCGGGCTCCTCGGAGCCGGGCGCCAGGTTGGCGCTCGCCGCCATCCCCATTCCGCCCTGGATCGCCGCGGCCAGGTCGGTGAGGATGTCGCCGAACAGGTTCGAGCCGACGACGACGTCGAGGCTGCCCGGGTCGCGCACCATTCGGGCGGCGAGCGCGTCGACGAGCACGCGCTCATAGCGCACCTCCGGGAAGCCGCCGGCGACCTCCTCCGCGACCTCGTCCCAGAGCACGTAGCCGAACCGCGACGCGTTCGACTTCGTCGCGCTCGTCAGGATCCCGCGCCGGCCTGCGGCGAGCTCGAACGCGTGCCGGAGCACTCGCTCGACGCCGGTGCGCGTGAAGACGCTCGTCTCGATCCCGACCTCCGCGGGTAGGCCGCGATGCGCGCGGCCGCCGACGCCCGAGTACTCGCCCTCCGTGTTCTCCCGGACGAAGAGCATGTCGACGTCCGCCGGCGAGCGGCCCGCGAGCGGGCACGGAATCCCCTCCAGCAGCCGGACGGGGCGCAGGTTCGCCCACAGGTCGAGGTGCTGGCGAAGCTCGAGGATGAGCCCCCACAGCGAGACGTGGTCGGGGACGGACGGATCGCCGACCGCGCCCATCAGGATCGCATCGTGTCGGCGGACGACCTCCGCCCAGTCCGCCGGCATCATCCGCCCGTGCTGGTGGTAGTAGGCGGAGCCCCACGGGAGCTCCGTCCACTCGATCGGCAGCTCGAGGGCTTCGACCGCCTTCCGGGCCTCGGCGATCACCTCCGGCCCGACCCCGTCGCCGGGGAGGAGCGCAACCCGGTAGGTCACACGCCGACCGCCGCGGGCACGCTCTCGACGTAGCCGAGCGCGTCCTCGAGCGAGACCACGTCCGCGTACTTCGCCTGGATGTCGAACAGGTTCGCCTCGTGCGGGGCCTGCGCGCGGTCGGCGACACACTCGCGCGGCACGAGCGTCGGGAAGCCGTACTGGAGCAGGTCGACCGCCGTCGCGCGGATGCACCCGCTCGTCGTCGCGCCGCAGAGGATCACGGAGTCGATCCCCTGGCTGACCAGGATCGAGGCCAGGTTCGTCCCGAAGAACGCCGAGGCGCCCTTCTTCATCACGATCGTCTCGTCGTCGCGAGGCTCGAGCCGCGGGTCGATCTCCACCCAGCGGCCGCCGACCTGCAGGTCGCCGAGCGCGGGCGCCTTCTGGAGCCAGAGCCCGCCGTCCTTGAGGCTCGGCTCGAAGCCGATCGTGGTGAAGACGACCGGGATGCCGCGAGCACGGGCGGCATCGAGCAGCCGCTTCGTCGCCTCGACCGGTTCGGTCATCTCCGAGCCCAGCGTGCACTCGGGGTCGGTGAAGCCGCAGCTGAAGTCGACGACGAGGACGGCGGGCCGCGAGCCGAGCGTCACGCTCTGCCCGAGCCCCGCCTTCTCGTAGACCTGCTTCGCCTGTTCGTCACTCACAGCACACCTCCGTGACGTTCTCTTCCCGGTGTCTGACACCGAAACGAAAGTGCAACTTCGCCCGCAAACGGCCACCGCCTGTGGACAAGAAGTCGCACTTTTGTACGTGTGTCTGACACAACGACTAGGCCCGCGCGGACGCGGCTCATGCGGCCACCTTCTCCGCGCCTTCGAGCCGCTCGCCGACGTGGGCCCGCTTGACGAATTGCCCCGCGCCAGGCTGCGCGACGAGCTCGTCGTTCTCGACGATCACCTGGCCGCGAACGAGCACGACCTCGGGTGCGCCGGTGACCTCGGTCCCCTCGAAGAGGTTGTAGTTGATGTTCGAGTGGTGGGTGTCCGCCGAGATCGTCAACTTCTTCCCGGGATCCCAGACGACGATGTCGGCGTCGCTCCCGACCGCGATCGTTCCCTTCCGCGGGTAGAGGCCGAAGAGCTTGGCGACGTTCGTCGACGTGAGCTCGACGAAGCGGTTCAGCGTGATCCGCCCGGTGCGGACGCCGAACTCGTGCAGCATGTGCAGCCGGTTCTCGATCCCGGGCCCGCCGTTCGGGACGACCTGGAAGTCGCGGCCGTTGATCCCCTTCTGCTCCGGCCAGTTGAACGGGCAGTGGTCGGTCGAGACGACGGAGAGGTCGTCGACGACGAGCGCCTTCCACAGGTGCTCCTGCTCCGCCTTCGGCCGCGGAGGCGGCGTGTAGATGTACTTCGCGCCCTCCCAGTTCGGCTTCTCCATCGCGGTGTCGTCGACGAACAGGTACTGCGTGCAGGTCTCGCCCCACACGTCCCAGCCCTTCTCCCGCGCGAGCGCGATCGGCTCGACCGCGGGCTGGCACGACACGTGGACGACGTAGAGCCGCGCACCGGCGACGCGGGCCAGCTGGACGGCGCGGTTCGTCGCCTCGGCCTCGGTCTCCATCGGCCGCGTGCGCGCGTGCCAGATCGGGTCGCTCTTCCCCGCGGCGACGGCCTCCTTGACGATCACGTCGATGGCGTCGCCGTTCTCCGCGTGCACCATCACGAGCGCGCCGGTCTCGCTCGCGACGCGCATCGTCTTGAAGAGCGTCTCGTCGTCGACCATGACCGCGCCCTTGTAGGCCATGAAGAGCTTGTACGAGGTGACGCCCTCGTCCGGCAGCTTCGCGAGCGCGTCGAGCCCGCCGCCGCCCTCCAGGTCGGTGACGCCGATGTGGAAGCCGACGTCGATCACGGGCTTGCAGCGGTCGATCTTCTCGAAGTAGTTCTCGAGTGCCTGCGGGAACGGCGTACCGGGGGCCTGCATGCAGAAGTCGACGAGCGAGGTCGTCCCGCCGAACGCGGCCGCGACGGTGCCGGACGTGAAGTCGTCGCAGGTGGTCGTCCCGCCGAAGAACATCTCGATGTGCGTGTGCGGGTCGATCGCGCCCGGGATCACGTATTTGCCGCTCGCGTCGATCACCTTGTCGGCGGCCTGGTCGAGCGACTCGCCGATCAGCGTGACGGTGCCGTTCTCGACGAACACGTCGCCCACGTAGTCGTCCGCGGCCGTGACGATGCGGCCACCCTTGATCAAGACGGACATCTGCACCCTTTCGTCGGAATCAGATTTGTATACAAGCTCCGCGGGCCAACTTCAAATCGCGTCGGCGGCGATCGCCGGACGCTGCTCGTGCCAGTCGGTCAGCTGCTGGAACCCCTCCGCCGCCCGCAGCACGGCGGCGTCGGCGCCGCCGCGCCCGATCAGTGCGAGGCCGACCGGGAGGCCGTCGACGAAGCCGCAGGGGACGCTCGCCGCCGGCAGCCCGAGGCAGCTCGCGGGGGAGTTGAAGGGGATGACCGTCAGGCGGTACGGCGTCCGCTCACCGCGGAGCTCGACCGGGTCCTCGCCGATCGGCGGCGCGACGATCGGCATCGCCGGCGCGGCGAGCACGTCGTAGCGCTCGAAGAGCGGCGCGACCTGGTCGGCGAGCCAGCGCCGCGCACGGAGGCCCGTCGGGTACGCCGTCGCGGGCAGGAGCAGCCCGGCGAGGAGGCGCGCGCGGACGTCGGCGCCGTAGTCGGGCAGCCGCTCCCGGAGCCAGGGCAGGTGGGCCGCCGCGGCGTCAGGGAGCATCACGAGCTGCTGGATCAGCCCCGCGTGGCCGAGCATGGGCGCCGCGACCCGTTCTGCCTCCAGCTCGCTCGCCGCCTCCTCCACGACCGCCGCGACAGCCGGCTCGGCCTGGTCGAGCAGCGTCGTCACGAGCCCGACCCGCAGCTCGCCGTCCGCCGGCTCCGGCCGGAAATCCGGCGCGATCGCCTGGAGGATCAGGCTGCACTCCTCCGCGGTCTGAGCGAGCGGGCCGACGGCGTCGAACGTCCAGGAGACCGGGACGACGCCGTCGTTGGAGACAAGGCCGGTCGAGGGCCGCAGCCCGGTCACGCCGCAGAACGCCGCCGGGATCCGGATCGAGCCGGCCGTGTCCGTGCCGAGCGTCCCGGCGGCCAGCTGCGCCGCGACCGCCACGCCGCTGCCGCCGCTCGAGCCGCCTGCGATCCGGTCCGGGGCCCACGGGTTGTGCGCCGGGCCGAAGTGCGGGCTCGTCGTCGACGCGCCGTACGCGAACTCGTGCAGGTTCAGCTTGCCGAGCACGATCGCCCCGGCTGCCCGCAGGTTGGCGACGACCTCGGCGTCACGCTCGGCGACGTTGTCGCGGAGGATCTCGGACGCCGCTGTCGTCCGCGTTCCCTCGACATCGATCACGTCCTTCACCGCGACGGGCACGCCCCACAGCGGGCCGCGTGAAAACGCCAGCACGGCGGCGTCGGCCTCCGCGAGGGCCTGCTCGGCGCGGACGCTGATGTAGGCGTTCAGGTCGCGGTGCGCCTCGATCCGGTCGAGGTAGTGCTGTACCGCCTCCCGGGGAGACAGCTCTCCGTCGCGCAGACGCTCGGCGAGTCGCGTGAGCGTCATGGTGTTGCGTCTTCCGGCAACAGCCGCTCCAGCTCCTCGAGCTCCGGCAGGATCCGCTGGAGGAAACCGAGGACGCCCTCGAGATCCTCGTCCGTCGGGCGAACTCCCTGCTCGCGGGCCAGTTCCCGGAGCGCAGAGACGAGGCTAGACTCTGGATCCATGCCGATCTACGAGTACCGGTGCACGAAGTGCGACGAGCGTTTCGAGGAGTACCTGTCGAGCTCGACGAAGCCGGCGCCGCCCTGCCCGAAGTGCGGCGCGAAGAAGGTCGAGCGCCTCTGGTCGAGCATCAACACCGAGTGGCTCCCGAGCGACGTCGCCTGGGACCGGGTCGGCAGAAGCTGGGACTGAGCCACCGCCCCGCTCACGCGTCCACCAGCGAGAAGTAGCGGTCGTCGACGATCGCGGACGGCGGCGGGAACGCGACCTTGGAGTGGCTGAGCCCGAGCTGGACGAGCATCTCCGCCATCTTGATCCCGACCGGGCCGGGGTTGATCACGGGTGCGGGCAGGTGCCGCGCCATGTAGTCCCCCGCCTGGTGCATCGTCGTCGAGCCGAGCAGGATCACGTCGGCGCCGTCCTCGTCGATCGCCTTCTGCGCCTCGGCGGTCAGCGTCGCGAACATCTCCTCCTCCTTGCCCGTGAAGAGCGACTCGACGTCGGGCGGGATGTTCACCGAGCGCACCGAGGCGCACTTCTCGTGCAGGTGGTACAGGTCGAGGTTCTTCTCGTAGATCGGCGTCCACTTGTCCCACATCGTCACGATCGAGAAGCGCTTGCCGAGCATGATCGCGACCGCGTACGAGACCAGGCCCGGCCCCAGCACGGGAATCGACAGACGCGACCGCAGGGCGTAGAGGCCGGAGTCGGAAACGGTGTCCATGATCACGGCGTCGAAGCCCTCGTCCTCCGCCCGGAGCCCCGCCTCGGTGACGTACATGTCGAAAACGAGCGCGTCGTAGTACGAGTCGAGGAGAGCGCCGCCGTTGCGCACGGTGACGCACTCCACCTCCGTGTCGGGGCCGAGGATCTCCTCCGGCACCTGCGCCGCGCGGTTGGCGAGGCCGACGTCGTCGAACGGGAACGGGATGATGTACTTGATCCGCAAGGCTGCCTCCTCGATTCGTGTCGATTGGCTGCCGCGCTCCTATAAGTCAGACTTCGGGCCCCTGTCAAGGAGGACGCGATGCCGTACGCCCAGATCGAGGACGGAACCAGGCTGTACTACGAGCTGACCGGGCCCGAGGACGGTCCGGTCATCCTCCAGCTCGGCGGCGGTCTCTTCGGCCGCCACAACTTCGGCCTCGTCAACGACGGCTTCCGCGAGCGCTTCCGGCTGCTCTCCTTCGACGCCCGTGGATACGGCGCCTCCGACCACCCCCGTGAGCAGTACACGATCGAGGGCTGGGCGGCGGACGCCGCCGGCTTGATCGACGCGGTCGGGCTCGAGCGCGTGCTCGTCCACGGCACCTCGATGGGCGGAATGATCGCGATCGCCTTCACGGCGGCCTATCCCGCGAAGACGGTCGCCGCGTGCGCCGACGTCGCCTTCGCGAAGCCGGACGTCTACCGTCGGACACTGTTCCGGGTCTGGCGCCGGATGGCGGAGACGATGCCGTGGGACGAGTTCTCCGACCACGTGACGACTCAGGCGGTCGGCGCGGGCTTCATGGAGAGCCCGGAGGGCGAGAACATCTTCCAGCTCGTCCGCGACATCGTCGGGCTGAACGACCCGTACACGGTGCGACAAGCGTGTCTCGCCATGGAGAACATGGACCTCTCGCCGCTCGTCCCGCAGATCTCGCGCCCGCTGCTGATGACGAACGGGACGCACGACGTCCTGTGTCCGCCCGATCTCGCGGCGTCGGGCCTCGGCGCAAGGAAGATGGCGGAGCAGAGCGAGCACATCTCGCTCGTCGAGTTCCCGGACATCGGCCACGCCGACCTGGTCGAGTGCCCGCAGGACGCGATCCGGATCGTGTCGGAGTTCTTCGAGCGCGCGCTCGCCGCCGCGTGACGGACGCGAACCGCGAGGCGATCGAGCGCGTCCTCGCCAGCGAGCCCTCGCTCGTCGGGATCCGCCCGGCGCACGAGGTCGTGCCCGGGATGGCGCCGAACCTCGTCCTGCACGCCGCGCCGCCGGCGGCGTGGGACGAGCTCTCACCGGTGCTCCGCGGCGGGATCGAGGGCGCGGCCGCGTTCGAGGGGATCGAGCCGTCCGAGCTCGAGCTCGGCGCCGCCCAGGACCACTCGGCGATGGCCGGCGGCGCGGGCTCGATCACCGCGTCGACGCCGGTCGTCGTGCTGGAGGACCGGGCGAACGGAAACCGGGCGTTCCATTTCCTGATGGAGGGCTTCGGCAAGACGCTGATCCTCGGCATGTACGACGACGACGTCCGCGACCGCCTGATCTGGATTCGCGACGAGCTGGCCCCGACGCTCGACACCGCTCTCACGACGCTCGGCGGAATCGACTGCCGCGCCCTGATGGCCGAGGCTCTCCGCCGCGGTGACGAGCTGCACAACCGCAACGCCGCGGCGACGTCGATGCTCGCGGAGCTGCTCGCGCCGGCGGTCGACGCCCCGGCGAACGTGAAGCAGCGCATCTTCGACTTCATCCGCGGCAACTCGCAGTTCTTCGTCGCGGTCTCGCTGGCGGCGAGCCGGCTCATGCTCGACGCCGGCCACGGCATCGAGGGCTCGAGCCTCGTCACGGCGGTCGGGGCGAACGGGCGCGACTGCGGGATCAAGGTCTCCGGTCTCGGCGACGAGTGGTTCGTCGCGCCCGCGGAGATCGCGGAGGGCGTCTTCCTCGAGGGCTTCGGCCCGGATGACGCCGGCCCGAGCTGCGGCGACTCGCTTGTCGTCGAGTGCGCCGGCCTCGGCGCGACGCTCCTCGCGGCGGCGCCCGCGCTCTGGCCGCTCGTCGGCGCCGACGAGGCGCGCGCACGCCGGATCTACGACGAGACGGTGGAGATCGCGCTCGGCGAACACCCGCACTACCGCATCCCGCTGCTCGGCGACCGCGGCGCGCCGACGGGGATCGACCTGCTCCGCGTCCTCGAGACGGGCCTTCGCCCGACGATCGACATCGTCATGGTCCACCGCGAGCCGGGCCGCGGAATGATCGGCTTCGGTCTCACCTCACCGCCGACGGCCTGCTTCGAGCAGGCGGGCGCGGCCTTCGCGGAGCGGTACGGCTAGCTCTGCTACTTCAGCGGGTTCGTCCCCGCCATCCAGATGATCACGCGGCTGAACTTCCCGTCCGCGTCCACGTCGAAGAAGTTGCAGTTGTGCATCTCGTTCTTCGTGCCGCCGACGAGCTCGCCGATGTAGCTCTGCTCAGTCGCGACCTTCCCCGCCTCCGGCTCGACGACGATGTTCTTGATCTCGTGGAAGATCGACACCGAGTTGTCGCAGAAGTCCGTGAACATCCGCCGGATCTCGTCCGCGCCCGAGAACACCGCGTGGTCGGTCTGGACGATCAGCGTCGAGTCGTCGGCGTAGTGGGACAGGATCGCGTCGACGTCCTGCGCGTCGACGGCCTTGAAGTAGCTGTCCGGTAGCGCCGCGAGCTGGTCGCGGGTCAGCGCTTGCGCCTGCGTGGCCACGAGTGCCTCCTCGTTCGAATGTCAGACGTTCGCGCCGAGTCTACGTCGAGGCCGATCCGGCGCGCGCGACGAGGTCAGTTGACGACGAGCCAGCCGACGGGTGTCGCCTTCGTCACCTTCCCCGCCAGATTGATCACGAACGAGTCCGCGTCCAGGTCGAGGGTTACGCCCGCGACGGCCGGCATCGGTGCCTGCGTCGTCGCGAGCACGATCGCGTCGTCGCTCAGCGGAACGCCCGTGACCGTCACTTTCCGCTGTCCCTTCGGAACGACGGCCTTGCCGCTCGCCGTGACGAACGACGCGCGCCCGATCACTCGCAGAGCCTCGCCCTCTTGCAGCGTGTGCTCTGCGACCACGCCGGCACCCTGAGGATCGGCGCTGACGCCGTGCAACCCGCTCGTCGGCCGAGGGTCGGGCAGCGCCGCAGCATCGTCGCCCTGGAAGAAGAGCCCGCCTCCGTCTCGCCCCAGGCCGATCACGGCAAGCGTCTGGGTGACCGGCCCGGTCATCCACGGGAGGCCACTCGTGAACACACCACCGGGGCGAGTCGTGCCCAGGGCGGTCACGCCTGCCGCGGGGCCCGCGACGCTGTCCGGTGTGTCGTCGCCCTGGAAGAAGAAGCCGCCGCCGTGCTGGCCCAGGCCGACGACCGCAAGGGTCGAGGTGAGGACGCCGGGGCCCGGCAATCCACTGGTGAAGAGTCCGCCGGGGCGGTTTGCGTGCCGTGCGACGACGCCGCCGCCGGGCGAGGCGACCTGCGCCGTGCTCGCGCCACCGCCGCGGCTGGCGGTGATCGCCGGTCCGGCATCCGTGTTGGTGAAGCCGGTCGGGGCCGTCTCGGCGTTGTCCTCCCCGAGAACGACGAAGTTCTCCACTGCGCCGGCGCGGTCAGGCCGGGCAATCAGGCCGCCGGCCGCACCCGCGACAGCCGCAAGGAGACCCTTCCCGAGAAACCCCCGACGTGCAATCCGCGGAGGCCCTTCCGCCTTGTCTGCCTGCACCTCTCCCGCCCTTCGCCGCAAGAAACCCTGCCTGAACATAGCACCCGGTAACGAATGCCTCAAGGACGCGACGTTGACACTCCGATTTTCGGGGGGGTAGGCTCGCGAAGCGGAAGCGATCGGCCCGGAGCAGGCAGGAACGGATCGGCTCGGCTCTCGCCGAGCCGCTACCGAGTCGCCCTTCTGCTCGATCGTGGTCGTCTCGTTCGCCAGCGGCTTCGACGATTGTCTCGCGGCGCTGCGCGAGACCCCGCCACAGGTGAGCCACGAGGTCCTGCTCACCGGTCTCGTCGACTCCGACGTCGGATACGAGGGCGTTCGCGTCGTCGCACCGGCCGCGGCGGCTCCCGCGCGAGCCTGCAACCTCGCAGTCTCCGCCGCCCGCGGCTCGTACGTCGCGTTCCTCGACGACCGCCACGTACCCGATCCCGGCTGGCTGACGGAGCTGCTGGGAGCCATGGACGCCGAGGACGTCGGAGCGGTCGGGAGCAAGCTCGTCTACGCCGACGGCGGCGTCGAGCACGCCGGGATCGTCTTCGGCGAGCACGTCCTCCCCCACCGGATCCTGCCCTACCGGATTCACCGTGGCGAAGCCGAGACTGCTCGCCACGTCAACGAGCCGCGAAGCGTCTCTGCCGTCGTCCGCACCGGGATGCTCGCTTCGCGGGAGCTGCTCCTTCGTGCCGGCGGGTTCGACGAGGGTTTCCGTGCTGCGCTCGACGACGTCGACCTGTGCGTCCGCCTCCGGCAGGCCGGCCTCCGGGTTCTCTACTGCCCGGCGAGCGTACTGCGGCACCGCGACGGCGCGGCCGCGGACGAGTTCGACGAGTTCGGCGGCGACGCCTCCCGGTTCGAGTCGAAGTGGCTCGGCAGCTTCCTCCGCGACGATGACTTCTTCGCGAACCAGGACGGCTTCCCACCGGAGCAGATCCGCCTGGCGAATGCCAGGATCGCGTGTAGCGGAGTCCCGGAGTCCTCGAGCCCGGCGGTCGTGTGGACGAGCGCGCTCCTGAACTGGTCGGGCTACGCCGAGGAGGCTCGAAACGCGGTCCTGGCGCTCGACGAAGCCGGGATCGAGATTCGCGCGAACGCGCTCAACTGGCCCGAGCCGGTGCCTCTCTTCAGCCCTGAGATCGCCGCGCGGTTGCACCGGCTCGCGACCGCGCCGCTTCCGCGCCGGTTCGTCCACGTGATGCAGTCGGACGGCGGATCGCTCGCTCGCAGCCCGCGCGCGACCCGAAATATCGGACGGACGATGTATGAGGCCGATCGGATCCCGGCGGCCTGGGTCGAACGCTGCAACCAGATGGACGAGGTCTGGGTTCCGTCCGAATTCAACGTCGAGTCGTTCGCCGCCTCAGGGGTCGACCGCGAAAAGCTCTACCGGATCCCCGCCGGAATCGACACTCGACTGTACGAGCCGGCGACGACACCGCTCGAACTGCCGGGCGTGTCCGGCTTCACCTTCCTGTCGGTGTTCAACTGGCTGAGCCGAAAGGGCTGGGATGTTCTCACGCGCGCCTACCTCGAGGAATTCAGCTCGCGCGAGCCGGTGACGCTCCTCTTGAAGGTGACGCCGCGGCCGCGGAAGACGGTTGCCGATCACCGCGACGAGCTGGCGCAGTGGGCGCACAGGTATCTCGGCATCCGCAACCTTTCCGGGGCGGCGAGGATCGTCTTCCTCGATCGAGTGCTCGGCGCGCACGAGATGCCCCGCCTCTACCGGGCGGCCGATTGTTACGTGATGCCGTCTCGCGGCGAGGGTTGGGGCAGGCCGTACATGGAAGCGATGGCCTCCGGCCTCCCCACCATCGGCACGCGCTGGAGCGGAAACCTCGAGTTCATGAACGACGACAACTCCTACCTCGTCGACTGCGACGTCGTGCCCATAACCGAGGCCGGCGTCCGCGACGAGGCCGGCTTCCGGGGCCTGCGTTGGGCCGAGCCGTCAGTGGACGATCTGCGAGCGACGATGCGACGGGTGTACGAGGATCGCGCAGCCGCGGCGGCCAGGGGCGAGCGCGCCAGGGCCGAGATCCTCGCGGGCTACAACTGGCCCGAGGTCGCCCGCACCATCATCAGCCACCTGGAACAAGCCGCCTCGAGAGCACGGCCTGCCAAGCCCGGCCCGGCGGCGAGCAACCGACGCCCGCTGCCGCCGGTCGTATGGCAGTCGCCGGTCGCGGATACCACCGGCTTCGCCGACGAGGCTCGAACGGTGGTCCGCGCGCTCGACCGAGCGGGGGTTCCCCTGCTGCTGAATCCCGGCACGAGCGCGGAGGAGCCGGCAGCTCAGCTGGATCCGCTCGAGCTCATCAGGCTGCGCGAGCTCAGCTCACGGCCGACGCCGGACCGGTTTCTGTCCGTGATCCACGGCGTGCCGCGCGACTTTCGGCGGCACCGGCGCGCGGTTCGAACGTTCGGCCGGACGATGTTCGAGACGGACGGCGTACCGCCCCAGTGGGTTCCCCGGTGCAACGCGATGGACGAGGTATGGGTGCCGAGCGACTTCAACCTCGCGACATTCGCCGCGGCGGGGATAGACGAGAGCAGGCTGCAAAAGATCCCGGAGGGGATCGACGTCGCGGCATACGCCCCGCCGGTCTGGCCGCTCGACCTGCCCGGCGTCTCCGGCTTCGTCTTCCTGTCGGTGATCCGCTGGGGCCGGCGAAAGGGCTGGGACATCCTCCTGCGCGCGTACTTCGACGGCTTCAGCCGCAAGGACGACGTGACGCTCGTCCTGAAGGTGAATACGCCGGCGTCGCTCGGTGCAACGCGCGTTCGCGCCGCGCTGCTGCGCTTCGTCCGTGACGAGCTCGGACTGGACCCGGAGCGAGGCCCCCGCGTCGTCCTCGTGACGAGGAATCTGCCCGCCGCCGAGATGCCTCGCCTCTACCGCGCCGCGGATTGCTACGTGATGCCGTCCCGCGGCGAGGGTTGGGGCAGGCCGTACATGGAAGCGATGGCCTCCGGCCTCCCTACCATCGGCACGCGCTGGAGCGGAAACCTCGAGTTCATGAACGACGACAACTCCTACCTCGTCGACTGCGCTCTCGGCCCGGTTCCGGCCGAGGAGTGGCCGGAGGCACATCGGCTCGGCCATCGGTGGGCGGAACCCTCGGCGGAGCACCTTGCCGTCCTCATGCGCTACGTGTTCGAGCATCGGGGCGAAGCGCAGGCGGTCGGCGAGCGGGCGCGCGGAGACATCACCTCGCGCTTCGGCGCCGATCGCGTCGCCGAGGCGATCCTTGCCCGTCTGACCGCGGCCGTTCGGGCTTCGGACTGACGTGCCGCCTCTGATCACATGGGCAGGCGAGCAGTTCGCGGAGAACAGCCTGGCGATCGTCAACCGCTCGCTCTGCGGGTGCCTCTACGAGGCGCCGCTCGTCGACCTGGCACTCCTATGCGACGATCCGGTCGCACCTCCGCCGGATCCGCGGGTGGCGGCCCTGGCAAGGGCTGCGAGACGGCGGCCAAGGCGCGCGGCGGACGTCCACGTCCGGCACTACTGGCCGCCGAGCCTCGAGCCGCCCCTGCAGGGGCGGTGGGTCCTCATCCAGCCGTGGGAGTACGGAAGCATTCCGCGCCGGTGGGTGAGGCCTCTGGATCGCCTGGTCGATGAGGTCTGGGTTCCGTCGACCCACGTCCGCGACGGCTTCGTCCGGAGCGGGGTCGCAGCAGAGCGTGTCGTCGTCGTGCCGAACGGAGTCGATTTCGCCTTCAACCCGTCGGCCCCGATGATCCGACTCGAGACCGAGAAGGCGTTCAGGTTCCTGTTCGTGGGCGGCACCCTGCACCGCAAGGGAGCGGACGTCCTCCTCGAGGCCTACCTGGAGGCGTTCCAGGCCGACGACGACGTCTGCCTGGTCGTCAAGGACTTCGGCACGCGCACCTTCTACCGCGACCAGGGGCTGCGAGAACGGATTCTCGCAGCGAGCCGCGATCCCCGGAGCCCCGAGATCCTCTACACGGACGAGGACCTGCCGCGGGAGCACATGCCGGCCCTGTACACGGCCTGCCAGTGCCTCGTCGCGCCCTATCGCGCCGAAGGCTTCTGTCTCCCTCTCGCGGAGGCGATGGCCTGCGGACTGGCGGTGATCGCTCCCGACTACGGTGCGTGCCTCGACTACTGCGACAGCGACGTCGCGTTCCTCGTGCCCGCGGAGGAGGTCGATCTCGGTGAGCCGCTCCCGGAGCCGTACGAGACCGTCGAGCCTCTGCGATCATGTGAGGTCGACCGGGCCGCCCTCGTGCGCGCAATGCGAGAGGTGGCGGCCGCTCCCGCGTCCGCCCGCGAGCTGGGGCTCCGGGCGAGCGCGAAGATCCACCGCGACTACAGCTGGGAGCAGGCCGCCGCGACGGCGCTCGACCGTCTCCTCGCGCTCGCGGAGCAGCCCGTGCGCCGTTTCACCGCGAGGCCCTACGGGGTGTCGGCGCTCGGCCGCTATCCCGAGCTCCTGCGGGAGGTTCCGCGCGGTGCCGAGCCATCACCGGAGGTAGAGCCGCAGCTCAGCGTCTGCCTCGTCGTCAGGGACGAGGAGGAGCGGTTGCCCGCGTGCCTGGAGAGCGTCCGCGGGCTTGCGGACGAGCTCGTCGTCGTCGACACCGGCTCGACCGATCGAACCGTCGAGATCGCGCGCGCGTACGGCGCGCGCGTGTTCCGCGTCCCCTGGCAGGACGACTTCGCCCGCGTCCGGAACGAGTACCTGCAGCAGGCGACGAAGGACTGGATCCTCGCCCTCGACGCCGACAACGAGCTCGACCCGGAGGGCCACGCCGAGATCCGGCGCCTGATCCGGACGAACGAGCTGGTCGGGTACGCCCCGCAGCAGATCAGCCCGCTCGCCGAAGGCGGAATGGTCGAGCACCGCGACGTCCGGCTCTTCCCGCGGCATCCGGAGCTGCGGTACGTCGGGCGCGTCCACTCCCAGGTGCTGCCCGCGCACCCGGACCTGCCCTACCGCGTCGCGCCCTGCGACGTGGTCCTGCGTCACCACGGCTGGTCTCGGCCGGGCGGTGCGTCCGTCAGCGCGTTTTACCTGGGCGCGATCGAGGCGGAGGCGCGGGAGGAGCCCGACGAACCGTTCCACGCCTACAACCTGGGGGCGATCTACCACCAGCTGGGCCGATACGCCGAGGCAGAGCAGGAGCTCAGGCGCTGTGTCGAGCTCTCGCAGCCGGTTGTCGGAGAAGCTCGGCTCCCGACGTTTCTCCCGCACGCGTACCTGTTACTGGCGCATGCCCTGATCAGCCAGGGCTGGCCCGCCGAAGCAGCGGGCGCCTGCCGCGCGGCGCTCGAGATCGACCCGGACTATCCGGACGCGAACTGCACGCTGGGCGCGATTCAGGCGACCGCCGGGCGCTGGCCCGAGGCGCTGGCGTCCTACGAGCGTGCGCTGGCGAGTCGCGCGCGGCCGTCGCTCTGGCCGAGCGATCGTGGGGCTGCGACGTGGCGGCCGCGCCTAGGGATCGGCGAGATCCTGCTGCGGTGCGGGCTCGACTCGGAGGCGCTGGCGTCGTTCGAGCACGCAGTCGCCGAGGCTCCCGATCAGCCAGAGGCGGTCGAGGCGCTTCGGCGCGCGCAAACCGGCCGGGCCCGACTCGACACCGCGCCGCGAGGGAACGGCAACGGCCGGATCGGCGCCGTCGTCCTGGCGCGGAACGAAGAGCAAGCGATCGGGCCGGCCCTCGCGTCGCTCGCAGGCTGGGTGGACGAGATCGTCGTGCTCGACGACGGCTCCACGGACGGCACCGCTCGTGTCAGCAGAGAGGCAGGCGCGCTCGTCGTCGCGGTCGAGCACACGCCCCACTTCCAGGCTCGCCGGAATCTCGGGCTTCTCCATACCTCCGCCGAGTGGATCTTCGTCCTGGACGCCGACGAGCGCGTTCCTGCGCGCCTGGCGGAAGTGCTCCTCGCACTGGTTCGCGAGGACTCTCACGCGTTCGACGCAGTTGCGATTCCGTTCAAGAACCTCTTCTGTGGAACCTGGATCACGAACCCGGTCTGGTATCCCAACTATCACCCGCGGCTGCTGCGCCGCGGGTCGTTCCGGTTCCAGGAGGCCGTCCACTCGCACCCGGTCGTCGAGGGCCCGACCCTTCAGCTCCCGCTCGACGAGGCGCTGGCAATCGTCCACGAGTCGGCACGCGATCTCGAGCACTACCTCGGCAAGCTCAACCGCGGGACATCGCTCGAGGCCGAGGAGCTGCTCGCCGCGGGCGCGTCGAGCTCGTGGGAGCAGATCCTCGGCCGGTTCGCGCAGGACCTGCAGCGCCACTTCGACGAGCTCGAGTGTTGGCGCGACGGCATGCCGGGGTTCATGTCGGGCATCGCGTCGTCGTCGTACCGCCTCTTCGCGTGGGCGAAGCTGTGGGACCTCCAGCGGCAACACGGCCGTGCCGAGGCAGACGGCCCCGACATACCTCGGACCGCGGCGGAGCTCGTCGCCTTCATGGCCAGAGTCACGGAAGGCGGACAGACGGCCCGCTCCAGGCTCTAGACGCCGCCCGGTCGCGGACGTCCGCACCATTTTGTTGCATGGGGTAACATTTCCGCGATGCAAGTATCCCGCTCAGCGGCGCAGGCCGGCGACGGCGCGGCTCTCGTCGGTGAGCTGGAGCGTCTCTTCTCGTCGCTTGCGCGGACCGGCAGCCCGCTCTCAGGCGGATCACTGACCACGACGCAGCGCCTCGTCCTGATCGAGCTCGTCGACTCCGGGCCGTTGCGCCTCGGCACACTCGCCGAGCGGATCGGTGCGACCGACCCGACCGTCAGCCGGGCGATCGATGGACTGGTTCAGACTGGCGTGGTCGATCGGAAGAACGATCCGGACGACCGCAGAGCGGTGCTCCACGACGCGACGGAGCGAGGCCGTGACTGGGTCACGCGCCGCCGCGCGGAGGTCGCCGCCGCGCTCGACGGCGCGGTGGCGCAACTCTCGCCGACCGAGCGGCGCCGCCTGTTGAGCCTCATCGGCCGGCTCAACGACGAGCTCCGCGCCGAAACGAACTCCGGCTACCCGACTTTCCTCGCGGCCAGATGAGCACGGTGGCGCACGAGGTCGGCGAGCGTGCCCATCCGCGGGTGACGCTCGCCGTCCTCTCGCTCGGCGGGCTCGCGTACGCCGTCCTCAGCTCCTCGATCGTTCCCGCGCTCCCGACGATTCAGCACAGCCTGCACGCCAGCGAGACCGGCGTCGCCTGGCTCCTCACCGGCTACCTGCTGTCGGCCTCGGTCGGCACCGCAATCCTCGGGCGCCTCGGCGACATGTACGGCAAGGAGCACGTCCTCGTCTGGACGCTTGTGCTGCTCGGGGCCGGGACGCTCATGGCGGCCCTCGTCCACTCGCTGCCGCTCCTGATCGCGGCCCGCGTGATCCAGGGCATCGGCGGTGGGATCTTCCCGCTCGCCTTCGGGATCATCCGGGACGAGTTCCCCCGCGAGCGCGTCGCCGGGAGCATCGGGTTGATGTCGGCGATCCTCGGCATCGGCGCAGGCGTCGGCATCGTCGCCGGCGCGACGATCGTCCAGCAGCTCAGCTGGCAGTGGCTGTTCTGGATGCCGCTCGCCGTGATCGTCGTCGCCGCGTTCTGCACGTGGCGCTTCGTCCCGGAGTCGCCGGTGCGCGTTCCCGGCCGGATCAACTGGACCGCGGGCGCGCTGATGAGCGCGGGCATCTCGATCGTGCTCGTCGCGATCAGCGAGACGACGGCGTGGGGCTGGGGCTCGGCGCGGACGCTGGCGCTCCTGGCGGTCGGGCTCGTCCTCTGCGCCGCGTGGGTGGCCGTCGAGGCGCGAAGCCGGGAGCCGCTGATCGACATGGCGATGATGCGCATTCGCGGGGTCTGGACGACCAATCTGACTGCATTTCTGCTCGGAGCCGGGATGTACTCCTCGTTTGTGATCTTCCCCCAGTTCGCACAGCTGCCGAAGAGCACGGGGTTCGGATTCGGCGCCTCCGTGGTGGTCTCGGGGCTGTACCTCCTGCCCTCGACGATCGCGATGGTGCTCGTCGGCTTCGCCGCCGGCCCGATCGCCCGGCGCTACGGCTCGAGGTCGGCGGCGATCGTCGGGTCGTTGTTCGCAGCCGCGTCGTTCGGGCTGATCGCGGCGGCGCACGACCATCCGTCGGAGATGCTGGCGAGCGCGGCACTGCTCGGAATCGGGATCGGCCTCGCCTTCGCCGCGCTCGGGAACCTGATCGTCAGCGCCGTCGCGCCGCACCAGACCGGCGCGGCCGGCGGCATGAACACGGTCATGCGGACGATCGGCGGCGCGCTCGGCGGCCAGCTGTCCACCACCTTCGTCTCCGCACACGTCGACGCCGGCGGCCTGCCGACGGTGACCGGCTTCACCGAGACGTTCTGGATGGCGACCGCGTTCCTCGTCGTCTGCGCGCTGGCGGGACTGCTCATCCCGGGTGCGCCGGCGCGGCGCGGGGTGAGCCGCCCGGCGACCGCCGACGCGCGCTAGACGGCGCCGCCCGTTTACGATCGCGCCGTGCGCTTCCGCAAGGACGAGAAGGTCGAGCTGATCTCGAAGGTACCGCTCCTCGCCCGCTGCTCGAAGAAGGAGCTGGGGCTCGTCGCAACCCTTGCCGATCTCGTGCAGTTCCACGAGGGCGACACGCTCATGCAGGAGGGACAGGTCGGGCGCGAGTTCTTCATCATCGTCGCCGGGAGCGTCCGGGTGACGCGGCGCGGGCGGAAGCTCGCCGACATGGGCCCCGGCGACTGGGTCGGCGAGATCGCGCTGATCTCGAACGTTCCCCGCACGGCGACCGTGGTTGCGACGTCTCCGCTCCACGCACTCGTGCTGACCCGGCCCGCCCTGTCCGGCCTGATGTACGAGGTGCCGTCGATCGCGGAAAACGTCATGGCCTCGCTCGGCGAGCGCCTCGTGTCGCACACGATCTGATTCGTCGCGGGCCCTTCTCCGGCAGGCGAGCGTACGCTGAGGGCGTGGGCATGTTCTTCCACTCCGCCGACGAGCCGCCCGAGCGTCCGGCAGATCCGGCCGTCCGGCGTGCGAACCTGCGCCGCGTCGGCCGGCTGTTCACGCCGTACCGGCCGCGGCTGACCGGCCTCCTGCTGCTGATCGTCGCCTCGGCCGGGCTGGGCGTCCTGCCGGCCTTCTTGCTCAAGCGGGTCCTGGAGGCGATCGGGCGGAACGACACGACGTCCCTCTCGCTCAACGCCGGCGCGATGATCGCCATCGCGGTCGGGACGGGAATCCTGGGCGTGATACAGACGCTGCTCTCGAACCAGGTCGGGCAGCGGGTCATGCACGACCTCCGCGCGGCCGTCTTCCGGCACCTGCAGAGGCTGTCGCTCGCCTTCTTCACGCGGACACGCACCGGCGAGGTCCAGTCGCGGATCTCGAACGACATCGGCGGCGTGCAGAACGTCGTCACGAACACGGCGACCTCGATCGCCTCCAACGTGACGACGGTCGCGGCGACCGCCGCCGGCATGTTCGTCCTCAACTGGAAGCTCGCCCTCTTCGCGCTCGGCCTGATCCCATTCTTCGTCCTCCTCACCCGCCGCGTCGGAAACGAGCGGCGCCGGATCGCGAAGTCGACGCAGGAGACCCTGGCCGACATCTCCAGCCTCGTCCAGGAGTCGCTCTCCGTCTCGGGCGTCCTGCTCGGGAAGACGATGGGCCGGGGCAACGAGCTCGCCGATCGGTTCGAGACCGACTCGCGCCGCCTCGCCGACCTCGAGGTGCGGCAGCGGATGGCCGGGCGGTGGGTGATGGCCTCGATCCAGACGAGCTTCGCGATCATGCCCGCCGCCGTCTACTGGTTCGGCGGTCTCGCGCTGGCGAGCGGCTCGCACGCAATCTCGATCCCGACGCTGGTCGCGTTCACGACGCTCCAGACACGCCTCTTCTTCCCCGTCGGCTCGCTGCTCGGCGTCGGCCTCGACGTCCAGACCTCGCTCGCCCTCTTCGACCGGATCTTCGAGTACCTCGACCAGCCCGTCGACATCGAGGAGAAACGGGGCGCGCTCGCGGTCGGCCGTCCAGGCGACGTCGCCTTCGACCGGGTCTGGTTCCGGTACGGCGACGAGTGGACGCTCGAGGACGTCTCCTTCCGCGTGCCGGCGGGCACGACCACCGCCCTCGTCGGCGAGACCGGCTCCGGCAAGACGACGCTGGGCTACCTTGCCGCCCGGCTCTACGAGGTCACCCGCGGCGGCATCACGATCGGCGGTGTCGACATCCGCGACCTCAGCTTCCAGGCACTCGCGGAGCTGGTCGGCGTGGTGTCGCAGGAGACGTACCTCTTCCACGCGTCGGTGCGCGAGAACCTGCGCTTCGCGAAGCCGAATGCGACCGACGACGAGATCGAGAGGGCAGCCGAGGCCGCGCGGATCCACCACGTGATCGCCGCGCTTCCGGAGGGCTACGACACGGTCGTCGGCGAGCGCGGCTACCGGTTCTCCGGCGGCGAGAAACAGCGCATCGCGATCGCGCGGACGATCTTGCGCAACCCACCGATCCTCGTCCTCGACGAGGCGACGAGCTCGCTCGACACCGAGACGGAGCGGCTCGTCCAGGAGGCTCTCGACCGCCTCTCCGAGGGGCGGACGACGATCGCGATCGCGCACCGCCTCTCGACCGTCCGGGGCGCGGATCAGATCATCGTCCTCGACCACGGCCGCGTCGTCGAGAGGGGGCGCCACGCGGATCTCGTCCGCGCCGGCGGCCGCTACTCCGCGCTCGCCGCGCGCGACGCCGACCTCGTCCCCGCGTTCGTCCCGGAGGAGCCTCCGGGGCTCCGCGTCGTCCAGACGTAGCCCGCCGATGATGGCGATGTTCGACAGCTTCACCAACCTCGTCTCCGACGCCTCCGGCTGGGCGTACGCGATCGTCTTCGTGCTCGCCCTGCTCGACGCGATCATCCCGATCGTCCCGAGCGAGACGTCCGTGATCACGGCCGGTGTCGTCGCCGCTGCGGGCGATCTGAACCTCGCGCTGATCATTCCCGCCGCCGCAGCCGGCGCCTTCGCCGGCGACAACCTCGCCTACGTGATCGGACGGCGCTTCGGCGCCCGCGCCAAGGAGCGCTTCTTCAGCGGGGAGAAGGCGCGGCGGCGCGTCGAGTGGGCCGAGACCCAGTTGCGGGAGCGGGGCGGCGAGCTGATCGCGATCGCCCGCTTCATTCCGGGCGGGCGCACCGCCGTGACCCTCAGCGCCGGCACCCTGCACTACCCGTGGCCGCGGTTCGCCCTCTACGACGCCGGCGCGGGAATCCTCTGGGCGTCCTACGCGGCCCTCCTCGGCTACTTCGGCGGCCACGCCTTCGAAGAGGCGCCGTGGAAGGGGCTCCTGCTCGCCCTCGGCATCGCGTTCGGAGTCGCCGGCGGCATCGAGGTCGCCCGCTGGCTCCGCAAGCGAGGCCGCGCCGAAGCCTGAGGGATCGCCAGCCTGCCCGGCTGCGAAGCGCCGCGGCCACCGGGGAATCACCGGTCGCGAGCGTCTTCGGCGCCCATCCCTGCGCAAGCTGCGCTCACTCAGCTCGACGAAATACAGCCTAGGCCTCTGCGGCCAGGCCCGTGTGTCAGAGACAGCGCCGGAAGCGCGACGGTTGCGGTACCAGACTCGGACCACTGTGCTGCCGGCGCCGAGTTTGGACGTCTGTTTCCGGCCTTGGCCCTGTGTCAGAGACCCGCACGAGACGCGCGCAAGACCGTGGCGGAAGCGTCGCGTTCCGCTCCTGCTGCTGCGGCGCGTCTCGGCCCTGCTTCCGCTGCGCCGCTCAGGCGGGACCGTGGTGCGCGTGCCAGTGCCGCGCGATCTCGGCTCGCGTCGTCACCCAGACGTCCGGGTGCTCCTTCACGTACGCGAGGAAGCGGTCCAGCGCGGGAGCGCGGCCGGGGCGGCCGACGATCCGGCAGTGGAGGCCGACCGACAGCATGCGGCCACCCTCGCGGTAGAGCTGGTCGAACGAGTCGACGAGATACGCGTAGAACTGCTCGGCCGTGACGAACCCGTTGACGAGCATGAACTTGAAGTCGTTCGCGTCGAGCGTGTACGGGATCACGAGATGGTGGCGGCCGCCGATCTCGACCCAGTAGGGAAGCTCGTCGGCATAGGAGTCCGAGTCGTAGAGGAAGCCGCCCTGCTCGGCGACGAGGCGACGCGTGTTCTCCGAGACCCGGCCCGTGTACCAGCCGACCGGCCGGACGCCGCACGCGCGCTCGATCGCGTCGGTCGCGTGCCGGATGTGCTCGCGCTCCTCCTCCTCGGAGAACTCGAGGTAGTCGATCCACCGCCAGCCGTGGCTGGCGACCTCCCACCCCGCCTCGATCATCGCCCGCGCCGCAGCCGGGTTCCGCTCGAGCGCCTGCCCGACGGCATACACGGTCAGCGGCAGGCCGTGCTGCGTGAAGATCCGGTGCACGCGCCAGAACCCGGCACGGCTGCCGAACTCGAACATCGACTCGGTGTTCAGGTTCCGCCGGCCGACCGTCGCCGGCGCACCGACCACCTCGTGCAGGAACGCCTCCGATGCAGGATCGCCCTCGAGCGGCGTGTTCTCGCCGCCCTCCTCGTAGTTGAGGACGAAGCTGAGCGCGAGCCGCGCTCCACCCGGCCACTGCGGGTCGGGCGGGGCGGCGCCGTAGCCGATCAGGTCGCGCTTCGTCACGCCGGAGCCTCGACAGGTAGTCCGACCGCTCGGGCGCCGTCGGCAAGTCGCGCGTCGTAGGTCACGAGCGCCGCGAGGTCCGAGCCGACGCTCAGCGCGGCTGCGAGATGGATCGCATCGAGCGAGCGGAGAAGCGGCGGCTCGAGATCGGCGGCGGCTTCATACAGCTCGTCGTCGAGCCGGATCAGCGTCAGGGTCCCGACGACACGACGCGCTCGCGGAACCGCAGCGGGGTCGGAGGCGCGAACCGCTCTGGCCACCTCTGCGCGCACGAGGTCGCACGCGGTGAATCGCTCCTTGCCGCCGAGCCACCGCATCAACGCACGCGACTCCGGCTCCGCCACGACGGTCTTCACCAGAGCCGAGCTGTCGAGGTACCAGACGTCAGCGCTCATCGGCCCGCAGTCGTTCGAGCGCCTCACTGGGTCTCGGCGCGCCGCGGCGCCGCGGAAGCGGATCGCCGAGGTCGGTGATGCGCCCCTCGCCGGGACGAGCACGCCCGGCCGCCAGCAATGCGTCCAGGCCTTCCGCGGGAGCGACCGGGACGAGCAGCGCCACCGGCCGGCCCCGGTCCGTGACCTCGAACGACTCACCGGCGCTGACCCTGCGCAGCCAGCGGCTCGCGTGCTGCCGTAGCTCGCGAACACCGATCCGCTGCATGTGCTACATCGTAGCACTACGCTCGGCGTGCGACGACCTCGATCTCGACGAGCGTATTCGCCGGGAGTCCGACCTGCACCGAGGAGCGCGCGGGGTAGGGCTCCTCGAAGAACTCCTTGTACACCTCGTTGTAGCCCGCGAAGTTCCCGAGGTCGGAGAGGAACGCCGTCACCTTGAGGACGTCGTCCATCGCGCACCCGGCCGCTTCGAGGCACGAGCGCACGTTCTCGAGCGTCTGGCGGGTCTGCTCCTCGATCCCGCCCTCGACGAGCGTCCCGCTCGCGTCGTTGGCCACCTGGCCGGCCGTGTAGACCAGGTCGCCGCTGACGACCACCGGCGAGTACGGGGGCTTCGGCTTCGCGAGTCCCTCAGGTTGCAACGCCTGTCTCGGCACGTTCCTCTCCTTTCGCTTGGTCACCGAACACACCCGCGGCCGCGAGCTCGCTCACCCGCTCCCGCGCATAGCCGCACAGCTCGACGAGCACCTCTTCCGTGTGCTCCCCGCGCGCCGGGGCCGGGCGCACCGGCGGCTCGGCACCGGAGAGCCTGAGCGGCGAGGCGACCTGCCGCACCGTCCCGAGCTGCTCGTGCTCGTACTCGACGAGCGGCGCCTCCTCGACCGCGTCCAGCACCTCGTTCACCGCCGCGGAGGGCACTCCCGCCTCGCCCAGGATCCGCAGCCACTCGGCGCTCGTCCGCTCGCGGAACGCCTCCTCGAGGATCGGCACGAGCTCGGCGCGCCGCTCGTCCCGGGCTGCGAACGTCGGAAAGCGCGAGGCGAGCTCCGGCCGGCCGATCGCCCCGCACAGGAGCTCCCAGAACTTCTGCTTCGGGCAGGCGACGACGATCCAGCCGTCCGCCGTCGGGAAGTTCTGGAACGGGACGATCACCGCGTGCGCCGAGTTCGCCCGGCGCGGCGGAACGTAGCCCTTCGTCGCCGCCCAGGTGGCGAAGTAGCCGAGCTCGTGCAGCGCTGTCTCGAGCAGCGAGATGTCGCAGTCGCAGCCGACGCCGTCCCGCCGAGCGCGCCACAGTCCCGCGAGCACCGCGATCGCAGACGCGTAGCCCCCGCTCAGGTCGACGAGCGAGATGCCGCTCTTCGTCGGCGGATCGTCGGGGCCGCCGGTCAGGCTCATCCACCCGGCGAGGCCCTGCATCATGTAGTCGTACCCGCCTTCCTTCGCGCGCCGGCCGGTCATGCCGAAGCCGGAGAGGGAGCAGCAGACGATCCGCGGGTTGACGTCCTTCAGGTCGTCGTAGGTGATGCGCAGCCTCGCCGGCTGGTCGCCGCGTAGGTTCGAGTAGACGACGTCGGACGCACGGACGAGGTCCTCGAGCACCGGCCGCGCGTCCGGGTGCCGCAGGTCGAGCGAGATGCTCTTCTTGTTGCGGTTGAACGTCTCGAAGAAGAGCGAGCTCTCGCCCTCCTGGTATGGCGGCACGTAGCGCGACACGTCTCCGCCCGAGGCCGGGTCCTCGATCTTGATCACCTCCGCGCCGAGGTCGGCGAGCTGCAGCGTGGCCCACGGGCCCGCGCCGAACTGCTCGATCGCGAGGATGCGGATGTCAGCGAGCGGCTGCGTACGCCACCTCCGCCAGGCGCTCGGCGTCGTCCAGCTCGAGGATGTTGAAGACCACGTGCTGCGCGCCCGCGTCCACGTACTCACGGATCCGGGCCGCGCACTCGTCCGGCGTCCCCGCGACGCAGTAGCGGTCGACGACGTCCTGGCCGAAGTCGCCCGAGTAGCGGATGCGCAAGTGCTCGTGAAGCCGCCGCTTCGGCCCCATGTGCGCGGGCAGCGTGACCGCCGGCGTGACGTGCTCGGGCAGTTGCGCACGGTCACGCGCGAAACGCTCGGCCGTCACCCAGATCGGGATCCAGCCGTCGCCCAGGGTCGCGGCGCGCCGGAGCGCGGCCTCCGA
>DATENZ010000104.1:0-16505 GCA_035274625.1 Gaiellaceae bacterium
AGTTCCGCGTCGGAGTTCGTGGAGGCGATCGTCGGCGTCGGCGCCGCTCGCGTCCGCGACCTCTTCAAGCAGGCGAAGGAGGCGGCGCCGTCGATCATCTTCATCGACGAGCTCGACGCGATCGGCCGCTCGCGCACGTCCGGGGTCGCAGGCTTCAGCGGCGGCAACGACGAGCGCGAGCAGACCCTCAACCAGATCCTGACCGAGATGGACGGGTTCGACTCCTCGACGAAGGTGATCGTGCTCGCGGCGACCAACCGGCCCGACGTGCTGGACGCCGCGCTGCTGCGGCCGGGGCGCTTCGACCGCCGCGTCGCCGTCCAGCCTCCCGACCGGAACGGCCGCGAGCAGATCCTGCGTGTCCACACAAGGAGCGTCCCGCTGGCGGCCGACGTCGACCTGAGCCGGATCGCCTCGTCGACGCCGGGGATGGTCGGCGCGGATCTCGCGAACCTCGTGAACGAGGCAGCGCTGCTCGCGGCGCGGCGCAGCCACGAGCAGGTGACCGAGTCCGACTTCCTGGACGCGCTCGAGAAGATCGTGCTCGGGACGGAGCGGAAGGTGATGATGACGCCGGCCGATCGCCGCCGCACCGCCTACCACGAGGGCGGACACGCAATCGTCGGCATGCTCACCGAGGGTGCCGACCCTGTCCGGAAGATCTCGATCATCCCGCGCGGCCAGTCCCTCGGCGTCACCTTCTCCGCGCCGGACACCGACCGCTTCAACTACTCGGCGGAGGAGCTGCGCGCGCGGATCAAGGTCGCGCTCGGCGGCCGCACCGCGGAGGAGATCGTCTTCGGTGACCTGACCACCGGCGCCGAGTCCGACATCCAGCAGCTGACGCAGATCGCGCGCCAGATGGTCGGCCGCTGGGGGATGAGCCCGCGCGTGGGGACGGTCGCGGTGCTGCCACCGCAGGACGGGTTCCCCCGCTCGGATGGCCTGTCCGAGGAGACGCAGCGGCTGATCGACGAGGAGGTGCGAACGCTCGTCGCCGACGCGCACGAGGAGGTCGAGCGCCTGCTGACCGCGAACCGCGACAAGCTCGACCGCCTCGCCCAGGCGCTGCTCGAGCACGAGACGCTCGACCAGGACGACGCCTACGCGGCCGCGGGGATCGAGCCGCGGCCGGCGGAGGAGACGGGCGAGGTGGCGGTGGCGGCGATGCAGGGACAGGCCTGAGCCTGCCCCTGCACGCGCGCGTTCCTCAGTGCCGCTTGTCGAGCCGGGTGATCCAGTACGGCGTCGTCGACGTCGGCGGCGTCGTGAAGCGGGCGTTCACCGCGTACAGCGAGTTCCGGAACTCCGCGAGCGTCGTCGGGACGTCGAGCCTGCCCCTGAGGTAGTCGAGCACCGAGCCCGACGCGAGCCCGTCGCGCAGACGCACGAGGGCGATCCGGTCCTGCTGGTTGCGGACGACGTAGAGCTTGTTGCCGTCGAGCAGGAGGCCGTCACCGAAGGTGAGCGTGTTGCCGTGATCCAGCTCGATCTGGTCGGTCACTCCCGTGGACGGGTCGACCTTGAAGAGCTTGCCGGTGTTCGACTGGACGACGATGAGCGTCCTCCCGTTCGGCGTCGCGTCGATCCCGTTCAGGTTGAAGCCCTGCTGGTAGACGAGATCCCCGGTCAGCGGGATCTCCTCGGCAGAGCTCGCGGGAGCGCCGTTCTTGGCGATCGGGATCCGGTAGAGGACCTGGTTGATCGAGTCGGTGAAGTAGGCGCCGTCATCCGTGACGACGACGTCGTTGACGAACGTCTGCGTCGCGTCCGTGAGGTCGTACTGCGCGATGTCGGCGCCGGTGCGGGCGTCGTAGACGAACGCCATGCCGGTCGGACCGCCGGCAACGTACAGCCGCCCGTGGCGGTCGGTCTTCATCCCGATCGCGGCGCGATCTGTGTGCGGCGGAACGAGCACGGAGCCCTGTCCCGTCTTCAGGTCGCCGCGATAGACGGCGCCCGTCGGGATCGAGCCGACGTAGAACAAGCCCTGCCCCGAGACGGCGATGCCCTCGGGCTGCCAGCCGGGCGGCAGGGTGATCCGGTTCGGGAACGGGTGTTGAGCGCCTGCCAATCCGGCGAGCACGCCTGCCAGCAGAACGGCCGACACGAGAAGCGCGAGTCGTCGCATGAGTGCTTACCCCCTTTGGTCTCCTCAGCTGCCTGTCCGCTTCCCCCGCCGCGCGCTTTCACACGTGCCCTACGCGCGGCGGGGGTCGGCGGTTTTCTCACCGGCAGCCGAGAGCTGCCGAGATCGCGGCCACGTCCGAGAGGATGTGGCCGGCCTGGTCCTGCGTGAGCTTCTTCCCTGTCTGGGCCTCGACCTGTTGTGCAAGCGCCGCGAGCTGGTCGCACGCGCCGTCCTCGTCGCCGTCGGCGAGCTCCTCCTGGATCGACCGCACCTTCGCGGTGAGGCTCTTTCCGGGCCCGATCCCGTTGACGTAGCTCGCCAGCGCCTGCAGGCGTTCGTCGGCGGTCGGCGGCGCGAACGGACCGGCCGCCCAGGTCACGGCCGCCAACCGAGCCTGGCCCGCGAGCGACAGGTGGAAGAAGTCGAACGTCAGGTCGCTGCGGCTCAGCGCCAGGTTGTACGCGGCACCGTCGTCGAAGGTGCAGTTGGCGAACGCCGCGCACGCGGTCGCCGCCGCGGCGTTCAGGTCGACGATTCGCTGCGCGACCGCCAGCCGATCGGCATCGGTCGCGCCGGCGCCGAGCAGCACCGGACAGCGGTTGTTGAAGGTCGCCCAGGCGGCGAGCGCCGCCGGGTCGGTGTGGAACGTCTGCCAGAGCCCGTACCAGTTGGGGATCGACACGACGACGACCTGCACGCCGGGGATCCCGCTCGTCAGCCGCGTCAGCGTCGCGGTCAGGCCGGCCTGGAACGTCGCCGGGCTCGTCATCTGCGCGACCGTGTCGGTGCAGACGTCGTTCGTGCCCGAGAAGATCGTCACGTACTGCGCGCCCTGCGCGACCGCAGATGCGGCCTGCGCGAACGTGCCGGCCATCTTCGAGCCGTCCACCGCGTCGTTCGCCGCGTGACCAGAGATCGACGGGTTCAGCGCCAGCAAGCGCTGGTAGTGCGAGTTGACGGCCGGGTCGGTCCCGGTCGACCAGGAGCCCGCGAGGTTGTCGCCGGGCACGCCGGCCGAGCCGAACCCGCGCGTCAGCGAGTCGCCGAGCGCGGCCATCGAGTTGGGCAGCGCCGCGAGCGCGCCACCTGCGTTGACGAGAAATAACGCCGCCGCTGCGGCGATCACCGCAGCGATTCTGTGACCCCTCACCATGCTTCCTCCTTCGTGCGGTTACCTCTCGCGTGCCTTGTCGCGGAGCACCGGAAACCGCGCTTTACAGCATCTTTACGACGGCGCCGAGCAGGGCCTCAGCGCCCCTGCGTATCCCGGGGGGATCGAGCAGCGTTCAGGGATCGGGCAGGCATCCCCCGCCCATGTGACTGAACGCAGTTCCGACCCAGGAGGGGGAAGATGAAGTTTCGATTTCGGCCACGAGCGCTGCTCGTCGCGCTCGGGGCTGCGGTAGCCATCCTCGCCGTCACGGCCGTCTCGTCGGCCGGCGGGCCTGCTGAGCCGTTCCCGGTCCAGCTCGTGCGGGTCAACGTCGCGAGCCAGGCGGACCGCGATCGGCTGACGACGCTCGGTCTCGACCTGACCGAGCACGGCGGCCCGCAGTACGTGGAGGCGGTGCTGCACTCCGCGGCCGACGCAGCGGTGCTCGCCGCCGGCCGCTTCACGTGGACGGTGACGATCCGTGATCTCGGCATCCGCCAGATCGAGAACAACAAGATCAGCGACGCCTACGCCGCGGCGACCGTGACGTCGCCGTTGCCGTCCGGTCGGGACACCTACCGGACGCTCGCAGACTACGAATCGGACCTGCGCACGCTCGCGTCCGGCAACCCGTCGCTCGTTCGCCTCGTCACCCTGAGCCGCCAGACGCTCGAGGGGCGCGACATCCTCGGCGTCGAGATCAGCGACAAGGTCTCGTCCAAGACCGACGGCAAGCCCGTCTTCCTGATGCTTGGGCTGCACCACGCCCGGGAGTGGCCGTCAGGCGAGCACTCGATCGAGTTCGCCTTCGATCTCGTCCGCGGGTACAAGAAGGGAGACAAGCGGATCAAGGGGCTGCTCGGGAAGGCGCGCGTGATCGTCGTCCCGGTCGTCAACGCCGACGGCTTCGAGCAGTCGCGGAAGTGGGGCGACCTCGCCGACGTCCGCGAGGTCGACAACGGGGGCCAGGTCACGATCCTCGGCAACCCCGGCAACGCGTACAAGCGCAAGAACTGCCGTGTCGCCGACGGCGTCGCACCGACGCCGGCGGGCGCGTGCGAGGTGACGAGCCCGGGTGGGTACGGGATCGGCGTCGACCTGAACCGCAACTACGGCGGCCTCTGGGGCGGCCCCGGTGCCGCCGACCTGGCTGCCGACCCGACGTACCGCGGCGCGGGGCCGTTCTCGGAGTCCGAGACGCAGTCGGTTCGCGAGCTGATCGCGTCGCGGCAGGTGACGACGATGATCACGAATCACACGTTCAGCAATCTCGTCCTCCGGCCGCCGGGGATCCGGTCCGCCGGCGAGACGGTCGACGAGGCGGCGATGAAGGATCTCGGCGCCCGCATGGCGGCCCAGAACGGGTACCGGAACATCCACGGCTGGCAGCTGTACGACACGACCGGGACGACCGAGGACTGGTCGTACGCCGCCACCGGCGGCTACGGCTACACGTTCGAGATCGGCGAGGTGGAGTTCCATCCGCCGTACCCGGACGTCGTCGACATGTACCTCGGGAAGGGCGCCTATGCCGGGAAGGGCAACCGCGAGGCGTACCTGATCGGGCTCGAGAACGCGGTCAATGCGAAGCACCACTCGCTCATCTCGGGCGCGGCCCCGACCGGCGCCGTGCTCCGGCTGGCGAAGGAGTTCTCGACCAGGACGTCGTCGGGGCCGTACATCCAGGACCGCCTCGACTCGACGCTCGTCGTCGGGAAGGGCAACAAGTTCACGTGGCACATCAATCCCTCGACACGGCCGGAGGTGATGGAGCACCGCGTGCGCCTGCTCGCCCAGGAGCCGACGCGCGAAGAGGTGATCGAGAAGAACCCGGTCGTCTGGAGCCCGAACGACCACGTCGACATCCCGTTCTCGCTCCCGGAGACGGATGCCGGCGCCTTGAAGGTGAATCTCGACTGGCCGACCCCGGACGACCTCGACCTCGAGGTCTACCAGGTGATCGGCGGCAACCTCGTCGAGGTCGGCAGCTCCGGGAACTTCGTCACCGAGAAGGAGGAGGCGCTCGTCGAGCTGCCGGACCCGGGTGACTACGTCATCCGCGTGGTCAACTACGCGTCCGGAACCACGTCGTTCACGGTGACCGCCGGGATCTACGCGATCACCGGTGAGCAGCTCTCCGGCGGGAACGTCGTCGAGAGCTACAAGCTGACGTGCGAGCGGCCGAACGGACAGGTCGTGCAGACCACGTCCGTCACGGTCGACCGCGGCAAGACGCAGCGGGTCGATCTCCGCACCTGTCTGAACCGGTACCGCGGCTGAGAGCTGACGGCTGCCGCCGCACGTTTGCGCGCGCGGCGGCAGCCGGGCTCATCCGGCCGGCACGAGATCGCCGACGTCCTCGCGCTCGCGGACGGTGCGGGCGCTGCCGTCTGCGACCAGCGCTGCCTCCGGGCGTCCGACGGCGTTGTAGTTCGACGCCATGCCGAGCGTGTACGCGCCCGTAGCCGGAACAGCCAAGAGGTCGCCTCGCGCGACTGGTGCGAGCTCGGCCCGCTCGATCAGGACGTCGCCGCTCTCGCAGTGCTTGCCGCAAACCGCGTACGTGCCGGCGGGCGGCTCGTCCGCCCGGTTCGCGAGCAGGGCCGAGTACCGAGCCCCGTAGAGAGCCGGCCGCGGGTTGTCGCTCATGCCGCCGTCGACCGCGACCCACGTCGTCCCGCCGCTCCGCTTGACGACGCCGACGCGGTAGAGCGTGATCCCGGCGCGCCCGACGAGCGACCGGCCCGGCTCGAACACGAGCAGCGGCCTCGGGAGGTCGAGAACCGACCACGCCTCGTACAGGCGCTCCGAGAGCGACCGCGCGTACTCCTCCGGCGCCGGCGGCGCGGGCTCGTCGAGCACGTACCGGATGCCGAGGCCGCCGCCCAGGTTCATGATCGCCGGCGTCCAGTCGAGCTTCGCCCGCGCTTCGGCGACGAACGCCGCCAGCCACTCGATCGTCGTCCGCGCCGGCGACTCGTCCGCCAGCTGCGACCCGATGTGGACATGCAGGCCGAGCAGCTCGAGTCCGGCGCCGCGCGCCCGGGCGATCACGTCGAGCGCATCCTCCGGCGAGACGCCGAACTTCGAGCCGACGTGCCCGGTCTGGATCGCGGCGTGCGCGCCCGCCTCGATGCCGGGCGTGACGCGGAGCAGCACCCGCTTCACCCCGGACTCGACGCAGCGCTCGACTTCACCGGGCTCGTCCATCACGACCAGCCACGCGTTCGCCTCGGCGGCCGCGGCCAGCTCCTCGTCGGACTTGTTGTTGCCGTGGACGACGAGGCGCTCCGGCGGGATCTCCGCCGCCTGCGCGAAGCGGAGCTCGCCCAGCGTGGACACGTCCGCGCCGATGCCTTCCTCGGAGAGGAGGCGCATGATCGCGACGTTCGGGAACGCCTTCGTCCCGTAGACGATCGTCGCGTCGGACGCGCCGCGCCGCCACGCGCGCGCGGCTCCGCGGAGCGTCTCCTCGCAGTACACGACGAGGGGCGTTCCGTACTCCTCCGCCAGGTCGACCGCCGAGCAGCCGCCGACGTGCACCACGCTGTTCTCGACCGCGGCGGTGTCCGGGAAGAGCTCGAGCATCATGCCCACCCCAGGCGTTCCCATCCGGCGGGCCGCCCGGGCCTCCAGTGCGGCCGATCGGCGTAGGCCTCGGCGGCGGAGTCCGTCTCCCGCTCCACCGCCGCGCCATGGCCCTGCGCGAGCTCCGACTCCGCATACACGATCATGCGCTCGCCAGCGCGTGACCCGACCATGAGCAGCACGCACGGCTCGTCGCCCGCACCCACGAAGCAATGAGCCGTTCCGGGAGGACAGTGGAGGAAGTCCCATGCCCGCAGCCGGCGCTCCTCGCCCTCGACCAGAGCGAAACATTCTCCCGCCAACACGAGAAAGGCCTCCTGGGTCGACTCGGCGTGGTAGAGGCCGCTCGGCCGGCCCCGGTAGAGGACGGCAACCTTGATCCCGAGCTGGGCGAACCTGTGCGGCTCCAGCTCCGATCCGCGCACGACCGGAACGTCGGCCTCGAACACGCAGCGTGCTCCGAAGGCCTCGTTCGTCAGCCAGGCCGCCTCGCGGACGTTGACGACGAACCACCCGTCGCCCGCAGGCGTGAGCCCCGACTCCGCCCGCGCCAGGTGTGCTTCTCCGACCACTGGGGTACCATCTTGGCGATGGAGCAGCCTCTCGGGTAGCGCAGGAAGCGAACGCGGCCCGGCCGCGGCAGCTTCCCATGGGCCTCTCGAATTGAGAGGCTCTTTTCTTTCAGAGGGACGGATGGACAGATACGAACCGCAGCAGATCGAAGCGAAGTGGCAGCGCGTCTGGGAGGACGAGCGCGCCTTCTACGTCCCCGACCCGCCGCCGGGCGAGGAGCCGCAGAACCACTGGTACCAGCTGGAGATGCTCCCGTACCCGTCCGGGACGCTGCACATGGGGCACGTCCTGAACTACACGATGGGCGACGTCCTCACGCACTTTCGCCGCCGGAACGGCTGGATCGTGCTGCGCCCGATGGGCTTCGACTCGTTCGGCCTCCCGGCCGAGAACGCCGCGATCCGGGAAGGCGGCCACCCGCGCGACATCGTCGAGGGGAACATCGCCGAGATCCGCCGGCAGATGCGCCGGCTCGGGTGGGTGATCGACTGGGACCGCGAGGTCTCCGCGCACGAGCCGAGCTATTACCGGTGGACGCAGTGGCTGTTCCTGCGCTTCTTCGAGCGCGGCCTGGCCTACCGGAAGGCCGCCCCCGTCAACTGGTGCCCGAACGACCAGACGGTGGTCGCGAACGAGTACGTGATCGACGGCCACTGCGAGCGCTGCGGCGCCAAGGTCGAGGCGCGCAACCTCGAGCAGTGGTTCTTCAAGATCACCGCCTACGCGGACGAGCTGCTCCGCTTCGACCTGCCGCCGGGCGGCTCGTGGCCGGAGCGGACGATGACGATCCAGCGGAACTGGATCGGTCGGAGTGAGGGCGCCGAGATCATCTTCCGCGTCGAGGAGCTCGACCAGGACATCGCCGTCTTCACGACGCGGCCGGACACGCTGTTCGGCGCGACCTTCTTCGTGCTCGCGCCCGAGCACCCGCTGGTCGAGCAGATCGGCGACGCGGACGTGCTGGCGTACGCGCGCGAGACCGCCGCCAGGCGCGGCGAGGAGCGCGCGGCGGAGGAGGAGAAGACGGGCGTCTTCACGGGCCACTACGCCACCAACCCGGTGAACGGCGCGCGGCTGCCGATCTGGGTCGCCGACTACGTGCTGATGGACTACGGCACCGGCGCGATCATGGCCGTCCCGGCGCACGACGAGCGCGACCGCGAGTTCGCCGAGCGCTTCGACGTGCCGATCGTCCCCGTGATCGACGACGACGAGCGGCTGATCAACTCGGCGCAGTTCGACGGCCTCCCGGCGGAGGAGGGCAAGGGCGCGATCGTCGAGTGGCTGCGCGAGCAGGGGAAGGGCGCGCACGCCGTCTCGTACCGCCTGCGCGACTGGAGCATGTCGCGGCAGCGCTACTGGGGCTGCCCGATCCCGATCATCCACTGCGGGGAGTGCGGCCTCGTCCCGGTGCCCGACGACGAGCTGCCCGTCCTGCTTCCGGAAGTGCAGGACTATCGCCCGAAGGGCGTGCCGCCGCTCGCCAGCAACGAGGAGTGGCTGCACGTGCCGTGCCCGAAGTGCGGCGGGCCCGCGACGCGCGAGGCGGACACGATGGACACGTTCGTCGACTCGTCCTGGTACTTCCTGCGCTACGTCGACGCCGACAACGGCGAGGCGCCGTTCGACCGGCGGCTGGTCGACTACTGGTGCCCGATCTCGCACTACATCGGCGGGATCGACCACGCCACCGGGCACCTGCTCTACTCGCGCTTCTTCGTCAAGGTGCTGAACGAGATCGGTCTGCTCGGCTTCCGCGAGCCGTTCGCGCGGCTGTTCCACCAGGGCTGGGTGCAGATGGGTGGGACGAAGATGTCGAAGTCGAAGGGCAACGTCGCCGGCCCGGACGAGATGGTCGACGGATACGGCGCCGACGCGGTGCGCCTCTACATCCTGTTCATGGGGCCAGCGGACCAGGACATGGAGTGGAACGACGACGGTGTCGAGGGCATCGTCCGCTTTGTCCGCCGGCTGTGGCGCGTGGTTCTGGAGGCGGCCGAGCGCGCGCCGCAGAGCGACCCCGGCGACGGCGCGCTCGTGCGCAAGGCGCATCAGACGATCGTGCGCGTGACCGCCGACATCGAGCGGCGTCTCCAGTTCCACACGCCGATCTCGGCCGTGATGGAGCTCGTCAACGAGCTGGCGGAGGACACGGCGGCGGAGGGCGCGCGGTTCGCCGCGGAGACGGCGGTCTCGCTGCTCCAGCCGTGGGCGCCGCACGTGACCGAGGAGCTGTGGCAGCGGCTCGGGCACGAGCGGCTCTGGGAGCAGTCGTGGCCCGTGGCCGATCCCGCCCTGCTCGAGCGCGCCACCTTCGAGCTGGTCGTGCAGGTGAACGGGAAGGTGCGCGACCGGATGGAGGTGCCGGCCGGCCTCGCCGAGGACGAGCTGGTTGAGCGGGCGAAGGCGTCCGAGCGCGTCCGCGCCCACGTCGACGGCAAGAAGATCCGGCAGACGATCGTCGTGCCGGGGAAGCTCGTCAACCTGGTCGTCGGCTAGGGAAGAGTGGAGGGACAGGCCCGCTGGGCCGGCCTGTCCCTGCCGTTCACTTGGTGACGGTCGTGACCGTGAAGTTGTCGAACGTCGCGTTGACGCCCTGGCCGAACAACCGCTCGGAGAGCGGGATCGAGACGCTCGCAGCGCACACGTCCGGGTAGGCGGGCTCGCACGTCGGGCCCGGGTTGAAGCTCCAGCCCCACTGGAACGGGAACGCGTCGAGCAGGCTGAACGTCCCGTGCCCGATCACGAACGAGTTGAGGCTGCTCTTCAGATCCTCGCCCGGGCCGAAGGACGGATAGATGCCGGTGTACTTCTGGCCCGGCTGCTTGTCGACCGGGATACCGACGTTGTTCACCTTCGAGACGCGTTTGCCGTCGATGAAGTACTCGACGGTAGAGGCGCCGTTGCCAGTCCCACGCGTGTAGGTGATCGCGACGTTGTGGGTCACGTTCGGCTTGATCGCGAACTCGTCGACGATCTGCGTGTACATCTTCTCCGGCCCGACGAATCCCGGAGAGGACGGATCGGTCGAACCGCCGAGGACCGAGGACGGCAGTCGCTCGATCAGCGTGAACGCGCGGCTCCCGGACACGAACCAGTCGAAGAGCTGGCCCGTCTGCAGGCTGATCATGTTCAGGACGGCCCCGGCCTGCTGGCCTTCGAGGACCGTCGCCGCATAGGGAGCGCCCGAGGGGTACGAGCCGGGCGGGCCGTACGTCCCGTGTACGACGTGCCCGAGCTCCGTGCCGGGCGTCTGCGCCGCGATGTCGACGGAGAAGGTGAGCGAGCCGTTGGTCGGCACGGAGAACGACACGTTGCTCGTCGCGATGTACTTGAGGTGATCGAAGACGCTGAAGTCCGCCCCGCAGGTGAACGGCGCATCGGCGATCGCGAACGCTCCGGTCGTGAAGGTCCGCGTATCGCCATGTGCGGGCGAGCCGTCGGCGCAGAAATCGCCCATGTCGCCGAGGCCGAAGCCGTTCGACCATTTCGCGTTGTAGTTGGAGAGGGTGTAGCCGCCCGTGGCCGAGAAGTCGTCGTAGACGACCTTGGTCGTCTTCGGCGAGGCTGCACCGGCGCCGCCGACGACGGCGACCGTCACCGCCACGGCGGCGAGCACCGCGGCGAGCAGGAGTCCGAATCTCATTCTGGACCGCCCTTCGGATCGAGGTGAGCCGCAGTGCCCCCCGGTACGGCGGATCGGGCGACCCTATCGCGTCGTACGGAGACGCCCAAAAATCGGCTCGAACCTGTTCAAACCTCGGCGGCGGCGGCGCGCCGATGCTCGAGGCGGGCCAGGAACGCAAAGCTCGCGGCGCAGATGCCGGCGGCGGCCAGGTAGGGCACGGCGTCGGTCGTCACCTCAGCGAGCCCGCCGCCGGCGGCCGGGCCGACCGCGTTCCCGATCGCCCAGGCCGCGTTCATCAAGCCGAAGCTCAGACCCTGGGCCAGGCCGACGCTCTCCGCGGCGTGCGAGAGCATCGTCAGGCCGGGCGCGTAGAAGCCACCGAAGGCGACGCTGGTGACGAGGATCAGCGGAACGAGCACCCACGGCCGCTCCGTCGCCGCCAGTGCGACAGCGGCGAGCGTCGAGCCCGCCAGGGCGAAGCGCGTCGGCGCCGCAGGTCCGAGGCGATCGGTGACGCGGCCGAGCCACGGGTTGACGACGCTCTCGATCGCGGTCGCGCCGATCCAGACTGCGCCGATCGCCGCCGCGGAGAATCCGCGCCGGTCGAGCGCCAGCGGCGCGAGGACGTTCAGCGTGCCGAACAGGAGCGCCGGCAGGCTGATCAGCCAGAGGCCGCGCAGAAACTCCGCGCTGCGGAGAGCTCCGAACACCGCGCGCGCCGGCTGCACCTCGCGCGGGGACGGCTCGAAGGCGAAACCCACGAACGCGAGCACGGCGCACACGCCGGCGACGGTCGCGAACGCAGCCCGCACGCCGACGAGGCTTCCCGCTGCCCCCACCACCGGTCCGAGCACCGCGCCACCGACGGCGGCTCCCATCGCAATCCCCATCGTCCGCCCTCGGCGCTCGCGCGGGGTCGCGAGCGCCAACCACGCCAGCGCGCCGGCCCACGTCTGTGACGATGCGACCCCCTGGAGGAGCCGCGCCGTGAACAGCGTGCCGAAGTCGCCGGCGAGCGCGACGCCGACACTGGTCACCGCTACGCCGATCAGCCCTGCGAGGACGGCCGTCCGGGCGCCGAACCGCGCGGCGACCACACCGCCGGGAATGGCGCCGGCGAACGTTCCGATGCCGTAGGCCGCAGCGAGCAGCCCGACGCCGCCTTTCGACAGGTCGAAGCTGCGCTGAAAGTGGGGCAGGAGCGGCGTGAGCGCCGCGTAGAGCATCGTGTCGACGACGACGACGAGGCAGACGAACGGGAGCAGGCGGCGCACCGTGCGAGGCTACCCACCCGACTAGACTCAGCCGGCGTGGGGGCGATCCCGGACTCGGTGCGAGAGCTGCTCGCCACTGGCCCACTCGCCCACGTCGCGACGATCGACCCCGACGGCACGCCGCACGTCACGCTTGCGTGGGCCGGGGCGGACGGCGACGAGCTCGTCATGGCGACGTTCTTCAACCTGAGCCAGAAGAAGCTGCGGAACCTGCGGCGCGACCCACGGGTCGTCGTCTCGTTCCACGCGAAGGAGCGCCCCGCGGAGGGCCTCCACGCGTACGTGGTCGTCCAGGGCCGCGCCCGGATCGAGGAAGGCGGCGCGCTCGACGTGATGGACCGGCTCGCCGAGCACTACCTCGGGCCAGGGCAGAGGTACCCGCTGCGCGACGTGCCCGACGGGGTCGTCTTGCGCGTCGCCGTCGAGCGCATCTACGGGCAGGGCCCGTGGCGCGAGGCGGACGACCGCTGATCTGAGACACTCGGCCTCCCGTTCGAGAGGAGGCTTCGATGCTCAAGGAGTTCCGCACGTTCCTCGTCCGCGGCAATCTCGTCGACCTGGCCGTCGGGATCGTGATCGGCATCGCGTTCGGCGCGCTCGTGAATGCGCTCGTCAAGGACTTCATCACGCCGATCATCGCGGCGATCGCCGGCAAGCACGACTTCTCCGCGCTCTCGTTCACGATCCACAAGAGCCGCTTCCTCTACGGCGACTTCATCAACGCGCTGCTCACGTTCATCTCCGTCGCCGCAGCGGTGTTCTTCTTCGTCGTCAAGCCCGTCAACGCGCTGATGGCGCGGTGGAAGACGGAGCCACCGGTGGACGCGACCGTGCGCTCCTGCCCGGAGTGCCTCAGCGAGATCCCGGTCGCGGCGCGGCGCTGCGCGTTCTGCACGACCGAGGTGGCGATCGCCTGAGCGCACCATCGGTTCGCGCCGACGTCGAGCGGCTTCCGCTCGAGGCGCAGCGGCGGCTGCAGGAGGAGCGGCTGTCGGCGCAGATCGAGCGCGTCCAGGCCGGCTCGCCGTTCTATGCGCGGCGGCTCGGCGACGATCCCGTCCGGTCGCTCGCCGAGCTCGCGTCGCTGCCGTTCGTGACGAAGGCGGAGCTGCTCGCGGCTCAGGCCGAGCGGCCGCCGCTCGGCGACGCGGCGTGCGCTCGCGGCGAGGACGTCGTCAGGCTGCACGTCACCTCGGGGACGACGGGGACGCCGCTGCTGATCGGGTTCACCCGGGGCGACCTCGAGCGCTCGACGGAGGCCGGCGCCCGCGCGTTCTGGGCGGCGGGGGTGCGCCCCGGGCACACCATCCTCCATTGCGTGAACTACGCCTTCTACGCGGGCGGCATCGCCGATCACATGTCGCTCGAGGCCACCGGCGCGACCGTCGTCCCGGTCGGTCTCGGCCAGAGCGACCGGCTGCTCGAGCTCTTTCCGTCGCTCCGGCCGAGCGGGATGTTCTCGATCACCTCCTACGCGGCGCATCTCGCGGAGCGGGCGCGCGGCAAAGGGCTCGACCCGGCGGAGCTGGGCCTCCGCACGATCCTCACCGGCGGCGAGCCGGGCGGGGACATCCCCGAGGTGCGGGCGCGGATCGAGGCGACGTGGGCGGCGCGGGTCGCCGACACGTACGGGCTCGGCGAGGTCTGGCCGACGCTCGCCGCTCAGTGCGAGGTGCGTGACGGCCTCCACGTCAGCTCACCGGACCTCCTCGTCACCGAGCTCGTCGATCCCGAGTCGGACCGCGCCCTCGACTGGGAGCCGGGCGCGACCGGTGAGCTCGTCTACACGCACCTCGAGCGCGAGGCGAGCCCGCTCGTCCGCTTTCGCTCCCGGGACCGGGCGACCGTCCTGGCGCTCGATTGTCCCTGCGGGAGGACGACGCCGCGCTTCCGGCTCCTCGGCCGCGTCGACGACATGATCGTCGTGCGCGGAGTCAACGTCTTCCCGAGCGCGATCGAGCGCGTCCTCGCCGAGGTGCTGCCGGGACTGCGTGGGTTCGCGATCGTCCTCGACGATCCGATTCCGGCGCCGCCCCTCGCGATCGCCGTCGAGGCGGAGCAGGAGGTGCCTCCAGAGCTCGCTCGTATGATTCGGGAGCGGCTGCAGGTCCAGGTCGAGATCACCGCGCTACCTCCGGGAACGATGACTTCGAGCGAGCAGAAGACGAAGCGCATCTGGCGCCGCTACGCCGGGGAGGAGCCGGGCTGGCGGCGATGACCGGCTTCCGGGTCGACGTCGAGCAAGACGGGCCGATCGCGTGGGTCGTGTTCGAGCGGCCGGGCGTCCTCAACGCGCTCGCGCCCGCCGACCTGCCGCTGCTCGCGGGCGCGCTTCGTGACGCGGGCGGGTGCGCTGGGGTGCGGGTGGTGGTGGTGCGTGGCGCCGGAGGGGCGTTCTCGGCGGGTGACGACCTGAGAGCCACGGCCGACCTGGAGCGCGACGCCTGGCGGACCGTCGTCGAGGGCTTTCACGAGCTGACGCGAGTCGCACTGGCGCTGGAGGTGCCGGTCGTCTGCGCGATCGACGGCGTCTGCGTCGGCGGCGCGTTCGAGTTCGCCTGCTCGTGCGACCTGCGCGTCGCGAGCACCCGTTCGCGCCTCGGGTGTCCGGAGGTCGGGATCGGCCTCGTCGTCTCGAACGCCGCGACGGTGCTGCTCGCACGTCTGTGCGGCGCGGGCTACGCGTCGGAGCTCGTCCTGACCGGGCGGCTGATCGGCGCGCAGGAGGCGCTCGAGCACGGGCTCGTGAACGCCGTCGTCGAGCCGGAGCAGGTCGAGGAGCGGGCGCGTGTGCTCGCGCAGGAGATCGCCGCGCGCGCTCCGTTGGCAGTGCAGGCGACGAAGCGGCTGCTGGTCGAGGGGCTCGGCGAGGCCGTCGAGGCGGCGATGGGGCGCGAGACCGAGGCGCTCGTCAACCTCGTTCCGACCGCCGACATGCGCGAGGGGTTCGCGGCCTTCCGCGAGAAGCGCCCCGCGTCGTTCTCCGGGTCCTAGCTGGTCGCGGCGACGGCGCCGAGGCCGACGAAGATCCCGCCCGACGCGTAGCGCACGGCGCGCCGCCGCCGCCGGATCAAGCCACCGATCGTCCCGCCCGCGAGCGCGTAGGCCCCGTCGCTCAGCAGCCCGAGCGCGACCCAGCAGAGGCCGAGGACGGCGATCTGCGTCCACACCGTCTGGTCGCGGTCGACGAACTGGGGCAGGAAGGCGAGGAAGAACAGCGCGGTCTTCGGATTGAGGACGTTGACGATCACGCCCTGCGTGAACACCCGCCGGCCGCTTCTCGGCGGGCGGGCCTGGATCTCCGCGGGCTCGTCCCGCTCGAGCCACTTCCGGATGCCGACGAAGACGAGGTACGCGGCGCCGACGTACTTCACGGTCGAGAAGGCGATCGCCGAGGAGACGATCAGCGCCGACAGCCCGGCGACCGCGGCCGCGACGTGCACGAGGGAGCCGAGGTGGACCCCTGCGACCGAGAGCAGGCCGTGCCGGCGTCCGCCCTCGACGCTGGTCGCGACGATGTACAGGACCGCGGGACCGGGGATCGCCAGCAGCACGATCGCGGCCGGGACGAACACGGCAAACGCGTGCGCGGACGGCATGCGCCTAGCCTACTGCGCCGCCTAGCGGATGCCGGTATCGATCTCGAAGTCGAGCTTGTCGAGGTGTCCACGGCGGACGTGCACGGCGTGCGGGCTGATGTTCGGCCGGATCCCGATCCGCTCGACCGTCGAGACGGTGTAGTAGCCGGCCGGGATGCGGATCCGGTAACGGCCGTCCGGCGCCGATCGCGTGCGATAGACGTGACCGGGGCGCCTGAACACGAGCGTGACCTGGACGGGCGCCGAGCATGGCATGCCGACGCGGCACACCGGGGTGGTCGGGCCCTTCAGCACCGTTCCCTGCAGGCCGCCGAGGACGATCGCGAAGCTTGCCAGCAGGTGCATGCCTCCATGGTGCCCGACTCGGGCCGCATTGGCACTCATTCGTCACGCTCTCGGCACACGCCCGTGACGTGTTCGTTGCCACCATGGGCTACGTGCACGAAATCGTCCTGACGCGCCGCCGGATTCTGCTCGGAGCGTTGCTGCTCGTGCTGGTGCTGCTCCTCGGCGCGCGCTTCGTCCTGCGCGCCGGGACGGCCGCGGGGCCGCCGCTGCC
>DATENZ010000105.1:0-33965 GCA_035274625.1 Gaiellaceae bacterium
CCGCCCGTCGACCGGTACGCAGCAAGGCTCAGTGCCGGCTTCTCGTCGACCGCGTCCTCGGCGAGCGCCGGATCGGACTCGACGAGGAAGGCCGCGAGGGCGGCGAGCGCCACGAGGATGTAGAAGGCGATCGAAAAGCCGTGCTGGGCGCGTTTCGGTGTCGCACACGCCCGGCCGCCGGAGAAAAACCGGCCTCTCTCAGGACGTGAACGGCAGCACGTCCCGGCTCCGGTCTCGTCGACCAATTAGGCAGCTGGGCGTCGGTCGCGGAGTCGTACGGCGGGTCGCACGCGGCGAGGTTCGACCTGGGCGCGTACCCCCGCTACAGGCCTAGCACCTGGGCGGCCGCGTGGATTCCGGCGCCGTCGGGCAGCGACCGAAGCAAGGTAAGCGCCTGAGCTGCCGTGCCCACCCAGTAGCGGTGGCCGTCGAGAGGCGTCTGTCGCCTTGAGAGGCGGATGGTCTTCCCCTGGTCGAGCACGGAGATGGAGTCCCGCCCGTCAGTGTCGTGTGCGACCGAAAGCCGATCGAACTCGAGACGCGTCAGTCTCGAGCCGGCCATACGGCCGAGGTTCTGTCTCTGCGAACGTAGAAGCCACATGGGATGATCTCCGGCCGAGAAAGGGTGACGCCAGCCGAGGCGCAGCTTGCCTCGCCCACTCCTGCAACCTTGGTGTGATCGTAAGGGTGCTGCCTGACCCACGCATCGACCTTTTGGGCGGGCGGCCCTGCGCCTTTCGGAAGCCGACGCCCTGGATGACGTGGCCGCCTCGTCCGCGCCGTGCCCTAGCTGCGCGGGCGCTTCCCTCTCTCCGCCGTGAAGGTGCTGGGGACGTTGACCGACGTGCCGAGAAGCGCCATTTCCCGACGATCTACGGCCTCCACTCCTTACCCCCCGCCACTCAGCCGCTTCCTGACACGGGGAGCAGAAGGCGACCCTCTTCATCTTCGCTGTTCGTGACGCCCGGTACTTGCCTGAACAGCGCGATGATGAACGCAGAGCAGCGACCGGGCTCGAGCACGTCGCTCCGGCTGACGCTGCCCAACCGTTCGAACGTCTCCCAACACGCCCGGATCGAGGCGATCTCGATCGTTTGAGTTCCGTGCGCGGAGTCGAGCATCAGCCGTCGACTGTCGTAGGCTCCGATCCTGTTCCAAGGCGAGAGCACCGTGGCGAAAGAAGTGCCGCCGCGGGCGAGTGCGGCGAGCAGGTGCTCCACGTCTCCCCATGCCGGTCGAGAGCCAACCGACGGCGTTTGCGATTGCGGTACTTCGCCGGGGAGCATCGCTCGCGAAGCCACTGCCTCGCTGTGTGACGCGGGACTAGGCAATGTGCTTGGGTTGGCTGGCAGCAGCGCGTTTGTCGGCCCGACGCTCTTTCAGCGTTCTCTGCGCCTTCTTCTTCTGCAGCTTCTTCGGTTTCTCAGAGCCTTTCATCACAGCCTCCCGGTCTCGTAGTGGGGAACACGCTTGCTTGTGGAGCGATAGGTGGTGGGACGCCTTCCGCTCGCGAGCGAGCGAGCCGGCGCGTACGCTCGGTGCGCTGCCTGTCCCGGCTAAGCGCGCGCATCGTCAGCGAGCTGCCGGCGCCAAGATGGTGGCGACGAGCGCGCCGCCGCCTGAAGCGGGCGGCCGCGCTCTGAGCAGCCTCACCATTGCGCGGCAGGTCGTCGAGCACGCTACTGGACGTGGAACGTGTAGCGGCGTCCATCGAGATCGACGCGCGCGGGGCCTTCATCCCGCGTAGAGACGTACTCCTGGATCCCGTCGAGGGCACCGACGAGCGCGCGCTCGCTTCCCATCTCGAGCGTAATGCGATACCCGTTGCGGGCATCGCCGCCCAACTCCGGGTAGAACTCCGCCAGCGCTCGGTAGAGGCCGTGTGCCACGTCAAGCGTCGGCGCCTCGATGATCAGCTCTGGCATCCCACACATCTCCTTGCGCCCCGCTCGAATGAGGTCTGGGCGAGGACGACGTGCAGCTCGCTGTAAGGAGCAGTCTAGCCGTAAACTCCCTGTCCCGAGACAAAGAGCGCTCCGGTGACCAGCAGACTCCGGAAGCCCCGTCCGCGGGACGACGTAGCGAGACCCGTGTTGCCGCTTAGTTGCGCCCGCGCGCCGCGAGACACGAGAGGGGAATCGACCGGTGGGCAAAACCGGCCCTTCCAGGCGTTTTTTGCATGGGCCGTGAAGGATTCGAACCTTCGACCTTGGGATTAAGAGTCCCCTGCTCTACCAACTGAGCTAACGGCCCGGCGGGCTGCGTAGTGTAGCCCCGGTGAAGGTGCTGTCGGTGGTCGGGAACCGGCCCCAGTTCATCAAGTCCGGCCCGGTTTCCGTGGCGCTTCGCGAGGCCGGGATCGAGGAGGTGGTGCTCCACACGGGGCAGCACTACGACCCCCAGCTGTCGCAGGTCTTCTTCGACGAGCTCGGCCTCGCCGAGCCCCAGTACCGGCTCGAGGTCGGCGGCCTCGCGCGCGACGAGATGCTCGAGGCGCTCGCTCCCGACCTGCTCAACGCGATCGAGCAGGAGCACCCGGACTGGGTGCTCGTCTACGGGGACACGAACTCGACGCTCGGCGGCGCGCGCGCCGCGGCGCAAGCGGGGGTCGCGCTTGCCCACGTCGAGGCCGGCCTCCGCAGCTACGACCTGTCGATGCCGGAGGAGCACAACCGGGTCGAGACCGACGGGCTGTCGCAGCTCCTCTTCTGCCCGGACGAGCGCTCGCGCGGGATCCTCGAGGGCGAAGGGGTCGACGGGCGGATCGAGGTCGTCGGCGACGTGATGGCGGACGCGTGCTTCCGCTTCGCACCGATCGCGCGCGAGCGCTCGTCCGCTCTGGACATGGCAGGGGTCAGACCCCTTAACTTTGTCCTCGCGACGCTGCACCGCGAGGCGAACGTCCAGCCCGAGCGCGTCGAGCGGATCTTGCAGGGCCTTTCGCAGATCGAGGAGCCGATCGTCTTCCCCGCGCATCCGCGGACGCGAGCTGCGATCGGAGCGTTAAAGGGTCAGACCCCTTCACAATTGCGGCTGCTCTCCCCGCTCGGCTACCTCGACCTCGCCGCGCTCGCCTCGCAGGCGCGCGTGATCGTCACCGACTCCGGCGGGCTGCAGAAGGAGGCGTACTGGTACGGCGTCCCCTGCGTGACCGCGCGGCCGTCGACCGAGTGGGTGGACACGATCGAGGTCGGCGCGAACGTCCTCGTCGACGCCGACCCGGACCGGCTCGTGGAGGCGGTCCGGAACGCGCGAATGCCGGCGGACCGGCCTGCGCTCTACGGCGACGGCAACGCCGCCGGTAGGGTCGCGGCCGCTCTGTACGCTTCCGCACCGGAATGAGCTGGGACGTCGCCGTCATCGGAGCGGGCTACGTGGGGATGCCGCACGCAGCGACGTTCGCCGGCGCCGGAAAGCGGGTCGTGGTCGTCGACGTCGTTCGCGAGCTCGTCGAGGCGATCAACCGCGGCGAGAGCCACATCTCCGACGTCCCCTCGGCCAAGCTGAAGTCGCTCGTCGAGGCCGGCTCGATCATCGCCACGACCGACTTCGCGGTCGTCGCCGACACGGACACGATCGTGATCGCGGTGCCGACGCCGCTCTCGCGGCAACGCGAGCCGGACGTCTCGTTCATCGAAAGCGCCGCCCGCTCGATCGCGCCGCACCTGCGGAAGCGCCACCTCGTCGTCCTCGAGTCCACGACCTACCCCGGCACGACGCGCGAAGTTCTGCAGCCAATCCTCGAACAGGGCAGCGGCCTCACAGCGGGCGAGGACTTCCACCTCGCGTTCGCTCCCGAACGCGTCGACCCCGGGCGTACCGACTTCACGGCGAAATCGACGCCGAAGATCGTCGGCGGGATCAACGAGGCGTCCACCGAGGCTGCGGCGAGGCTCTACGAGTCGGCTCTCGACGAGGTCGTGCGCGTCTCGTCGGCGGAGGCGGCCGAGCTGACGAAGCTGCTCGAGAACATCTTCCGCTCCGTGAACATCGCGCTCGTCAACGAGCTTGCCCGCCTCTGCGCGCGGATGGAGATCGACATCTGGGAGGTCGTCGGCGCCGCGGCGACGAAGCCGTTCGGGTTCATGAGCTTCCAGCCGGGCCCGGGCCTCGGGGGGCACTGTATCCCGATCGATCCCTTCTACCTGACGTGGAAGGCGCGGGAGTACGACTTCACCACCGAGTTCATCGAGCTCGCCGGCAAGGTCAACCAGTCGATGCCGTACTACTGCCGCTCCCGGATCTCGCAGGCGCTCAACCACGGCGCGGGCAAGTCCCTCTCCGGCTCGAAGATCCTCGTCCTCGGCGTCTCGTACAAGAAGGACATCGGGGACATGCGCGAGTCGCCGGCACTGAAGATCATCGAGCTGCTGCGGAACGCCGGCTCGGACGTCGTGTATCACGACCCGCACGTTCCGGAGCTCCGCGACGAGGGCCTGCGGTCCGTGCCGCTCGAGCCGGCCGCCTACGACTGCGTCGTCGTCGTCACCGACCACTCGTCGATCGACTACGAGCAGCTGGTCGAGGACGCGAAGCTCGTCGTCGACCTCCGCAACGCGACCGGACCGAACGGCACGGCGAGCGGCAAGGTCTGGAAGCTGTGACGACCGTCGGCGTCGCGGGCCTCGGCTACTGGGGCCCGAACCTCGCCCGCAACTTCGACGAGCTGGCCGAGCTTCGGTGGCTCTGCGACGCCTCGGACGAACGCCTGACGGCGTTCGCCAGCAGGTACCCGAACGCACGACGTACCGGCGACTTCGAGGAGATGCTGCAGGACGAGGGGCTGGACGCCGTGGTGATCGCCACTCCCGTCCCGACGCACTACGCCCTGGCCAAGCGCGCCCTTCAGGCCGGCAAGCACGTCCTGGTCGAGAAGCCACCGGCCATGCGCGGCGCGGAGATGGACGAGCTCGTCGAGATCGCGGGCGGCCGCGATCTCGTCCTCATGCCGGGCCACCTCCTCCTCTACCACCCCGGCGTCCAGAAGCTGAAGGAGCTGCTCGACGGCGGGGAGCTCGGCGAGCTCCTCTGCGTCTACGGCAACCGGCAGAACCTCGGGATCGTCCGGACGAACGAGAACGCACTCTGGTCGCTCGGCGTACACGACCTCTCGGTGATCCTCTACCTGCTCGACGAGGAGCCCGAGGCCGCGATCGCGCACGGCAGGGACTTCCTCACGCCGGGCGTCGAGGACGTCGTCTTCTGCTACCTCCGGTTCCCGTCCGGGAAGATCGCGCACATGCACCTCTCCTGGCTCGACCCGCACAAGATGCGGCGGATGACGGTCGTCGGGCGCGACAAGATGGCGGTCTTCGACGACATGGAGCTCGAACGCAAGGTCACCGTCTACGACAAGGCGCCGTGGAAGCGCGCCGAGACCTACGGCGAATGGCAGACCCGCAGCGGCGACATCTTCATCCCGAAGATCGCGACCTCGGAGCCGCTGCGCCTCGAGTGCGAGCACTTCCTCCGTCTGGTCACCGGCGACGGCGATCGCCAGAAGGTGGCACGCGACGGGGCGATGGTCGTCCGGGCGCTCGAGCGGCTGACGGATTCCCTCAGTGGCTGAGATTCATCCCACAGCCGTCGTCTACCCGGGCACGGTGCTCGGCGAGGGGGTGCGGGTGCTGGAGTACGCCGTCGTCGGCAAGCAGCCCGTTCTCTCTCCGCGCTCGACCGCGAAGCGAGAGGAGCTGCCGCCGACGGAGATCGGCGACGGCAGCATCGTCTCGACCGGCGCCGTGGTCTTCGCCGGCAGCCGGCTGGGCGCGCGCGTGATCCTCGGCGACCAGGCCTGCGTCCGGGAGCACGTCACGCTCGGCGACGACGTCGTCGTCGGGCGCGGTGCGCTGATCGAGAACGACACGACGGTCGGCGCGCTGACGAAGATCCAGGCCGACGCCTACATCACCGCCTACTCGACCCTCGAGAACGAGGTCTTCATCGCTCCCTGCGTCGTGACGACCAACGACAACTTCATGGGACGGACCGAGCGCCGTCACGCGCTCCGCAAGGGTCCGACGATCCGGCGCGGTGCGCGCGTCGGCGGGGGCGCGATCCTCTGCCCGAGCATCGAGATCGGGGAGGAGGCGTTCATCGGAGCCGGCGCGGTCGTGATCACGGACGTGCCGGCGCGCGCCGTCGTCGTCGGGAACCCGGCCCGGAAGATTCGCGACGTGCCGGCAGACGAGCTGCTCGGCTAGGTTCCGGGCGGGCTCTTCGAGATGTGTAGCCGGTACGGCCCCGAGCCGTCGGCTGCGATCTTCACCTCGACGTAGTACCACCCCGTCTCGCGCGCGCGGTACAGGAAGTGCTCGTTCGCACCCGCGTGGACCGACTGCGTCAGCCTGCGGGCCTCCAGCTCCGGCGACAGGCGGCGCGGCGCGACCTCGTGTGTTCCCGGCCGCCAGAGCACCAGGTTCATGTCGGTGCCGGTCGGGCCCCGCAGCGACGCGGCTACCGTCTGTCCTTTCTCCAGCCGGGTCTTGTAGACGTCGATCTGGTCGTCCCAGAAGTCGACGGTCGCGGCGACGTCGATCGAGCGGCCCCAGAGCTTGAAGGCCCTTGGCCCGGCGTCGTCGTTGCCCTCGTAGCGGTCCGCCGACGGGATCGGCCCCCCGAGCGCCTGCAGCGCAGCGGCGATGTCGAGCTCGCCCCAGCCGCTGAACCGGTCGCGGAGGAGCGGGCACTGCCTGCAGCCGGTCGCGGCGTTGACGTCGTGAGCCGTGCGCTCGAGCAGCGTCGTCACCTGATCTGGAGCGAGCGTCGGCCGCACGGCCAGGAGGAGCGCCGCCGCCCCGCTGACCTGCGCGGCGGCGTACGAGGTGCCCTCGCCGGACTTGAAATCCGGCGGCCCGCACAGCGAGTAGCCCTGATCCACACACGTGGGCCGCGCCGCGGTCAGCGACCGCGGCAGCGTGGAGATGATCCCGACGCCCGGCGCGGACATGTCGTTGAAGAAGAGGTCGCGGTTCGAGAAGATCGGCACGGACCCGTCCTGCGCGACGGCGCTGACGCCGATCACGTGGGGAAGCGCAGCCGGGTAGCTTGCGAAGTCCCACGGAGTGGACGGCGCCTGATCCCCGTTGCCGACCGCGGCGACGACTACCGCCCCTTGCGAGTACGCGTAGGCGATCGCGTCCTGCTCGGCGCGGGAGTACGTGTCCTGGCGAAGGTCGCGCGGAGCCCGCAGGCCGCCGAGGCTGAGGTTGATCACGCGGGCGCCCTTGTCGGCCGCCCAGCGAATGGCTCTAGCCTCGGCGGCCGGCGAGATCGTTCCGTCGGACCGCACGACCTTCGCGACGATCAGCTGTGCGGGGAACGCGATCCCCGCGATCCCCTGGCCGTTGTCGACCGCGGCGGCGATGATCCCCGCGACGAAAGTCCCGTGGCCCTCGTGGTCGGTCGCGTCACCGCCGACGAAGCTGCGGGAGACTGCGACCCGCCCGGCGAACTCGGGGTGGTCGAGGTCCAGCCCCGAGTCGATCACGGCGACGCGAACGGGTGCGAGCGTCGTCGGCAGGTCGGGCCACGAGTCGAAGGCACGGATCGCCGGCAGGTACCACTGCTTCGCAGCGAGCGGATCGGTCGGAACGAAGCCGGAGCCCGCGGCCGCGCCTGCAGGCAGCGCGAGCGCCAGCGTGACCAGAGCGATTGCGGCGCGGGTCACGTCGCCGTCACTCGAACCCGTAGGATCCCGGCCTTCGACGGACCGGCGGTGAGCCGGAAGTCCGTCGTCTCGGTCGGAGTGACGTCGACCGCGAACGAGCCGTCCGCCTGCACCTGCAGCGGCGGCCCGGGCTCCCAGGGCGCGCCGGGCGTACGCTGCTCCAGGACGACGTCCCGCAGGCGCTCGGCCCGGCCGGTCAGCGTCAGCGGCGTCCCGGACGGAATCGGGCCGGCAAGGCGCGTCAGCGTCAGGACGCCGATCGTCATCCAGGTCGAGCGCAGCCCGAGGGCTCGCCGGACGTCCGGTGCCCGAAGCGTCGTCTCTCCGGCCCGGCCCGCGGCGACGAGCGTCCTCGCGCGCCCGGACGCAGGCACGGCCTTCAGATCGAAGAGCCCCGGCACGGCGAGCTTCTTCGCGGCGGCGGTCGCAGGGACGACGATCGGCCCCCACACGTGGTACGGCGAATACGTGTCGTAGGGATCGCCGACCGAGACAAGGTACGGCGTCGGTTTCGCGTTCGCGAACACGTCGGTGACCGCGGCCGTCCGGCCCCCGGAGCTGGAGAAGAAGAAGGTGCTCGCGACCTTGCCGCCGTACAGCAGCACCTGGCGTCGCGTTGCCGCCACCGCCTCGTCACCGACCGGCGTCTCCGCGGCGATGCCGCCGTAGACCTGATCCCGCGTGTCCGCGTAGACGTCGAAGGCGCCGCCCCGGAGATGCGCCAGCGCGTACGAGCGGGCGGCGACGGCCTGCGCCTTGACGGCCTCCAGCGGCCAGTCGTGCGGCATCTCGCTGGAGACGACGCCGCGGATATAGGACTCGAGCGCAACCGAGTTCACGACCGACAGGCTCGTCCCGTTCGCGGCGACGACGAGGGAACCGCGGTACGGGTGTGCGAGCCACAGCGGGCTCTTCCCGGGCAGGAAAGTGAGCGGCCCCGGGAGGCGGCGTGCCGGCCGGTCCGGTCTGAGCTTCAGCTTGAACGTCGAATCGAGGTCGTAGTTCCCGGCACGGAGCGCGTGCACGGTGCCGGCGCCGTCCTTGACGCGGAACGGCTCCGGCGACGAGACCAGCACGCGCCGCCGGGTCTCGATCAGCAGCACGTTGACGCGGGCGACCGCGGCCGGGCCGAGCCTCGTGGTCGGGTAGAAGTGCGCGAGGATCTTGTCGTACGTCACGCCGTGCTGGGCGTAGCCGTAGGCTCCCCACTGGCTCATCCCGACGCCGTGACCCCAGCCGCGGCCGGTGATCACGAACGTCGTCACCGAAAGCGTCTGGTCCGCCTGTGGGCTGGCAGCGGCCGGGCCGAGCAGGGCCGTCGCAACGAGCGTCGCGAGCAAGAGGGATCGAGTGGGCATCCGCAACCGGCGAGGGCGCACCGGGAGGCCAGGGTAGCTCACGCCTGTGAAGGCGTTATGAACTGAGACGGGCGGCGTACTGGCGCCGGTAGTAGTCCCGGTAGGCGCCGGACTTGATCGGCTCCCACCACGCGCGGTTCTCCCGGTACCACTCGACCGTCTCGGCGAGGCCGTCGTCGAGGGAGCGTGCGGGCGCCCAGCCGAGCGAGCGCAGCTTCGAGTCGTCGAGCGCGTACCGCCGGTCGTGCCCCGGCCGGTCGTCGACGTGGCGGACGAGCGACTCGTCGGCGCCGGTGAGGGCGAGGATGCGGTGCGTCAGCTCGAGGTTCTCGTGCTCCTCGCCGCCGACGTTGTAGGCCTCTCCCGTTGCGCCTTCGCGAAGGACGAGCTCGATCGCGGCGCAGTGGTCGTCGACGTGGACCCACTCGCGCCGTTGCCGGCCGTCGCCGTACACGGGCAGCGGCTCGCCGTCGAGCGCGTTCGTGACGAAGAGCGGGATCACCTTCTCCGGGTACTGGTTCGGCCCGTAGGTGTTCGCGCCGCGGGTGATGCAGGCGTCGATGCCGAACGTCCGCACGGCGGCGAGCACCTGCAGGTCGCCGCCCGCCTTCGACGCCGAGTACGGGCTCGACGGGCGGATCGGGTCGTCTTCGCGCGAGCGCTCACCTGCCGGAACGTCGCCGTAGACCTCGTCGGTCGAGACCTGGACGAGCCGGACCCCGCTGTCGCGCGCGAAGGAGAGCAGGACGTACGTGCCGAGGACGTCGGTCTCGATGAACTCGGCCGCGCCGAGAATCGACCGATCGACATGCGTCTCGGCGGCGAAGTTGACGATCGCGTCGACACCCGCCCCCACCTCGGCGACAGCGTCGGCGTCGCAGATGTCGCCCTCAACGAACTCCACCGAAACGCCTTCGAGGTTCGAAGGGTTGCCCGAGTAGGTGAGCTTGTCGAGGACGACGATCTCCTCGCCGCGGGCAGCGACGCGCTTGGCGAAGTGCGATCCGATGAAGCCGGCGCCGCCGGTGACGAGCACTCTCACGCGGACAGCCTAGCCAGGCATCCGCGCAGCCCCAGGCGCCAGTTGGGCAGCCCGGGTGTCTCCTCACGCTCCGAGCGCAGGACGGAGTTGGCGGGCCGGGGGGCCGGCCGGGCAAGCTCCTCAGACGAGATCCGCCGGACGCGGCAGTCGACCCCGGACTCGGCGAAGATCGCTTCCGCGAACTCCGCCCAGGTGGCGTCGCCCTCCCCGGCGACGTGGTAGACGCCGAACGGGAGCGTCACGAGCTCGCGCACTGCGAGCGCGAGGTCGAGCACATACGTCGGGCAGCCGCGCTGATCGTCGACGACGGCGACCTCGTCCTGTGCGATACCGAGTCGCAGCATCGTCCGGACGAAGTTGTGGCCGCTCGATCCGAAGAGCCACGAGGAGCGGACGACCCAGCCGTCGCGCACCTCACGCTCGCCGTCGAGCTTCGACTGACCGTAGACGGAGAGCGGCCGTGGCTCGTCGGACTCCACGTAGGGCGTCGTCTTCGCGCCGTCGAAGACGTAGTCGGTCGAGAAGTAGACGACCGGCGCCCCGAGGGCGACGACGTTGCGGGTGCCGAGGACGTTCGCGGCACGGGCGGCGGCCGGCTGCGCCTCCGCTCCGTCGACGTCGGTCCAGGCGGCGGCGTGCAGGACGAGATCCGGCCGGTAGTCGAGGTCGAACGCGGCTACGTCCAGCGAGCCCCGGTCGCGGGCGTCGGCGTGCGGGAACACCTCCCGGAGCGCCTCGCCGAGCTGCCCGCCGGCGCCGGTGATCAGGACGCGGCCGTGTCTCTCGAGGAGAGGATCGGCGATGAGGTGCTCCACAGCCCGGCGACCCGCGGGTCGTTCCACGGGACGCCGTGCTCGTCGGGATCAGCGGGGTCGTACTCCTCCGAGACGTGGTAACAGAAGAGGATGTCCGTCAGCGCCTCGAAGCCGTGGGCGTGACGGCCGGGGATGTAGATCGCGACCGGGTTCTCGTCGCCGATGTCCTCCGTGAAGGTCTCGCCGGTGTCGCGGTCGAGCACGACCACGCGCGCGGTGCCCTTCAGGCAGGCGAAGAGGTCGTCCTGGCCGCGCTCGTGGTAGTGGAGCCCGCGAATCACGCCCTGCCGGGAGAACGAGACGTTCGTCTGCACCATCGGCTTTGCGAGGACGCTCGCTCGGCGGATCTCCATCACCCAGCCCCGCTCGTCCTCGTAGCGGCGCAGTGGGAACCTCGTGAGCCCGTCGATCACTCGCGGTTCGCGCCGTGCCCGCGCACGAAGTCGTTGACGGCGTAGTAGGCGTCGATCGACTCGCCCGCGTCGCCCCAGAACCCCTCCAGCACGTCGTGCTCCATCAGCCCCTGCTCGACGTACCAGTTGTTCACGTCGGTGATCTCGAGCTCGCCACGGCCGGACGGCTGGAGCGTCGGGAGCACGTCCCAGACCCCGCCGTCGTAGAAGTAGACGCCGGTGACGGCGTACTCGCTCGGCGGCTCTGCCGGCTTCTCGACGATCCGGGCGACCCGGCCGTCGCCGTTCAGCTCCGGGACGCCGAGGTGGCGTAGGTGTTCCGGGTCGGCTTCGCGGGCGAGGAGGATGCGGGCGCCCTGCTCTTGCGTCTCGAAGGCCTGGACGGAGACGCGGAAGCTTCGCTCGAGGACGTTGTCGGCCAGCATCACGCACACGCGGTCGCGGTCGACGAACTTTTCGGCGAGCCCCAGCGCCTCGGCGATCCCGCCCGGCCGCTCCTGGTAGGCGTACTGGAGCCGCTCGATGCCGTACTCCTCGCCGTTGCCGAGCAAGCGGAAGAACTCGCCGGCATGGGTCCCGCCCGTGACGAGCATCAGCTCCGTCACCCCGGCACGGACGAGCGCCTCGATCGCGTAGCTGACCATCGGCCGGTCGTAGATCGGCAGGAGGTGCTTGTTCGTGATCCGCGTCAGCGGATGGAGGCGGGTACCGGTGCCTCCGGCGAGAACAACGCCCTTCAAACGCTCGCTCCGCCCGCTTCACGGGGGGAACAGCCGGTTCCCCCCGTGGGCCCCCCTCCCCCCGCGATCGTCCGTTGCGTATGCGTGCCGCGCCCGCGCATGTCGGGCGCGGCGGCGATCTCAATCACCTTCGACCGCATCCGCTGACTAAATCCACCCTCGTTGCCGCGCGATCTTGCAGAGCGCGCGCCGTTTCGCGTACGGCGAGCCCTCCGTGAGGCCCGCCTTCGCGTACGCGCGGCGGAGCGCTGCCTTCACGGTCTCGGTCGCCCCGGGCGTGCCGAGGCGCGCGGCGATCGCCTCGTTCGTCGGGAGGTCGTCGAGCGAGCCCCCGGCGAGCCAGCCGGAACAGAGCGCCTCGACGACCTGGCGCTGGAACGGCGAGAGCGGCCGCGTCAGCGCGGGCGGGCCCGTCTGCAGCGCCGTCGTCGCCTCGGGATCGCCGAGCGTGCCCGGAGCGGAGAACACGACGCTCTCCGCGCCGAGCCCGATCCGGTCGCCGTGGCGGAGCGGCACCTTCGCGCCCGCCTGGATGCGCGTCCCGTTCACGAACGTGCCGTTGAAGCTGCCCCGGTCCTCGAGGAACCACCGCTCGCCCTCCGCCGAGATCAACGCGTGGTGCCGGCTGACGGTCGGCTTCTCGATCGCGAGGTCGTTGTCCTCCGCACGCCCGACCGTGAACTCGGGCGCGAGCTCCCGTTCGCTCCCGTCGGGGAGGATCAAGCCGGCCGCTGAGGCCACCCCGAACTTCTACCACGCCCCGATTCCAAGCGGACTTCGCACTCAGCGCGATCCTCGCCGACTCGTCGAAGGCGGAGGGCCCGCATACGACGTTGTGCGGCGACCTTGCTCCGCCGCCGAGAACCGTTTCAGCCTCCCGGTCCTCTCCCTTCGGTCAGCACCTCCGCCAGACGCTCGACCGGCACCGCCGCCCGCCGCGCCGCCTCCTCCACGTCCTGCGCCCGGCCCGCCTCGTACAAGAGGAAACAGGTCTCGTCCTCGGGCATGAAGATCGAGCCCACATACCGGACCGGAGTACCCTCCCGGCTCAGCGCCTCCGCCGCCAAGCGCGCGCGCTCAGCGCGTCGCTCCACCGCGGCGAGGTCCGTCCTCGACAGATACAGCTCGACCAGGAAGTCCGGCATCGCCGACTCAACTCGCCGAGATGGCGAGCGCCGTCACCTGCGCGCCGCGGAACGTGACCGCACCGCCGAGGATCTGGCTGCACTCGACGGTGAACGTGACCTCCCCGGGGCCGACCGGCGGAGAAACCGCGACGATGGTCGCGTTGCCCGTCTGGTGGCTGCCGTGACCCTCGATGGCGATCATGTCCGCTCCTGCGTCGGGGATTGCGGCCTTTCCGGCACGCAGAAAGCACCTTCCGTGGCCTCTGTCTGCACCAGACTCGACCTCGGCGGCGACCTGTCCGAACACGAGGACGCGCGCCGGCCTGGCGAGGAGGAGCTTCACCGATGCACACCTGACCAGCCTGTCCTCGGGGTCGCACGTCCGCGGGATCCCGGTCCGGCCGAGCCCGCCGAGGACCGCCGAGGGAACCTCCACGAGTGTCGACTCGACGACGTCGGCGCCGGTGAGGCTGTCGTTCGCGACTTCGGCCGTTCCGACGGAGCTCGCCGCGATCTCGGGGTTCGGGTACTCGCCGGTGAGCGCTCCTCCGGCGGGCCCACCCGGACCTGCCGGCCCCGGCGGGCCGGCGGGACCCTTCGGCCCGACCGCTCCGATACGCGCGGGGAGCTTCCCGTTCCTCCCGATCACCGGGATCGTCCCGGGGGCACCCGAGAGCGCGGCGCGGTGGCCGTTCAGCTTCTGGGCATTGCCGGCGGTCTTGGCGAATGGAACAACCGCCCTGAGGTTCTCTCCTGCAGCCTGGCCGAGCGGGGTGGCGCCGAGGACGGCGACGGCGAGCGCCGCGCTGGACAGGACGATTGGCGCGCGCTGGTGCATGACGCTCCTCCTTCGCGTTCGTTTGGGCAGTTTGGGAAGAAGGCAGGGGAGAGCCACACGCAGCCGAGGCCCTCCCTGCTCAGAACCGCGCGGATCGGGCTAGAGAATCATCACGCAGTGGGCCTCGATCTCGTCGAAGAGCTTGTTTCCGTCCTTCGCGATGTTCGAGGTGTCCTTTCCAGCCTGGATCGCGTTTTCCAGCTGCGCGACGCCCTTGTTGAACTTGTCCGCCAGCTGCCCGCACTTCTTGTCGTCATACCCTTTCTGCCCCGCGCCGCTCGCCTTGATCCTGAACTGCTTGCCGCCGGTCGGCCGGACGAAGCCTCCGATCCCGCCCCGAATCGGGCCCCGCTTGTTCGCGCCCCACACGTTCCCGGTGGACAGGACGATCCAGCGGTAAGCGCCCGGGGTAAGGTGGCGCGCGACCGCCGTCAGCTTGAGCACCTTGCTGTCGGCGGTGACGGTCGCCGTGACCGTCCCGCGCGCGAGCAGCTTGCCGCCCGCTCCTGCCCGGCCGGTCAGCGAACCACCGGCCGTCGAAGTCCCTCGCAGAAGCCCGCTCGCGACGACGTTCACGTCGAAGAGCCCCGCCGGCCCCAAAGCACGGGGCACGGAGAAACTGAACCCGCTGCCGCCGGAGATGCCGAACTTCCCGCTCGCGGCCTGCGCCGTCAAGTTCACGTGCACGCCGTACTGGGCGTCGGCGGAGCGCAAATCGATCACGTTGCCCGCCGTCTTCCCGCTCAGCCACACCGACAGCGAGCTCCCGTTGCAGACGTACACGGAGATCGTCCGCGGCTGCGCCGCCGTCGGCTTCTCCGCGACCACCACGACGCCGACCGCGGGACCGCCTGTTGCCTTGCCCGCAAACGTCCCCGACACAAGCGCCTCGACGGCCACGACCGGCCGAACGCTGCTCTTTGCCCCCGGCGCGCTGCTCCCCGCCGACGCGCCCCCGCCGAGCGCCGCGGCCAGCACGAAGACGCCCAGCATGCTCAGTCCCTGTTTCATCTGTTCCTCCTCTGGACTTTCATCCGTCTTGCGGCCCGACCGGCCGCGCGACCGACCGTACGCACGCGCGGGCCGCAGCGAAATGGCGGAAACCCTGAATCTTTTGGGGCCGTTACCGCTGCGACGAAAGTGCGCGGGAGAGCTGCGCGCGCGAGCGGACACCCAACTTCGCGTACGCGTGCGAGAGATGCGTCTCGACCGTGTTGACGGTGAGGAACAGGGCGCCGGCGATCTCTTTGTTCGAGAGTCCTTCGGCCGCCAGCTCGGCCGCTCGCTGCTCCGCCGGCGTCAGCCCACCCCTCGCCGCCGGGCGACGCGCGCCGACCCGAGACAGCTCCGAGCGAACCTCGTCGACCCAGCCCGGGGAGCCGATCTCCTCGAACGCAGCCCCCGCTTCCTCGAGCGTGCTGCGCGCCGCGGCCCACTTCTTCCGCCGGCGCAGGGACCGGCCGAGAAGCAGCAGCGTTCGCGCGCGATCGAAGCGAAGACCGAGCTCGCCGTACACGGCCGCCGCTTCCTCCAGCCCCGCCGTTGCAGCCTCCGCGTGCGTCCCCGAGCCAAGGTGGATCAGCGCCTCGCAGCGCTTCGCGGTCGCGAGCCCCCAGGGATGATCCTGCTCCTCCGCCAGCTCTCGCAGGCGGTCCGTGACGGTTCGAGCCTCGGCGACCTCCCCCAGCTCGACCAAGGCCTCGACGAGCTCCGGCGCGACGGGGAACACACCCGGGTCGTCCACCCCTTCGCGCTGTGTGTGCTCCCAGACCGCGCGGAGCGGGTCCACCGCCCGGGCGGGCTCGTGTGCGAGCAGCGCCGCCGCGCCCGCCGCCCGTGACGCCTCCAGCCAATTCCAGTTGCCCTCTTGCGTGAGCGCAACCGCCTTCGCTGCTCGCTGCTCGGCTTCGTCGGGAAGGCCCAGGAACATGGCCAGGAGCGCGCGACAGCGCTCGTAGATCGTTGCCGGCAGGAGCTCTCCGTACAACGACTCGTCCCACTCGTCGAGGAAGCGCGAGGCTGCCTCGCGATCACCCACGCGCAGGTCGAGCTCGCACAGATGGAGACGCTCCAGCGCATGGGATACCGCCTCGCCGCGCTCGTCCGCCACCGAGAGCAGACGGAGATGCGCTGCCCGCGCCTCGGCGACCTGTCCTCGCCAGGCGAACCGCTGCGCCGCTGGGCGGTCGGGCGATCCCGCGATGTATCCGGCCGCGGTAGAGACGGCCTGGAACCGCTCGCACAGGTCGTCAATCGCCAGGCCGCGCTCGACGCGAGCCCAAGCCAACGCGTCCAGCGCAAGTCGCTCTACGTCCGGACCCGCGCGACGTGCGCCCGACAACGATTCCAGCGCCCACATCTCCCGATCACGGACCCTCTTCGGGTTCGCCGCTTGAGCCATTGCAGGCAGCACATGCGCACGCAGGGCCGGGTCGGTTCCGCTCTCCGCGAGCGCGCGGTCGATGTACTCCTGGATGTCCGCACCGACCCTCCCGGCGCACTCTGCGAGGATCAGCAGGGCGCGAACGCGAGGGCCGCCGCTCTGCAGCCCGTCGAGCTCGGCCAGCAGCAGATCCATAGCCCGCTTCGGCTCGCCCGCCACCTCCAGGTAGCCGGCAAGCTCGAGCACACGCGCAGCGCGGTCATCTGCTTCCCCCGGTGTGAGCCGCAGCGCATGGACTGCGAGCTCGACCGCGTCTTGTCGTGCCCCACGCGCGGAAGCGCCGGCGGCCGCCTCGGCAACCGTCTCGGCGAGCCTCGCCTCGGGCTTCTCCGCGCCGAGCGCCAGGTGCCGAGCGCGGAGCTCCTGGTCCGCGGCCACGCGTGCGAGCTCGAGGTGAAGCTCACGCCGTACACGTGAGCTCGACCGCTTTCGTGCCGCCGCCGCAAGCAGCGGGTGCGACGCACGGACGCGGTCTCCGTCGATGACCAGCAAGCCGGCGTCGGCCGCGTCATCGACCGTCGCCGTCCCGTCTACGGCGGCCAGCTGCGAAGAAGTCAGCTCGGCGCTCAGGGCGACGGCGAGCAGCAGCCGGCGCATCGGTGCAGGAAGGCGCGCCACCCGCTTCCCGAGGAGATCCTCGACCACGGCCGGCACGGGAAGCTCCTCGCCGATCGCGGGCAGCTCTCGCCCGACGAGCATGCGACCGACTTCCAGCGCGAACAGCGGGTTTCCGAGCGTCGACTCGACCACGCGGCGCAGCAGATGTCGGGGGAGCGCCAGGCCGAGGCGCTCCGCGAGCAGACGTCGCGTTGCCCCTAGGCTCAACGGCCCGACATCGAGCCGCTCGAGCCTCGGGTCGAGGACTCGCTCGAGCCCCGACGAGCGCCCGGGCCGTTTGGCGAGGAGGAACGTCACCTCCTCGCCCGCGAGCCGGCGGGCAGTGAACGCGAGAACGTCCGCAGAGGGGCGATCGGCCCACTGCAGGTCGTCGATCGCGATCAGCAACGGCTCCCCGGCCGCCAGCGCGCGGACGGCGTTCAAGAACCCGAGCGAGATCGCCCCCGGCTCCGGCGGGACGCCGGCAGGTTCAGCTCGCCGGAGGGCGACCTCGAGCGCCTGCAGCTGCGGCGACGGCAGAGCCGCGAGCGCGTCCGCCTCGACCTGGTCGAGCAAGTCGATCAGCGCCGCGAACGCAATCTGCGCCTCGGCTCCGCTCGGACGAGCAGAGAGCACGCGCAGGCCGCGTTCCGCCGCTGCGTCGATCCCAGCCTCCCACAGCGTCGTCTTGCCGACCCCAGGGTCGCCGACGAGCAGAAGCGCCCCCGGCGAGCCGTCGAGGAACTCGTGCAGGCCGGCGAGGTCGTCTTCACGGCCGACGATCTCCGTCCTCAGCCCGTCTCCCTGCGCCTGCACAGATCCCTCCTGCGGAGACCGTACCGAGCAAGGGGCTTTGCTGCCTAGGTCGGTTCGACGAGCGGCGACGGCCGCACGCGCACCACTCGGGCGACCCGCTCGGGCAGCCACCAGTTGTAGCGGCCCATGATCGCCATCAGCGACGGCACGAGAATGCCGCGCACGAGCGTCGCGTCGAGGAAGATCGCGACGGCGAGGCCGCAGCCGAACTCCTGTAGGCCGACGATGCTCCCAGCCATGAAGCCGGCGAAGGCCGCGACCATGATCACCGCCGCGGCGGTGACGATCCGGCCTGTGCGCTCGAGCCCGATCGCAACCGCCCGGGCGTTGTCGTGCGTCTCGTCCCACGTCTCCCGCATGCGGCTGACGAGGAAGACCTCGTAGTCCATCGAGAGGCCGAAGATCATCGCGAACAGGAAGATCGGGATCCAGCCCTCCACCTGCGGGAACTGGTAGAAGCCGAACACGTCCTGGCCGACGCCGTAGCGGAAGACGAGGACGAGCACCCCGTAGCTGGCGGCGACCGAGAGCAGGTTGAGGATCACCGCCTTCAGCGGCAGGAGCAGCGACCGGAACGCGCGCATCAGGAGCAGGTACGTCAGCGCGAGCACGGCGAGGACAAGCCAGGGAAACGCGCCGTAGGCTCGGGAGAGGAAGTCGACGCCCTGCGCCGGCCCACCGCCGGCCAGGACGTCGGCGTCGTCCGGGAACCCCGCCGCGGGAATCAGCTTCGAGCGCAGCCGGCGCGCGAAGTCCTGCGCCTCCTCCGAGCCGTACTCGTGCCGCGTCGCGATGATTACCTGCGCGTACCGTCCGCTCGGATCGACGAAGCGGCCGCCGTTCGCGAAGTACGTCGCCGAGGCCTCCGGGTCGCGCGCAGCCTCATCGACGAGCCGCTCGGTCGCGCGCAGCACAGGGGCGGCCCGCGCGCCACCGGCGCTGCCCGCATCCACGACGACCTGCGCCGGCGCGATCGCGCCCGGACCGAGCGCCGCCTCGAGGACGTTCAACCCACGGACGGACGGCGGGTGCTGCGGAATCCCGGCCGTCGCGCCGGGCGTCAGCTGCAACCACCCGACCGGAACCGCCGCCGCGACGAGCAGTCCCGAGACGACGGTGATGTAACGCCACTTGCGCCGCATGATCGAGCGCGCCAGCCGCGCCCAGAACCGGTGCTCGACGTCGTCGGGCCGGTCCGACCCGCGGACGGGCAGCCGCAGCCGCTCGTGCAGGAACGCGGCGACCGGCAGGCGGTGCGTCCCCCGCCGGCCGTAGAGGGACAGCAACGCCGGCTGCAGAGTCGCCGCCGCCGCGATCGACACGATCGGGATCAGAAACCCGCCCACGCCCATCGACCGAACGAAGGGCAGCGGCATGAACAGCAGCAGCGCGAGCCCGATCGCAACCGTCGCGCCGGAGAACATCACCGCCCTGCCCGCCGTCTCCATCGTCCGGACGGCGGCGTCGTCCACGCTCAGGCCACGGGTCAGCTCCTCCCGGAACCGGTACACGATCAGCAGCGAGTAGTCGATCGCGATCCCGATTCCGATCAGGAAGACGAGGTTGGTCACGTAGGTCGGCGTGGTCATGTAGTGCGCGACGACGTAGACGATCCCGAGCGTCCCGAAGACGGTGCTCGCCGCGAACAGGAGCGGAATCGTCACCGCCCACGAGAGCCCGAACACGAGCAGCAGGACGACGAGCGCGATCGGCAGGGCGATCGACTCGCCCTTCTGGAGATCGTCCGAGAAGATCGGGTCGAGGTCGTTCTGGATCGCGGGCGCGCCGGTGACGTACGCGGTCGTCCCCGCCGGCTGTCCGAGCTCCGCGACGAGATCGTCGGTGTGTCCCTTCGCCTTGGCGAGATTGAGCTGCGAGATGACGTTGCCGTAGAGGACGTGCGGCCCGGCGGCCTCCAGCGCAGTGCCCTTGCCCGTCGGAACGACCCGGGCCGCACGGTCGACCACACGCTGGAGCCGTCCCCGAAGTGCGGGATCGCCGGAGTCGGCGACTCGAAACACCACGGTGAACGCGCCGTCGCTGCGGTCGCCGAAGTGATGCTGGAGGATCGACCGAGCGTGCTCCGAGTCGGTGCCCGGAACGGTGAAGACGTTCGACTGAAGGTCGGACAGCCGGCCGGAGGCCCAGCCGCCGAGAACCACGACGACGAGCCAGCCGACGACGATCGGCCAGCGGAAGCGAATCGCGGCTCGTGTCCAGCGCTCTACCACGGCAAGGTGTCAGACGACTTCCGCGGGGTACGCTAGACGGCACTGCAGGGACGGCGCGACATCGATCGGATGCAGGACGAGCTCGACGAGCTCTTCGCAGACCTGTGGCAGGTCCCGGGCTTCGTCGGCAGGCGCCTCGGCTGGCGGCCGAACATCGACTGCTACCGCTCGGAGAACCCGCCGGCCGTGACGCTGGTCATCGACCTCGCGGGCGTCGATCCCGCCGACGTCGAGATCGTCGTCAGCGAGCGAACGGTCGTGATGAAGGGCGTCCGGCGTCGCCACGGCCACGCCGGCCGCGTCTCGTACCGGCAGATGGAGATCGAGTACGGAGCCTTCCACCGGCGCGTGTCGCTCGCCGAGGACGTCGATCCGGACGCCGCGACGGCCTCGTACGAGCGTGGCCTGCTGACCGTCGTGCTCCCCCTTACGCAGCGCCCGCGGACGGGCCGCGTGACGATCGCGCTCGGAAAGGCCGAGCCGTGAGCGAGCTCGAGCCCGACGTCCCGGTCGTCGAGAGCGAGGTCGAGGTCCCTTCGACCCTCCCCGTCCTGCCGCTGAAGGAGACGGTCGTCTTCCCGCAGTCGATGACACCGCTCGCAATCGGCCAGGAGCGTTCGATCCGGCTCGTCGACGACGTCGTCTCCGGCGACCGGATGCTCGCGCTCGTCACCGTCCGGAACCAGGAGGCGGAGACGCCCGGGTGGGACGACCTGTACGAGATCGGCGCGGCCGCGATCGTCCACAAGCTGATCCGCGTGCCCGACGGCACGCTCCGGATCCTCGTCCAGGGCGTGCGGCGGATCCGCCTCGAGCAACGCGTCAGCGACGACCCCTACCTCGTAGGCGAGTTCAGCGAGGTGCCCGAGATCGTCGAGGAGTCGAAGGAGCTGGAGGCGCTGACGCGCAACGTCCAGAACCTCTTCGGCCGGATCATCGCGGCCGTCCCGTACCTGCCCGAGGAGCTGCAGATCGCGGCCGCGAACATCGACGATCCGAGCGCGCTCGCGCACCTCGTCGCCTCGACGATGCGGCTGAAGACGGACGAGAAGCAGCAGCTGCTCGAGATGGCCGACGTCGGGGAGCGGCTGCGCGCGATCACGGCGATTCTCAGCCGCGAGCTGGAGGTGATCGAGCTCGGCTCGAAGATCCAGTCTCAGGTGCAGTCGGAGATGGAGAAGGGTCAGCGGGAGTACTTCCTCCGCCAGCAGCTGAAGGCGATCCAGGAGGAGCTCGGCGAGGGCGACGACGAGCAGGCCGAGATCAACGAGCTGCGCAGCCGCCTGGAGGAGCTCGACCTGCCCGAGGAGGCGGCCAAGGCCGCGAATCGCGAGCTCTCGCGACTCGAGAAGCTCCCCTCCGCCGCAGCCGAGTACGGCGTCATCCGCACCTACCTCGACTGGATTCTGACCGTGCCGTGGAACGCAGTGACCGAGGACACGCTCGACCTCGAGCAGGCGCGTCGGATCCTCGACGAGGACCACTTCGATCTCGACAAGGTCAAGGAGCGGATCGTCGAGTACCTGGCCGTGTCGAAGCTGAAGGGCGACGTCTCCGGCCCGATCCTCTGCTTCGTCGGCCCGCCGGGAGTCGGCAAGACGTCGCTGGGGCAGTCGATCGCGCGCACGCTCGGCCGGAAGTTCGTCCGCATCTCGGTCGGGGGCGTCCGCGACGAGGCCGAGATCCGCGGCCACCGGCGCACGTACATCGGCGCGATGCCCGGCACGATCATCCGCGCCCTGCGCGACGCCGAGTCGAAGAACCCCGTCTTCCTGATCGACGAGATCGACAAGATGGGCGCCGACTGGCGCGGCGACCCGGCGAGCGCGATGCTCGAGGTGCTCGACCCGGAGCAGAACTCCTCGTTCCGCGACCACTACCTCGACCTTCCCTTCGACCTCTCGAAGGTGCTGTTCATCTGCACCGCGAACCAGCTCGAGACGATCCCGGGGCCGCTCCTCGACCGCATGGACGTGATCCAGCTCTCCGGCTACACGGAGGAGGAGAAGGTCCAGATCGCCGTCCGGTACCTCATTCCCAAGCAGCTGGAGGCGAACGGGCTGAAGAAGAAGCAGGCCAAGCTCGACGAGGCTGCGGTCCGGCTGATTATCCGCGAGTACACGCGCGAGGCCGGCCTGCGGAACCTGGAGCGGAGGATCGGCGACGTCCTGCGGAAGGCCGCAACCCGGATCGCGAAGGGCGAGACGGAGCGTGTCACCCTGGACGCAGCGGCGGTTCGCGAGGCGCTCGGCCCGCGCCGCTTCTCGGGCGAGACCCGCAAGCGCACGTCGGAGCCTGGCGTCGCCACCGGGCTTGCCGTGACGGCCGTGGGCGGCGACGTCCTCTTCATCGAGGCGACCGCCTATCCCGGCCGCGGGCGGCTGCAGGTGACGGGGCAGCTCGGCGAGGTGATGCAGGAGTCCGCCCACGCCGCGCTCTCCTGGGTACGGAGTCACGCGGCGGAGCTCGGGACCGACCCGAAGTGGTTCAGCGAGCACGACGTGCACATCCACGTCCCGGCCGGGGCGGTCCCGAAGGACGGCCCGTCGGCCGGAATAACCATGGCGACGGCGATCGTGTCGCTCGCGACCGGGCGCACGGTGGCGGAAGACGTCGGGATGACCGGCGAGATCACGCTCAGCGGCCAGGTGCTCCAGATCGGCGGCACACGCGAGAAGGTGCTCGCCGCACAGCGCGCCGGGCTGCACCGCGTGATCCTCCCGCGCGAGAACGAGGCCGACCTGAGCGAGCTCCCCGAGGAGACGGGGAAGGAGCTGGAGTTCATCCTCGTCGACGAGATCGGCGAGGTGCTCGACGTCGCGCTGGACGGGCAGGCGTCGGCGCGACCGCGGCCTGCCCGCGAACGCCAGGCGGCTAGCGGATCCTGAGGGTCGCCGTCAGACGGCTGCAGGCAGCGGGCTCACCGTCGCCGGCCTCCCAGCGGCAGAGCACGTAGTACTCGGTCGTGTTTCTGAGCACGAAGGTGATCCGGTCGATCAGCCCGGTCCCCCCGCTCGAGTAGGCGAGGTCGTACTGGCGCGACCGGGCGCCCGCGACGAGCAGCGTGCGGCGCGCGATCACCTTGCCGCGCAGCTTCGACGCGAGGGTGGTGGTCACGCGGTCGAGCTCGACCGCCACCTGGGCGAACCGCGCCGGAACGTACCGCTTGCGCAGCGTGAGCACGGTCACCGAGGCGAGGGCCGGGCCCGTCCCGGGCCTGACGGTGACCGATCTCGTTCCGCGCTTCACCGTCCAGCCCTGCGGCGCTGCGAAGCTGAAGCCGTCCCCCTCGACCCGCTCCGTCTCGAGCGTCGGCCGTTCGCCTCCGCCGCCGCAGCCGGCGACGAGCACGGCGATCGTCAGCACCAAGAGAAGCCGTTTTCGAGGCGGGCGCGAGGGGTAGACTCGGGTCACTGGAAGCCGACGAAGCGACGACCGAAAGGACGGGCGGAGCATGCCCAAGACGAAGGTACGTGTTGCTGGGGTGGCCGGGACTGCGAAACCTTACGTGGAGCGTGCGCTGCATGACGACGAGCTCCGGAAGCACGTCAAGCAGGCGTACAGCGCCGCGCGGGAGATCTACGACGAGCTCGTGGCTCCGCGCGGAGTGACGGGCATCGCGACGCGAGTCGCCGCCGATCACGACATCCAGGACAACCTGCGCACGGCGGTCACCGAGCTGCGCCAGGCTGCCGACCGCCTCCAGGGGAGGCGCGAGGGCCACGGCGGCCGGAACCTGCTGCTGCTCGTCGGCGTCGTCGCCGGGCTGCTGTACAACCCGGTCACGGGGCCGTCGCTCCGCCGGTTCCTGCGCGAGAAGCTCTCCGGCGGGGGCGGCGAGTTCGGCTACGAGGACCGCTCCGGGAACGGCACCGCCTGACGCTCGCTCCGCTCGCTTCACGGGGGAAACAGCCGGTTTCCCCCGTGTGCTCCCTTCCCCAAGGACATCTGCTGGCGACGAGCCTTTCGGTGCCGCGGCCGCGCATGTCGGCCGCGGCGGCGACGAGCCCGCTGTCTAGGCGCGGTCGAGCACCGGGAGCGGCACCGGTAGCTGCGCGACGCTCGGGCCGCTCAGGTCGATCTTCGGCGGCCTGTTCATCGCGCGCTGCAACGTCTCGGGCTCGAGGCCGTTCGCGGTCGAGATGTCGCTGCTCTCGAGCAGGATCGCGCCGGGCGTCGGCGCGTTGCTCGGTCGCGCGGCGGGACCGAGGAACGGCACCGCGGCGAGGATCCGCACGTCCTCGAGCCGCTCCCAGGCGTTGAGGTAGGTGGTCGGGTTGACCGCACCGTCGTAGCCGAGGAAGAGCAGCGAGACCGGGTGAACCTCGAAGTGGAGGTGGAACGGCGTGCCCTCTGCGTCGCCGGTGCTGCCGACGAAGCCGAGCACGTCGCCTGCGTGCACGTGGCGGCCGTTGACCGCGAGCTTGGTGTAGGCGGAGAGGTGCGCGTAGTAGAACTCGTTCCCGGCTCGGTCGCGGAGCCACAACCGGTAGCCGCCGATGTCGTTCCAGCCGACGGAGAACACCGTTCCTTCGGCGATCGCCAGGATCGGCGCGCCGAGCGGCGCGAAGATGTCGTCGCCGTGGTGCCAGCCGCCGGAGACGTCACCGCGGGGAGCGGCGAAGCTGTCGCCGTAGCCTGACGGGCCGTACACCGGGAAGACGTAGCCGCCCGCGGTCAGCTTCGGGGTCACGTCCGGCGGCGGCGCGTGCACAGGCAGTAGGCCCTTCCGACGCGGCTTCTTCGGCTGCTTCGGCTTCTTCGCCGTCGTCACCTTCGGTTTCGTGCTCGGCACGACGGTGGGCTTCGGCGTCTGCACCGGCCGGGCGGGCTGCTGCCCAACCCCCCGCGGCAGCGTCACGTGGGCGCGGGTCTTCGGCGTAGGGAGCGGCTTGGGCGTTTGCACCGGCGGCGCAGGCGTTTGCGCCGGCGCCGGCTCGCGTGAGAAGGCCTGCGCGAAGCCGATTCTGAGCTCGGTTCCCGCGGCCAATCCGGCGTGGTCGGCGTCGAGGTGGACGACGAGCGCGGTGATCACGCCTTCCCACGCAGGGGTTGCGCCTCCACGCTGCCTGGTCGTCTGGCCAAGGAGCGTCAGCGTCCCCCAGTCGGCGAGCGGCAGCTTCGTGTCGGGTGCCGCCTCCGGCACGGGCTGGCCCAGCACCACGAGATTCGTCAGCTCCGAGGCGGCGAGGTCGCCGACGGTCGCCGCGGATTGAACCGCGGCGCGGACGCGGTCAGCGGTGATCTCGCCCCCGAGGAGGGAGAGCCCGCTCAGCTCGACCGACGAGGCCGCCGTGCCTTCGTCGGCGCTCGCCGACGTCGTCACCGAAATCGCCGCTGACGAGATGGTCGAGCCGTCGTCGGGGTAGCTGAACGCCGCCGGCGCAGGGTTCGGCGCAGGAGCGCGCGTCTCGCCGGTGGAGACCAGCACCGTTCCGTCCGGCCCGACGATCGAGACCGCCACGGCCGTCGCACCCGCCGGCTGGGGTGCGATCGGGGCAACCGGAGACGTCGCCGAGGCGCCCCCCGCAAGCAGCGCGAAGCAGCCGGAAGCCAGACACGCGGTCAGGCGCACCCTCACGGCGTCGAATTATGGGGATTCAGCCCGGAGCGCAGGCTCCGGCGGGCGGCTACTTGAGAATGATTCTCAGCTAGACTCGCGCGGTGTCGTCAACCCATGCAGCGCAGTTGCGCCTGCCGGGGCGAACGCGCGTCACCCCGCAACGCCGCGCTGTCCTGGACGCGATCGCGCAGTCGAGGGGCAGCTTCACTGTCGTCGAGCTGTACGACCGCGCCCGGCGCGCGTACCCGAACCTCTCGCTTGCGACCACGTATCGAACGCTCGATCTCCTGCGCCGGGCGGGAAGCGTCCGCCCCCTCCCCGGCGAAGGCCGGCCTGCCTACGTTCGCTGCCACACGGGTCATCACCACCACCTCGTCTGCCTGCGCTGCGGCAGTGTCGAAGAGACCGAGCTGTGCGCCGCGCCTCGGCCGGCGGAGCTGAAACAGCGGTACGGCTTCTCGGAGGTCTCGCACGAGGTCGACATCTACGGCACGTGCGCGAACTGCGGCTGAGCGGATGAACTCGTGGGTCGCGATCCCGCTCGCGGGCCTGACAGTCGTCTCGACGCTCCTCGGCGGCACGCTGGCGCTGCGAGTCGGGAAGGAGATTCACACGCTGATCGCTCTGAGCGGCGGGATCGTCGTCGCCGTGGCGCTGTTCGACGTGCTGCCGGAGGCGATGGAGGCGGTCGGCGACCCGCGCCGTGCGGCGTCACTCACCGGAGCGGGCTTTCTCGCCTTCTTTCTCGCCCAGCGAGTGCTCGTGCTCCATCACCGGGACGAGGCGGACGAGGCGAAAGCGCACGCGCGCGTGGGTGCGCTTGGCGCCGCCGGTCTGTCCGCGCACAGCTTCCTCGACGGGTTGGCGATCGGAGTCGCCTTCGGCCTGAACACCGGGACGGGGCTGCTCGTCTTCACGGCGGTGATCGCCCACGACTTCGCCGACGGCCTGAACACGGTCAGCTTCGTGCTCCGCCAGGGCGACGATCGCCGGCGGGCCCGGCGCTGGCTCGCCGTCGACGCGTTCGCGCCGCTCGCGGGCGCGATCGCGGGGAGCTTCCTCGACGTGTCCGAGTACAGCCTCGGCCACCTGCTCGCCGTCTACGCCGGCGTGTTCCTGTTCATGGGCGCGACCGACCTCCTGCCGGAGGCCCATGCGCACCCGTCGTGGCGGCGCGTCGGGCTGACGGTGTTCGGCTTCTGCGCGACCTTCGGCGTCGCCTGGGCGGCGACGCACTGACGACTCAGGCGCCGCCGAGCTGCCGTCGGGCGAAGTCGCGGAAGCGCTCGCGCGCGTCGTCGTCCGGGCCGAGCTGCTCCTCGCCCGCGTAGCGCGGGTCGGCGGCGATCTCCTCGGCGACACGCCGCACCTCCGCGTGGACGCGCGCGCTGTGCGCCGGATCGCGCATCAACTGGTCGATCCAGGTTTCGCTGCCGTCGTACGGCTCGAGATCGTGCTCCACCAGCAGCTGGCCGAGCGCGAGCCCGACGCGGATGTACGCGAACGTGCGGAAAGCGAGCAGCCGGCGCGGCGAGTCGACGAGCGCGCGGAGGTCCGGGTCGTCCTCCTCGATCTGCTTGACGATCGAGCCGATCGGCTCGTCGACGAGCGGGATCCAGACGTCCTCGAGCTCCTGCATGTCTACAAGTATGACTACCGTCGGCGCACACGCCAGGCGATCTGGACCGCGACGAGAACCATGAGCGCGCCGAAGAGCCGCCGGAGGACATGCTCCGGAAGCGTCTCCGCCAGCGCGACGCCGCCCTCGACGCCGCCGATCGCCGCCAGCCCGATCACGACGGCCGGCCGCCAGCGAACGTTGCCGTATCGCTGCTGCCGCCAGGTGCCGGCGATCACGGTCGGGATGATCGCGAGCAGCGACGTGGCCTGAGCGTGGATCTGCGTCAGGCCGAGGCCGAGCGTCAAGGTCGGAACGAACAGGATCCCGCCGCCGACGCCGAAGAGGCCGGCGAGGACCCCGCCGACGAGGCCGAGCACCGCAACAAGGACGTCCGTCCACATCAGACGAGCAGCTTCGTCCCGATCCCGAGGAGCATCAGCGCGAACAGGAATGAGAGCGTCCGGTTCGCGAGGCGTTGCTGAAGCGCAGTCCCGGCCACGGCGCCGACGGCCGCTGGGAGACCGACCAGGGCTGCGGCGCCGGGCTTGAGCTCCCCGTGGAACGCATAGGAGATCGTGCCCGCGATCGCGATGATTCCGATCGCGGCCAGGGAGGTCGCCATTGCAGGACGCTGCTGCCAGTGCAGGAGCAGGATCAGCAGCGGGACGACGATGATTCCTCCCCCGACGCCGAAGAGCGCGCTGAAGAAGCCGGCGACCAGGCCGATTAATACGAGGGCCACATGCCTATTCTCCTGGGACGGGTGGATACGGGGTCATTACTCACGCGCATCGCCCAGCAGCCGAAGGAGGCCGGGCTGCTGCTCGACGTCGACGGGACGCTCTCGCCGATCGTCGCGCGGCCCGAGGCCGCATCGGTGCCGGAGCCGACGCGCGACGTGCTGCGCGCGCTTCGCGATCGCTACGCCCTGGTCGCTTGCGTGAGCGGCCGGACGCGCGACGACGCGGCGCGGCTGGTCGGAATCGACGGCATTGTCTACCTCGGTGAGCACGGCCTCGACACCGACGGGCGCGCAGACGAGTGGGCCCCGGCGATCGCCGCCTTCGCCGACTCGGTCGCCTGGCCGGCGGAGCGGAAGCGCGTGACCGTCTCCTTTCACTACCGCACCGCCGACGACGAGGACGCCGCCGTGGCCGAGCTGCACCGCGTCGCGGAGCAGGCGATCGCCGCGGGTCTGCGGCCGCGCTGGGGCCGGAAGGTGCTGGAGGTGCGGCCGCCGGTCGACGCCGACAAGGGAACCGCCGTCCACGATCTGCTCCGGAAGCGTGGTCTGCAGCGCGCGCTCTACGCGGGCGACGACTCGACCGACCTCGACGCGTTCCGGGGGCTCGACGGGCTCGACGTCGCGGTGCGTGTCGCCGTCGTCTCCGACGAGGGCCCGAGCGAGCTGGGAACGGCCGCAGACGTCGTCGTCGGCGGCACCGAGGCGCTCGTCGAGCTCCTCCGCCGGCTGCTCTGATGCACCTGACGGAGGAGGTGCTCGCGCCGCTCCGTGCTCGCTACGGGGAGCCGGACATCCTCGAATGGGAAGGGGAGATCAGCGAGCGCGAGTACGGGGTCGCGACGTACAACCCGGCACGAACACACGACGTCACGCTGTTCATCCTCAACGGCCCCCTGCTGGCGCTGATCCGGAAGCACCCGTTTCCGCCCGACATCTGGCGTCCGCCCGGCGGCGGCGTCAAGCCGGGGGAGGACTTCGTCGAGGCGGTCCGGCGGGAGGCATACGAGGAGACCGGGCTCGACGTCGAGCTCGAGCGATACCTCGTCGAGGCGCGCGCCCGCTTCCTCTACCGGCCCCCGCACCTGGACTGGCGGACGCACGTCTTCCTGGCTCGCACGGAGGACGAGGAGCTCCATCCGCACGACACGGACGAGATCGCGGAGGCGCGCTGGGGCACGCTGGAGGAGCTGGGCGGGCCTCTGCGCGAGCGCCTGCTCGCGACGGGCCGCGCCTTCTGGCGCTACCGGGTCGCGCTCCACGACGCCGCGCTGGCCGCCCTGGATTGTTAAGGGCTGACCCCTACGCGCGGTCGGGCGCATCGTGCCGGCGCGCCTCGCCGCCGTTACCCGAGCTCACGTAGGACCTGCCAGGCGCGGCGGACGTCGCCCTCCGTCGTCCGCTCGTTGCCGACGGCGAGCCGGAGGACGTACCGGCCGTTCAGCCTCGTATGCGAGATGAAGAGCTCGCCGGAGGCGTTCGCGCGCTCGAGGATCGCCTCGTTCTCCTCGTCGGAGCCGTCGCGGCGGAAGCACACGACGGAGAACGGCCGCGGTGCGCACAGCTCCCACCCCTGCTCCTCCCGCACCCAGCCTTCGAACACCTCGGCGAGCCTGATCGCCTCCCGGATCCGCCGCTGGAGCCCCTCGCGCCCGTAGCAGCGGAGAACTGCCCAGAGCTTCAGCGACCGGAAGCGACGGCCGAGCGCGGGGCCGTACTCGCTGATGTTGAAGGCATCCTCGTCCGTCGTCCGCAGGTACTCCGGGATCAGCGAGAACGCCTCACGCAACTCCGCAGGCCGGCTCGTCCAGAGGAGCGAGCAGTCCATCGGCGTGAACATCCACTTGTGCGCGTTGACGACGAGGGAGTCCGCACGGTCGACGCCCTCGAACGCCCACCGCAGCTCGGGACAGACCATCGCCGAGCCCGCGTACGCGGCGTCGACGTGGAGCCAGGTCCCCGCGGCCGCGCACCGGTCCGCGATTTCGGGAACGGGGTCGACGGACGTGGTCGACGTCGTGCCGACCGTCGCGACCACGATCGCCGCGTCGTCGAGCTCGAGCAGATCCGGCCGCATCCGGAACGCCTCGTCCGCGGGAACCTTGCGAAGCTCCATCCCGAGGATGCGCGCATCCTTCTCGACCGAGGAGTGCGCGTGCTCCGAGCAGACGACCACGTTGCGCCCGGTCGCATGTCGCGCCGCAGCGAGCGCCGCGAGCGTCGAGGTCGAGGCCGTGTCCTCGATGTGGCCGTGCCAGCCCGCGGGCAGCCCGATCAGCTGGGCGACCCAGTCGAGCACCGTCACCTCGAGCTCGGTCGAGGCCGGCGACGTGCGCCACAGGATCGCGACCGAGTTCAGGGTGGCCGCGAGGAGCTCCGCGAGGATCCCGGGCTCGGCTGCCGAGACCGCGAAGTACGCGAAGAACCGCGGGTGCTGCCAGTGCGTGATCCCGGGCAGCAGGATCTCGTCGAGGTCGCGAAGGATCGCCTCGAAGGGCTCGCCCTGCTCGGGAGCCGAGGCGGGCAGCTTCGCCCGCACCTCGCCGGGCCTCACCTGCGCGAGCACCGGCCGCTCCCCCACGCCCTCGAGGTACCGCGCCGCCCACTCGAGCGCGGCGCGGCCGTCCTCGCGGAACGTCAACGCTTGACCTTCGACCACGGCCGCGTGTTCACGACCTGCTCCTTCGTCAACCACGCGCGCCGGGCCTGGCCGATCCCCAGCGACGCATAGCCGAGCGCGGCGACCGAGTGCGCGTCGGTCGAGACGACGACCCGGACGCCGCGCTCGCCCGCGAGCCGCGCGTCGGCGTCCCGCAGGTCGAGGCGGTCGGGCTGCGAGTTGATCTCGACGGCGGTGCCGGTCTCGACCGCCTTCGCGAACACCCGTTCAAGGTCGATATCCATCGGTCCACGCTTGTTGATCTTTCGCCCGGTCAGGTGCCCGATGCAGTCGACGTGCGGGTTCTCCATCGCCGCGACCAGACGCTCGGTCGGATTCGTCAAGAACGCGGCGTGGATCGACGCGACCACCCAGTCGAGACCGGCGAGGACGCCGTCGTCGACGTCGAGCGTCCCGTTGGCGCGGATGTTCACCTCGATCCCGCGCAAAAGGCGAAACGGCTTCAGGCGCTCGTTCAGCGCGGCCAGCTCCTTCGCCTGGGACTCCACCTTTCCCTCGCGGAGGTAGTGCGAGTGGTCGGTGATCGCGAGGTACGAGTAGCCGCGCGCTCGCGCCGCCAGCGCCATCTCCTCCATCGTGCCCTTCCCGTCCGCCGACCACGTCGTGTGTGCGTGCAGGTCGCCGCGCAGGTCCGATTCCTCGACGAGCACGGGCAGCTCCCGGCGCCGCGCTGCCTCGAGCTCGCCGGCGTTCTCGCGCAGCTCGGGCGGGATGAACTCGTAGCCGAGGAAGTCGTAGAGCTCGGGCTCCCCTCGAAACGTGTGCACGACCCCGCTCTCGACCTCCGCGACCCCGTACTCGGAGATCGACAGGCCGCGCCGGACGGCCTCCTCCCGCATCGCGACGTTGTGGTTCTTCGAGCCCGTGAAGTGCTGGAGCAGGTTTCCGTAGCACTCCGGCGGCACGACCCGGAGATCGAAGCGCAGGCCGTCGTGCGAGAGCACCGTCGCCTTCGTCCCGCCCTTCGCCTTCACCTCCGCGACCCACTCGAAGCCGACGAAGGCGTCGATCAGGGCCTTCGCGTCGGTCGCGGTCGCGATGATGTCGAGGTCGCGGAAGGTCTCGCGGCGGCGCCGGACGCTGCCTGCTTCGGAGACCTGCTCGGACGCAGGGTGGTCACGCAGCGCCTGGACCACTGCCAGGACTGCCGGCAGGCCCTTCCCCAGTAAAGGGCGCATCGCCGCCTTCGGCTTCGAACGTTCCTTCAGCGCCTGAAGGACGTTCTCCTCGATCTTCGGCCCGAGACCCGTCAGCGCGCGAAGCCGCTCCTGCTCGGCCGCCGCCCGCAGCTCGTCGAGCGTCGAGATGCCGAGCTCCTGCCAGATCCGCCGCGCCGTCTTCGGGCCGAGGCCCGGCAGGCGCATGAACGCGACCACGTCCGGCGGGATCCGCCCGCGCCGCTTCGCCAGCGCCTCGATTTCCCCCTGCTCGACGATCTGGACGATCTTCTCCTCGATCGTCTTCCCGATGCCCTGGAGCTCCTTGGCGCGCCCGTCGAGCGCGAGCTGCGCGATCGACCCGCCCGTCTCCTTGATCCGTTGCGCCGCGCGCCGGTAGGCGAGAACGCGGAAGGCCTCAGTCCCCTCGAGCTCGAGCATGTCCGCCAGCAGCTCGAGCTGGTCGATCACGTCGGCGTTCCTCGGAAGCGTTGCCGCCACTGTCGCGATCATAGGCCCGTGCCGCGGGTGACTGTTTGCCTCCCGACGTACAACGAGCGCGAGAACCTCGAGCCGATGGCGCGCGCCCTGCTCGAGCGCCTCGGGCCGGACGGCCACGTGCTCGTGATCGACGACGCCTCGCCCGACGGGACCGGCGAGCTCGCCGACCGGCTCGCCGCCGAGCACGTGCGCGTCGCCGTTCTGCATCGTTCGCGGAAGGAGGGGCTCGGCCCGGCGTACATCGCCGGCTTCCGGCGCGCGCTCGCCGACGGCGCGGAGCTCGTCCTGGAGATGGACTGCGACTTCTCGCACGACCCGGACGACGTTTCTCGCCTGATCGAAGCCGCGGCGGATGCCGACCTCGTGCTCGGGTCGCGGTACGCGCCGGGTGGGCGGATCGAGAACTGGGGCGCGGTCCGCCGCTTCGTCTCGCGGGCGGGCTCGCTGTACGCGCAGACGCTGTTGCTGACGCGGGTGCGCGACCTCACGGGCGGCTTCAAGTGCTACCGGCGCGGGGTGCTCGAGACGATCGATCTCGATTCGATCTCGTCACGCGGATACGCCTTCCAGATCGAGACGACCTACCGCGCGCTGCGCGCGGGCTTCCGCGTCGTCGAGGTGCCGATCACGTTCGTCGATCGCGAGGCCGGCCAGTCGAAGATGAGCCGGGCGATCGTGCTCGAGGCGATCTGGCGGGTCCCGTACCTCGGCGCGCTCGCACTCTTCCGCCGTCTACGCTGACGGAGTGCTCGAGATCACCGACGCGAGCTTCGAGCAGGACGTGCTCCGCTCCGACCGGCCCGTGCTCGTCGATTTCTGGGCTCCGTGGTGCGGGCCGTGCACAGCCGTGGAGAAGGTGCTCGACGAGCTCGAGGCCGCCCACGGCTCGCGCATCGTGTTCGCCAAGCTGAACATCGACGACCACGCGCAACGCGCCTCGGAGCTCGGCGTGCTCTCGATCCCGACGGTCATGCTCTTCGCCGACGGCGAGCGGCGAGAGACGGTGATCGGCGCCCGGCCGCGCGCGTACTTCGAGCGCGCGTTCGCGGACTGGCTGGATTAGCCGCGGAAGTGCTCCCAGCCGGACAGGTACGCGGGCTCCCCGGCCAGCAGTAGCTCCACGCCCTCGCCGGCCTCGCAGCGGCCGATCTCGTGGAAGCCGCCCGCGTCCGGGACGGCCGCGAGGAGCTCGTAGTCCTCGCCGAAGCCGAGGTCGTCCACGGCCGCCCCTTCGGCCAGCGGGACCCGCTCGAGCTCGACGACGAGCCGGCAACCCGAGCGGGCGGCGATGTGACCTGCATCGCGCCCGATCCCGTCCGAGATGTCGAGCATCGCGTGCGCGGTGCGGGCGAGGCGGCGGCCCTCCTCGAGCCGGAGCGGCGGACGCACGTACCGCTGCTCGCGGAACGCGGCGCCGGCGCCGCCGAGCGGGCCGGTGACGACGAGAACGTCGCCCGGACGTGCCCCGGCGCGGCCGGGGACGCGCTCCGAGCGCCCAAGGGCGGTCACGCTCAGCACGACGCGGTCGGCCGTGGACGTGTCGCCGCCGAGCACCGGCACGCCCGCGTCGGCGCGTTCGCGGATCACCGCGTCGAGCCCCAGCTCGCGCAGG
>DATENZ010000106.1:0-45265 GCA_035274625.1 Gaiellaceae bacterium
GTGGTCACGTACGTCCTCTACTCCGTCGACCACGACGGGCAGGCGGCGCGGGAGGCCGTACGCGAGGCGACCGCCTTCTACCTGACGGCGATGCCCGACAACGCGCTCTCGGAGGTGTACGGCATCCAGCCGCAGCTACAGGAGCTGCTCGCCGCCGGCACGCTCGAGCGCGAGCTGCCTGCGCAGTGGCTCGAGGACCTCGCGGTCGCCGGCGATCCAGACGAGGTGGCGGCGAAGATCCGCGCGCTGCTCGAGGCCGGCTCGGACTCCGTCTGCCTCTGGCTCTTCCCGCTCGATCGCGGCGAGGAGCTGCTCGAGCTGACGGCGCGCGAGGTCTTATCCCGGATCTAAAGGAGGCTCGATGGCACAGCGGGTGTTCTTCCTCAACCGTCTGCGCGAGGGCGTCGACCCGGAGGAGTACGAAGACTGGATCCGCCGCGTCGACTACCCGGTCGCGCGGGCGCAGGGCGCGATCACGAACTACACCGTCACGCGGATCGGGGGCACGCTGAGCGGCGAAGGCCGGTCGCCGTACGACTACCTCGAGGTGATCGAGATCACCGACCTCGAGGCCTACCGGGCGCTCGGATCGCTGCCGGAGTTCGAGCAGCTTTTGCGCGAGTGGTCGCAGTACGTCGCAGAGGCCGTGATGATCCACGGCGAAGTCGTCGAGTAAGGAGGTAGCAAATGGCCAAGCAGCTCGTGCTGCTCACGTACACGCCTCGGCAGCTGGACGAAGAGGAGTACGCGAAGTTCATCCGGGAGATCGATTACCCGGCGTTTCGCCAGAACCCGCACATCATCGACTACTCCTGCTGGCGCGTGGTCGAGAGCGTCCAGGGCCGCGAGGAGTTCACGCACTTCGACCTGATGTCGGTCGACAACCTCGAGAACTGGCAGGCGATCGTCAACGACCCGGCGGTGGCGGGGAACGTCGCACGCTGGACGAAGGACTGGTCGAAGCACGGCCCCGACCACCCGGATCAGGCGGAGAACCTGAAGATCTCGTTCTGCCACCGCTACTGGGGCTGACGCGTGGCCCCGAAGGTCGGGATGCTCTTCTCGGGCGACGGCATGTCGCTCGCGGACGTGATCGAGCTCGGCGTCGCCGCCGAAGACGCCGGGCTCGACAGCATCTGGCACGTCGAGATCAACCGCGAGCCGTTCGTCCCGCTGACGGCGATCGCGGCGCGAACGAAGCGCATCCGGCTCGGCACCGGCGTCGTCATCTGGGCGCGGAGCCCGATCCTCGCCTCGCTGATCGCGGCGAATCTGGACGAGCTCTCCGGCGGCCGCTTCCTCTACGGGCTCGGTACCGGGCCGCCCGACTGGAACCGCCGCTTCCACGGGATGAGCTACGAGCGGCCCGCCCGGCGGATCCGCGAGTACGTCGACGTGATGCGCGGCGCGTGGAAGGCGGCGCACGGCGGGTCGGCCTTCGACTACGACGGCGAGCTGTACCGGATCGAGGACTACCGCCGGCCGCTGCGGCAGGAGCGCGAGCGGATCCCGATCGTGCTCGCGGCGGTGCAGGCAGGGATGTGCGAGCTCGTCGGCGAGATCGCCGACGGCGTGCTCTTCAACGTGCTCTCGACGCCGCGCTACGTCCGCGAGTTCGCGCTGCCGCACCTCGAGCGGGGTGCGGCCCGGTCGGGCCGTGACCTGCGCACGCTCGAGCGCGCGGCGGCGATCACGGCCGCGGTCGACGGCGATCCCTCGGAGGCTCGCCGCTGGGCGCGCCACCACATCGCGTTCTACTCCGTGATCCCGTACTTCGACGTGATGTTTCAGCTGCACGGCTTCGAGCGCGAGGCGGCGGCGATCCGCGACGCGGCCGCCCGCGGCGACCCGGCCGGGATGATCGATGCGGTCAGCGACGGGATGATCGACACCTTCGCAATCGCCGGCACGCCCGACCAGTGCCGCCGGCAGGTGGAGGCGTGGAGCGACGACGTGGAGCTCGCGGTGCTGTTCCCGCCGACGTTCCAGCTGCAGGCCGAAGAGATCATGGCGAACCATCGCGCGCTGATCGAGGCGTTCGCGACCTAGATAACGCCTTTCACAGTGCTTGGCACCTTAGGCCGGCGTGAGCTTGCCGTTGACAGGACGGTCGCGGGCGTGGTAGGAACGCACCTATCTATCGTCCGATAGGTAACTGAGATGGGCTTTCGAATCGCCGTCGACACCGGCGGGACGTTCAGCGACGTCGTCCTGCTCGACGAGGACGGAGAGCTCTCGCTGATGAAAGCGCCGACGACGCCCGACCGCATGTTCGACGGAATCTCCGAGGCGCTCCGGCTGACGGGCGACGAGCGCGGGCTCTCGCTGGACGAGCTCCTCGGGCAGACGGACGTGTTCGTCTACGGGACGACCGCTGCGACGAACGCGATCATCACCGGCCGAACCGCGCGCACCGCGTTCCTGACGACGGAGGGGTTCCCCGACACGCTCGTGCTGCGGGAGGGCGGCAAGCTCCACCCGTTCGACTTCCGGGTGCCGTACCCGAAGCCCTACGTCCCGCGCCGCCTGACGTTCGAGGTGCGTGAGCGGATCACGTCCGAGGGGGACGTCCTGGTCCCGCTCGACCGCGACCGGCTGCGGGCGACGCTCGCGGACGTCCGCGCGGCGGGCGTCGAGGCGGTCGCGGTCTCGCTGCTCTGGTCGATCGTCAACCCGATGCACGAGGAGGCCGTCGCGGAGCTGCTCGAGGAGGAGCTCCCCGGCGTCCCGTACACGCTCTCCCACCGCCTCAACCCGATCATCCGCGAGTACAGGCGCGCCTCGTCGGCGGCAATCGACGCCTCGCTGAAGCCGCTGATGCAGCGGCACCTCCGGCAGATGCGCGACGACCTCGAGGCGGCGGGCTTCGGCGGCGAGCTGCTCGTCGTGACGTCGTTCGGCGGCGTGCTGACGCTCGAGGACGTCGCCGGCCGGCCCGTCCACTCGGTCAACTCGGGGCCGGCGATGGCGCCCGTCGCGGGGAAGGTCTACGCGGGCGAGTGGCGGAACGCGATCGTCTGCGACATGGGCGGGACGAGCTTCGACGTCAGCCTGATCCGGGACGGCTACATCAAGTTCACGCGCGAGACGTGGCTCGGCGGCACGTTCACCGGGCACATGACGGGTCTCTCCTCGGTGGAGGTGAAGAGCATCGGCGCGGGCGGCGGCAGCATCGCCTGGATCGACTCGGGCGGCCTCCTGCGCGTCGGCCCGGACAGCGCGGGCGCGATGCCGGGCCCGGCCTGCTACGGGCACGGCGGGGAGGAGCCGACGGTCACCGACGCGGCCGTCGTGCTCGGTTACATCGACCCGGACTACTTCCTCGGCGGGCGGATCAAGCTCGACCCGGACCGCGCGCACGAGGCGATCAAGACCCGCGTCTCGGAGCGCCTCGGGCTCGGAGTCGAGCAGGCGGCGTACGCGATCCTCGCCGTGGCGAACGAGCACATGGTCGGGGCGATCCGCGACATCACGATCAACGAGGGGCTCGACCCGCGCGACTCCGTCATCGTCTCGGGCGGGGGCGCGGGCGGCCTGGCGATCGCCCGGATCGCCGACGAGCTCGGCTGCTCCCGCGTCCTCGTCCCGCGCACCGCGGCCGCGCTGTCAGCCTGCGGCGGGCAGCTGTCCGACGCCGTCACCGAGTTCAGCGTCAGCCGCCGGGCGGACACGAACCGCTTCGACCGCGACGCCGTCAACGAGGGGCTCGAGCAGCTCGACGCGCGGCTCGACGAGTTCTTCGAGCGTTTGCGGGTGGCGGGCGAGGCGCGCAGCAAGGAGTTCTTCGTCGAGGCGCGGTACCCGTACCAGGTCTGGGAGCTCGACGTCCCGCTCCGGGCCGGCCGCTTCGCGGGCGACGCCGACGTCGCCGCCATGGTCGAGGACTTCCACCAGGTGCACGAGCGCGTCTTCGCCGTCAAGGAGCCCGGCCAGCACGTGGAGTGCGTCTACTGGAAGGGCCGGGCGACCGCCCGCCTGCCCAAGCCCGCGCTCCGCCGGCTGAGCTCGAACGGCTCCGCCGCCGGGCCGGACCGGCACCGCCCGGCCTGGTTCGACGTCGACGCTGCGGCTCAGGCGCCGATCTACCTGGGCGCGTCCCTCGCTCCCGGTGCTCGGGTCGAGGGCCCGGCGATCGTCGAGGAGCCGACGACAACCGTGGTCGTCTACCCCGACTGGGCGCTCACGGTCGGCGCAACGGGCGACTACCTGCTCGAGCGGAGCGGGGGCTCGTCGTGACGATCGCTGCGCGGCGGACGTTCGATCCGATCCTGCTCGCCGTACTCGCCAACCGATTCGACGGCATCTGCCGCGAGATGACGAACACGCTGCTCCGGTCGGGACGCTCCGCCGTGCTGAACATGGCGCGCGACTTCTCGTGCGCCCTCGTCACCGCCGACAACCAGCTGCTCGCGTCGGCGGAGGGGCTACCCGTGCACGTGATCGGGATGGAGTTCCTCGCCGAGGCGATGACCGACCTTCACGACGACATCACCGAGGGCGACGCCTTCATCCACAACGACCCCTACCTCGGCAACACGCACTCCGCCGACCACGCGATCCTCGTGCCGGTCTTCGTCGACGGCGAGCACGTCTTCACCGCCTGCGCGAAGGCGCACCAGGCCGACTGCGGGAACTCGCTGCCGACGACGTACATGCCGGGCGCGCGCGACATCTACGAGGAGGGCGCGATCAACTTCCCCTGCGTCCGGATCCAGCGGGGCTACGAGGACATCCAGGACCTGATCCGGATGTGCCGCCGCCGCATCCGGGTGCCCGAGCAGTGGTACGGCGACTACCTCGCCGGCCTCGGGGCGGCGCGGATCGCCGAGCGGCGGCTGAAGGAGCTCTGCGGCCAGTACTCGGTGGACACGATCAAGGCGTTCATCGAGGAGTGGTTCGACTACAGCGAGCGGCGCATGGCCGACGCGATCAAGAAGCTGCCGGGCGGGACGCTCGTCGGACGGACGACGCACGATCCCTACCCGGGCCTGCCCGACGGGATCCCGCTCGAGGTCAAGGTGCACATCGACGCCGAGAACGGCTCGATCGAGATCGACCTCCGCGACAACCCGGACAACTACGCGGGCGGCCTGAACGAGTCGCGCGCGTGCTCGACGAACAACGTCGTCACCGGCGTCTTCAACTCGATCGACCCGGACATCCCGCACAACGCGGGCAGCTTCCGCCGGGTCAGCGTCCTGCTGCGCGAGGGCTGCATCGCCGGGATCCCGAAGTTTCCGCACTCCTGCTCGATGGCGACGACGAACGTCGCCGACCGGCTCGTCTGTGCGACGCAGGCCGCGTTCGCCGACATCGGCGAGGGGTTCGGCCTGGCCGAGGGCTGTGTCGGGCTGCCGCCCGCCTTCGCCGTCGTCTCCGGCCACGACGCGCGGCTGAACGAGGCGCCGTACGTCAACCAGCTCTTTCTCGGCGGAGGCGGCGGGCCCGGCGGCCCGGAGTCCGACGGCTGGCCGACGTACATGCTCCCGGTCGTCGCCGCGCTCCTCTACCACGACAGCGTCGAGGTCGACGAGCAGAAGTACCCGATCCACGTCCACGAGCAGCGCCTCGTGACGGACTCGGGCGGGGCCGGGCGGCGCCGCGGCGGGCTCGGCACGCACGTCGTCTACAGCCCGAAGGAGCGGCCGATGACGCTGGCCTACACCGTCGAGGGCCACTTCAACCCGCCGCGCGGGGTCCGCGGCGGCGAGCCGGGCGCGACGCCCGACGCCTGGAAGATCGGTCCGGACGGGAAGCGCGAAGAGCTGCCGAAGGCGGCGGCGGTCGTCCTCGAGGTGGGCGAGCGCGTCGTCTCCGTCTCGGGCGGCGGGGGCGGATACGGCGACCCGCTCGACCGTGAGCCTGCGCTGGTGCTCGAGGACGTGCTCGAAGGAGCAGTGTCCGCGGACGCGGCCGAAGGCTCGTACGGCGTGGTGGTGCGCGATCGGGACGGGGGTCTCGAGGTCGACGCCGCGGCGACCGAGCGCCGGCGCGCGGAGCTGCGCGGCTCGCGATGACGAGCGCGACGACGAGAGCCGCGAGCGGCGCAGGACGCCGTGTCGTCGCGCTGCCGGACGTACTCCGCCGCCGGGCGCGCGCGCAGCCAGGAGCGACGGCCCTCACGGCGGGAGAGGCGGGACTGACCTACGGCGAGCTCGACCGCGCCGTCACGGACGCCGCGCGGCGGCTGGCGGGGGTCGGGGTGAAGCCCGGCGCCCGCGTCGTGCTGGCGGGCCCGAACAGCGTCGAGTGGGTGGTGGCGTTCCTGGCCGGGCTGCGCCTCGGCGCCGTCGTCGTCCCGCTGAACACGCGGCTGAGCCCGGCGGAGGTCCGGCGCCAGCTCGAGTTGTGCGAGCCCGGGGTCGTGCTCGCCGCGGAGGAGACCGCGTCGCTCGTCGAGCGCGCCTGCGCGCCGGACGTCCTCCGCCTCGACGGGCTCGCGGCCCTTCCCGCGAGGCCGCTCGACGAGCCGAGGCTGCCGCCGACGGCGCCGGCCCTGATCAGCTTCACCTCCGGGTCGACCGGGCCGCCGAAGGGCGCCGTCATCTCGCACGGCGCGCTCGTGCGCAGCGCATCGTCGTTCGTCCCCGCGCTGGAGACCTCGTCGGCCGACTCGACCCTCGTGCTCGTGCCGCTCTTCCACAACACCGGCTTCGCCGACCAGCTGACCCAGATGCTGCTCGTCGGCGGGGCCGTCGACCTGCTCCCGGAGTTCCGGACCGAGGCGGCGATCGAGGCCCTCGCCCGGCGGCCGGCGAGCTACCTGATCGCCGTCCCGAGCATCCTCCGGCTCCTGATGCTCCACGACCGGGCGACCGAGGCGTTCCGCGCCTGCCGCGTCGCCGTGTACGGCGGCGCGCCGATGCCGGCCGGCTGGATCTACGAGCTCGGCCAGCGGTGGCCCGCGCTCGGCCTCTTCAACTGCTACGGACTGACCGAGTTCACGTCCGTCAGCCACCTGCTCGCTCCCGAATTCGCGCTCACCCGCAGCGAGTCGGTCGGCCGCCCGGTCGAAGGCGTGCGGCACCGGATCTCGCCCGACGGCGAGGTGTGGCTCTCGGGGCCGATGCGCATGACCGGCTACTGGCGAGCGGAGGCGCAGACCCGGGACGTCTTCCATGGACCGTGGCTGCGCACCGGCGACCTCGGCACGATCAAGGACGGTTTCCTGAATCTGATCGGCCGCTCGGCGGAGGTGATCAACCGGGGCGGCGAGAAGATCTACTCGGCACGAATCGAAGCGGCGCTGGCCGAGCTTCCGGATGTCGCCGACGCGGCGGTGGTCGGGGCGCCGCACCCGATCCTCCTCGAGCGCGTCGTCGCGTGGATCGTTCCGCGCGACCGTGGCGGATTCGACGAGGGCGCGGCCCGCGCCCACCTGCTCGAGCGCGTTCCCGACTACGCGGTGCCGGAGGCGTTCTTCGTCGCGGACGAGCTGCCGCGGGGCGGCGCCGGGAAGCTCGACCGCGCCCAGCTCCGCGCCGAGGCCGCGGCTGCGTTCGGCGGTAAGGCCACATGAGCGGCCGGGCGACGGTCCCGACGCGGCCGCCGGAGCGCGCGCGCGCGCGGGAGCTCCAGCGGGCGGCGGCCGAGCTCTTCTTCACCAAGGGCTACGAGGCGACGACGTTACGGGAGATCGCCCGCGCGCTCGGGATCAAGTCCGCGAGCATCTACTACCACTGGGACAGCAAGGAGACGATCCTCTTCGACCTGATCCGGTCGACGATGGAGCAGCTCACCGCCGGCGCCCGGAGCGTGCTCGAGCGCGAGCCTGCCGCGGACCGCCGCCTCGCCGGGATCGTCGTCCACCACGTCGTCTTGCACGCGCTGCGGCCGAAGGAGGCGACGCTCGGCGACACCGAGCTCCGCAGCCTGACCCGCGCGCACGCGCGCGCGGCGATGCGGATGCGGGACGAGTACGAGTCGCTGCTCCTCGGCGTGCTCGAGGACGGGGCGCGCCGCGATCTCTTCGACGTGCTCGACGTCAAGCTGACGGCGTACGCGGTCATCTCGCAGTGCACGAACGTCGGGATCTGGTACCGGCCGGACGGCCGACTGAGCCTCGACGAGGTCGCCGCCGTCCACGCCAATCTCGCGCTGCGTACCGCCGGCGGACGGGAGCTGGCGGCCTCGGCGATGACGCCGCTGGTGGCGGACGCGAAGGCGTTCCACGAGGCGTGGCGGTGACGGAAGCCTTGCTCGCCGGGCGCGTCGCCGCGGTCACCGGGGCGTCGGAGGGACTGGGGGCTGCGTACGCGCGAGCCCTGGCGGAGGCGGGCGCGAGCGTCGTCCTCAACGCGCGGCGGGCCAAGCCGCTCGAGGACCTGGCCGGCGAGCTTCCGCGGGCCGCGGTCGCCGCCGGCGACGTCGGGGATCCCGAGACGGCCGAGCGCATCGTCGAGGCGGCCCTGTCGGCGTTCGGCCGCCTGGACGTCCTCGTCAACAACGCCGGCACCCTCCGCGACCGGACGCTGCTGAAGATGTCGCCGGAGGAGTTCGACGACGTGCTGCGCTCGCACGTGTACGGCACCTTCCTCGTCACCAGGCAGGCCGCGCCGGTGATGCGCGAGCAGGGGAGCGGGGCGATCGTCAACGTCGGCTCCGACTCGGGCATGCGCGGCGCCTTCGGCCAAACGAACTACGCGGCCGCCAAGGGGGCGATCGCGGCGATGACGCTGACCTGGGCGCAAGAGCTCGGCAAGTACGGGATCACGTGCAACTGCGTGTTCCCGAACGCGCGCACGCAGATGACCGAGAACCTCGACGAGCTGCTGCGCAACTACCGCTACGACGACACCGACGGCTTCAGAGCCCTCGGCGAGTCCGAGGAGGCGGCGCCGCTCGTCGTCCTGCTGGCCTCCGACTCCGGCCGGCGCCTGAACGGCCTCTTCCTCAGCCTCGCCGGCGACAAGCTCTCGATCTGGGATCGGGCACGTGAGGTTCGCTGCGCGTTCAAGTCGGGCGGCTGGACGCTGGGCGACCTCGAGCGCTCCTTGGAGTTCGCGCTCGGCTCCGACCTCAACACGGGCTGGCAGCTCCTGGAGCCCGCACCGTCAACCACGTCAGGAGGGTGATCCGCCATGGGCCTTCGCACACCTGAGGAGTACCTCGACAGCCTGCGCAACCAGCATCCGGAGGTCTACGCCCGCGGCGAGCGGGTCGAGAGCGTCGTCGACCACCCCTTGTTCGCCTCGACGATCTCGTGCTGGGGGACCTGGGTCTTCCGAGCCGGGCACGATCCCGAGCTCGCGCCGACGATGGTCGCCTCGCCCGATCTGAACGGCGAGGAGTCGCACGTCTTCTGGCACATGGCGACGAGCTCGGAGGACCTGCTCCAGAACCTCTGGGCCGCGCGGCTCCTGTCGGAGCGCTCGCCGCTCTCCGGCTACGCGAGCATCGGCCGCGACGAGCTCCAGTCGCTGCTGATGGCGACCTACGACGTCGACCGCGAGCGCGGCACCGAGTACCACGAGCGCGTCGTCGAGTACGTCAAGCGCTTCCAGCGCGAGCAGCTGCTGACGGCGGCGGCCGTCACCGACGTGAAGGGCGACCGGAGCAGGCGCCCCGCGGAGCAGGACGACCCCGACCTTTACCTGCACGTCGTCGACCGCTCCTCCGACGGGATCGTCGTCCGTGGCGCGAAGGCGCACACGTCCGGCTCCGTCGTCTCGAACGAGCTCGTGATCATCCCGACCCGCGCGATGCGCGAGGAGGACAAGGACTACGCCGTCTCGTTCGCGATCCCCGTCGCGACGCCGGGCGTGAAGCTCGTCTGCCGCGGCTTCAGCGGCGAGGGCGCGGACGAGTTCGAGGCGCCGGTGTCGAGCCACGACGACCTGATGGAGTCGCTGACGATCTTCGACGACGTCTTCGTCCCGTGGGAGCGCGTGTTCCTCTGCGGCGAGTGGGAGTTCGCCGGCCAGGTCGCGAACAACTTCGCCAACGTCAACCGCCAGGGCTACCTGGGCGCGGACGTCGGGAAGCTCCGCCTGTTCATCGGCGCGGCGCAGCTCGTCGCCGAGGCGAACGGCGTCGCCCGCGTGCCGCACATCGTCGACAAGATCACCGAGATGATCCGCCTCGAGCGGACGGTCTGGGCGATGGGCGTCGCCGCGTCGCTCGAGAGCTCCCGGCACGCCACCGGGTACCAGATCCCCGACCCGGTGCTGACGAACGCGGGCAAGAACATCACGATGGAGGGCCACTACCTCGCCGCCCGGCACCTGCTCGAGATCGCCGGGGGCTCGCCGATGACGGCGCCGTACGTCGAGGACATCTTCCACCCCGAGCTCCAGCCCTACATCGAGAAGTACTACCGCGGGGCGGACCCCGACGGCGCGATCGACCGGCTGCGGGTGATGAAGCTGATCCGCGACCTCGTCGCGTCCGAGTACGGCGGCTACTGGTACACGGAGATCATCCACGGCTCCGGCTCGCCGGCCGCCGAGAAGATCCAGATGTACCGCGAGCACGACCTGGACTACTGCCGGCAGCTCGCGCGGGACGCGCTGCAAGGACGCGCCGCCGTCCAGGGACGGCTCCAGGCAGCCGGTGAATTAGCTTGACAGAAAGCTAGTTCCTGTTTAGCTTCCTCGCCTCGTGCGAAGCCCTGCTGCAGGCGAGCGCCGGTCAGCGCAGCGGTGCGATCAGCGTCGTCCGCGGCTCACCCGAGACGCTGCGCGTCACGTGACCCTTGCCGGCCGTGTCCTCGACGACGAGGACGCTGCCCGGCCCGAAGCGGCGGACCTCGCCGTCGGACACCTCGACCTCGACAGTTCCGTCGAGCTGGACGATCATCAACCGCGCGGGCGCGTTGTGCGGCGTGGTCCCGGAAGCCTCCGACAGCACGGTGCGAAAGACGACTTCTGCGGCGGCGAGCGGCGCAGTCCGGGCCTCCTCGGTGCCGGTCGGGGAGGCGTAGCGGTCGGTCGGCAGGTAGACGTCCTCGAAGTGCGTCTCTCCGGAGGGGTCGGCGTAGACCCGGACGTAGGTCGGCGCGTCCCTCGTCTCGTCGCTCATCGGGAGCCGAAGCCTACGGGAGCGGCCCTCGTGGCAGCCGCGCACACCGCCGCCGGCTGATGGCCATGCCGCGGGTAGCCGTCGTCGGCGGCTCGATCGGCGGGCTGACCGCCGCGCTGCTCCTGCGGGATGCAGGCTGCGAGGTAGACGTCTTCGAGCGGTCGCCCGCTCCGCTCACGAGCTTCGGCGCCGGCATCGTCGCCCAGCCCGAGCTGATGCGGTACTTCCTGGAGCGGACGCCGATCACGCTCGAGCAGATCAGCGTGCCGTCGCAGTCGATCCGGTACTTCCGCGCCGACACCGGCGCACTGGTCGGCGAGGTGCACGCCGAGTGGCGCTACACGTCGTACACCGGCCTCTATGGCGGGCTGCTGACGTCCTTCGGCAGGGAGCGGTACCACCTCGGCGAAGCGCTCGTCGGCCTGGAGCAGGACGCCGACGGCGTCGACCTTCGCTTTGCGACCGGCCGCGCGGTCCGGTGCGACCTCGCGGTCTGCGCGGACGGAGGATTCTCGACCGCTCGGTTCCGGCTCCTCGGCGTCGCCCCGAGGTACGCGGGCTACATCAGCTGGCGCGGCCTCGCGGGCCGGGCGCTGCTGTCCGAGGACACGTGGGGATTCTTCGACGAGCGGTTCACGTACGGCCTGCTCCCGGACAGCCACATCATCGCGTACCCGATTCCGGTGATCGGCGACGACCTGGAGCTGACCGGGCACCAGCTGAACTTCCAGTGGTACTGGAACATCCCGGAGGGGCGGGAGCTCGACGAGATCATGACCGGCCGGGACGGCAACCGGCGGCCGGTCTCGGTGCACGCCGACGACGTCCAGGATCGCTTCGTCGAGCAGCTGCACAGGAGGACGAACGACCAGCTCGGGCTGCAGCCGCTGATCGAGCTGATCACCGCGGTCGAGCGGCCGTTCGTGACGGTGATCGCCGATGCCGACACGCCCCAGCTCGTGGTCGGGCGCATCTGCTTGCTCGGGGACGCCGGCGTCACGGGCCGCCCCCACGCAGGCGCCGGCGGGGCGAAGGCAGCCGCCGACGCGTGGGCCCTCGCCGACAGCCTGGCCGCGGCGGACGGCGACGTGGAGCGGGCGCTCCAGACGTGGGAGGGGGCGCAGCTCGCGCAGGGCTACGCGCTGCTCGCCAAGGTCCGGCACATGGGTCGCGTCCTCCAGAGCGGCGGTCGCTTCGTCCCCGGAGATCCCGCCTTCCGGTGGGGTCTCCCCGCCGTCACCGAGCCGCCGCTGCGGGGGTCGACGACTACGCCGCGCCGATAGCGCGGAGCATGCCGTAGTCCGGTGGGCACGGCCCGCCCGCGGCGACGATCCGGCTGTCGCGGTCGGCCTTGACCTTGTGCCGGATGCCCGCCCGGACGAAGACGACGTCGCCGGCTTCGAACTCGAGGGTGGTTCCGTCGCTGAGGTTGTCGACGGAGCCTTTTCCTTCGAGGATCGCGATCGTGTCGTCCGACTCCTCGTGCGCGTGCGGGTCGTTCTCGTCGCCCGGCTCGAGGATCACGTAGACCATCGTCGCGATCTCCGCTCCGATCCCGGGCCACACGACGAGTCGTCCCTGACGGCTGATCATCGGGATCGGCAGCCCTTCGCGGAGCGGGTCGAAGACCTGGATCTCGCCGGCGCCTCCGCCCGGCGGGACCGGCGAGCCCGAATCCGCGTAGAGCGCCGGGTCGGGCGGACAGGGCCCGCCGAAGATCGTCGCGCCGTCCCCCGAGGCCAGGACGTACGGCGTTTGCGCGGGGACGTACAGGACGGCAGGCGCCTCGACCGTCGTCGTCACCTCGCCGTCCGGGCCGTGAATCGCCGCCGCTCCTGTCGCGACGACGTACGCCGCTTCGCCCGGGTGGCAGAGCGTCCGCGTGCACCCGTCGCGCGCGAGGTCGATCCGGTGCATGGCGCGAAACAACGAGCCGGTTCCCGGCCAGGCGAGCGCCACGGCGTCGCCGTTCCGCTCGACGATGTCGAGCGGCCGCGGCTGCCTCAGCACCGCGAGCGCGGGTGGGGGAGCTGCAGGGGTCAGGGCGCCTGCTGGACCAGCGCCGCGTCTTCGAGCGGTGCTGCCGTGCCGCTTCTCGCCGAGCGCCAGCAGCCGATCACCTCGTCCATGCTCGCCACCTGCCCGAAGAACTGGTCGACGACGCTGAGGGTGGCGTCGTGCGCCTCGCGGTCGTAGGTCGCGGTTCCGTCCGACAGGAACACGACGTAGTAGTCGCGGACGAACGCCTCGCGGGCCGTCGTCTCGACGCACACGTTGGTGGCGATGCCGGCGAGGACGATCGTCCTGATCGAGCGGGCGCGCAGCACCGTCTCGAGGTCGGTGTTGTGAAAGGCGCTGAAGCGGTGCTTGGTGATCACCGGCTCGTCGGGCAGGGGCCGCACGTCGCCGTAGAAGTCACCCTCCCACGACCCGGGAGTGCAGACCGGCCGGACGGTGTAGCTGCCCGCGCGCCGGCGCGAGGCCTGCTCGAGCCAGACATCCGACAGGTAGTGGTTCGCCTCGGTCGAGTAGACGTTCCGGACGAAGACGACCAGGGCGCCCGCCGATCGCGCCTCGCCGATCAGCCGCGGGAGGTCGGCGGCCAGCTCCTGGACCGGCCGCAGGTCCATCCCTTCCTTGTCCATCATCCCGCCCTCGGCGCAGAAGTCGTTCTGGACGTCGACGACGACCAGAGCCGTGTGGGCGGGGGCGACCTTCTGCTCGAGGCCCGAGAGGAGCGGCCTGGGCGACAGCGCCGCAGCTGCTTCGAAGGCGGAGCTCGGCGAGTCGCTCATGCGAGCCGATTCTAGGCGATCAGGTGCGTGCACGTAATGATTCTTGACAGGAAGGTATGTTCGGCAGATCATGGTCCCTTCGTCGGGTTCGGGGATCGACAAGGAGGCTGAGATGAGAAGCGGGAGGTCTGGCCGGTTGGTGCTGGCGCTCGCCGGAACGGTTGCTCTGTCCGCTGCGACCGCAGTCGGCGTCTCCGCGCACGGAACGGGCGCGGCGCGACCGGCGGCGAAGAGCTCGATCACGATCGCGTTCCTGCACAACGGTCCGGTCACCGACCAGGGCTGGAGCCAGTCGCACCACGAGGCGCGTCAGGCGATGGAGAAGGCGCTCGGCGGCAAGGTGAAGACGATGTTCGTCGAGAACGTCCCCTACGGGAAGAAGGCCGAAGACCTCTGGCAGCAGCTGGCCGCGCGCAAGGTCGACGCGATCGTCGACGCCACCGCGGCGGGCCCGTCGTTCGCCAAGTTCTGCGCCAAGCATCTGGACCTCGCCTGCGCGACGACCTATCCGCCGCTGGGGCCGGAGCCGAAGAACCTGACGAACTTCTACGTCGAGCACTGGGTCGGCTCGTATCTCGCGGGCGTCGCCGCCGGCCTGCTGTCGAAGTCCGGAACGCTCGGCTACGTGGCGCCGTTCAAGGTTCCGACGGTCAACGCCGCGCTCAACTCCTTCACGCTCGGCTGCCAGAGCGTGAAGCCGAATTGCACCGTCAAGACCGTGCTCGTCAACTCGTGGTACGACCCGCCGAAGGAGACGGAGGCGGCGCAGACGCTGCTGAACGGCGGCGCGGACGTCATGTACGGCCTCACCGACGACCCCGCCTACGGGACGGTGGCCGCGAAGGCGAGCAAGTGGTCGTTCAGCTCGTACCAGTACGCGTACAAGGGTTCGGGGAAGTGGTGGGCGTCCGGCATCACGTGGGAGTGGACGAAGATGTACGTCGACTACGCCCGCGGCCTGCTGGCTGGCACCTGGAAGGCGCACAACGTCGTCGGTCCCTCCGGCCTCTCGCGGTGGGGCACCGCGGTTCCGGCGAGCGTCAAGGCCGCCGTCGCGAAGGTGCACAAGCAGATGGCCGGCGGCAGGAACGTCTTCAAGGGCCCGATCTACGACAACAAGGGGAAGCTCCGCGTGAAGGCGGGGCAGTCCCTGTCGCCGACGTTCCTGCTCAACGGGTGGACCTGGCTGGTCAAGGGAGTCGTGAGCAGCTAGCAGGACGAACACGACGCGGCAGGGGCGCCCGCATGGGCGCCCCTGCTGCGCTATGAAGGCGCAACCACCGTGCCCGACCCGATCCTCGAGCTCCACGGCATCACCAAGCGCTTCGACCAGGTGGTCGCACTTGCCGGTGTGGACTTCGACCTGCTCCCGGGAGAGGTCCATACCGTGCTCGGCGAGAACGGGGCCGGCAAGTCGACCTTGATGAGCATCCTCAGCGGCAGCCTCCACCCCGACGCGGGCACCTTCCTGCTTCGGGGCGAGTCGGTGTCCTTCCGGTCACCGCGCGACGGCTTCGCCCACGGCATCGGCATGGTCCACCAGCACTACCAGCTGGTCCGCACGCTCACCGCTGCGGAGAACCTCCATCTCGGCTGGTACGAGACGCCCCGCTTCGCGGACCGGAAGCGCCTGATCGCGCGCGCCCAGGAGCTCGTGACGCAGTACGAGCTCGGCGTCAACGTCGCCCGAATCGTCGCCGACATGTCCGTCGGCGAGCAGCAACGCGTCGAGATCCTGCGTACGCTCGTCCGCGGGGCGGGTGTGATCATCCTCGACGAGCCGACGGCCGCCCTCACGCCGCAGGAGGCCGAAGGTCTCTTCGCCGTCGTCCGGCGACTCGTCGACGACGGCAAGAGCGTGATCTTCATCTCCCACAAGCTCGCGGAGGTGATGACCGTCTCGACGAGGATCACCGTCCTGCGGCGGGGCGAGAAGATCGGCACCGTCTCGGCCCGGGACGCGGACGGGCTGACCCTGACGAGGATGATGGTCGGCCGGGAGATCGCCGGCATGACGCGGAAGCCCCGCGCAGAGGCCGCGGGCGAGCAGCTGCTCGCCGCGACCGACCTGGTCGCTCGCGACGACGACGGAAGCCTCGGGCTGCGCGGAGCGTCCTTGGTCGTCCATGCGAGGGAGATCGTCGGGATCGCCGGCGTCGCCGGAAACGGCCAGCGCGAGCTGTCCGAGGCACTGACGGGGCTCCGCCGCGTCGAAGCGGGCGCGATCGAGGTCGGCGGCGCCGACCTCACCAACGCCGGTCCGCAGACTTTCCTCTCCGCGGGCGTCGGCCACGTCCCGGAGGACCGGCTTGCCGTCGGTCTCGCCGGCAGCGAGTCGATCGAGACCAACGCGATCCTGAAGGCGTTCCAGCGGCCGCCGATCGCGCGCGGCCCGTTCCTCGTCCGGCGGGAGAGCCGGCGGTTCGCGAACCGGCTCGTCGAGCACGCGCAGGTCCAGGCGAAGAGCATCGCGACCCGGGTGAGTCAGCTGTCGGGCGGAAATGCGCAGCGCCTGCTCGTCGGGCGCGAGGTGCTCAGCAGGCCGCGCCTGCTCGTCGCCGTCCACCCGACGCGCGGGCTCGACGTGGCGGCGATCGAGGAGGTGCATCGCCACCTGCTCGAGGCCCGGGCGAACGGGCTGGGGATCGTCCTGATCGCGGAGGACCTGGACGAGATCCTGGCGCTCGCCGACCGGATCCTGGTCATGTCCGAGGGGCGGCTGATCGACGAATTCCGCGCCGAGAACGTCGATCTCGACACGCTCGGCCTGCGCATGGCGGGGAGCCTTGCCGACGCCCGGCTCGCGGCCGGTAGCGAGGGCTGAGCCCGCCGATGCTGGGGGGACGTGTTTCGGTCGTTCGGCGGGTCGGCGGCGGCGCGCACGCCAGCGCGTACCGCGTCGCGGCGCTCGCCGTCGGTCTCGCCGTCGGGACGCTGATCGCCCAGACGTACGTGATCAAGCACGGTGACGTCTTCAACACGATCTACGACGCGACGTTCGGGACCTCGTACGGCGCGACGACCGTGATGTCGTACGCCGGGCCGCTGACGCTCACCGCGCTCGCGTTCGCGGTCGGATACAAGGTGAAGCTCTGGAACCTCGGCGCCGAGGGGCAGCTCTTCATCGGCGCCTGGGCGGCGAGCGGGATCGCCTTCACGTTTCCGGGCATCCCCGGCCCGCTGCTGATCGGGCTGATGCTCGTCGCCTCGCTGATCGGCGGCGCGCTGTGGATCCTCGTTCCGGCCCTGGCGCGCGTCTATCTCGGCGTCACCGAGGTGGTGACGACCCTGATGCTCAACTTCGTCGCGATCCTCTGGATGACGTACTTCGCGCTCAACGTCTGGCCGCCGACCCCGCGCAATCCGCTGATCGCGAGCAAGGAGCTGCCGACCCGGGCAGAACTGCCGACCGTGACCGTGGGCGGCACGACCGTCGAAGCCGGCCTGATCGTGGCCGTCTGCCTGGCCGTCGTCCTCGCGGTGGCGTTCCGGAAGACGCGGTTCGGCTACGCCGTCCGCCTCACCGGCGCCAGCCAGCGCGCCGCCGAGTACGGCGGGATCCCGATCAGGCGCCTCCAGCTGAGGATCCTCCTGCTCTCGGGCGCGATCGCGGGCCTGGCCGGAGGCCTCGAGCTCGTCGGCAGCGTCCACTCGCTCTCGGACGAGCTCTCGACGAACACCGGGTACAACGGGATCGGAGTCGCCGTTCTGGCCGGGTCGGTGCTCGCCGTCGTGCCGCTGATGGCGCTCGTCTTCGGCGGGCTGCTCGCCGCCGGGAACGCGCTGAGCCTCGACGGCCTCTCGACCGACGCGACGCTCTTCCTCACCGGGTTCGTCCTGCTGCTCGCCGCGATCGGCGAGAGCGCGTCGAGGTTCAGGCTGATCCTCAGCCCCCTGCGCGGGAGCGCGCGGGTCGCCGCCGAGCCTCCTGCGGGCCCGCCGAGAACCGCCGCGGCCGAGGACCCCACATGAACGTCGCTCGCCTCCGGCTCGCTCCCATGGGGGCAACAGCCGGTTCCCCCCATGGCCCCCCCTCCCCAACCCCACTTGCACCTCAGCAGCGGCTCGGTGCCGCGCCCGCCATGTCGGTCGCGGCGGCGAAAACCTTCCGCACACGGGAGGTCGACTTGTGAACCTCTTCGAGCTCACGTGCGCGCTCGCGATCTCGAGCGGCGCGTCGATCCTGCTCGTCGGCCTCGGCGAGCTGCTGGCCGAGAAGGCGGGCGTCCTCAACATCGGCCTCGAGGGGATCATGCTGATGGGCGCGGTGGGCGGTTTCATCGCCGGCGCACACTCCGGCAACCCCGTCGTCGCACTGCTCGCCGCGGCCGGCGTCGGGGGAGCCTTCAACCTGATCTTCGGGACGGCGACGGTGGTGCTGAAGGCGGACCAGATCATCTGCGGCCTCGCCCTCGTGTTCATCGGCATCGGCCTCTCGGGCGAGTGGGGCAAGTCGTACGTCGGAGACGCCGCCAACGGAACGCTCAGCACCTGGGACATCCCGGGCCTCTCCGACATCCCCGTGCTCGGCCCGATCTTCTTCCGGCAGGTCTGGCTGGTCTACGTCGCGTACGTCCTGCCGTTTCTCGCGTACTTCCTGCTCTACCGCACCCGGCACGGGCTGAACATCCGCGCGATCGGCGACGACCCCGTCGCCGCCGACGCCGCGGGGATCCCGGTCGTGCGGTGGCAGCTCTTCTACACCTTCGTCTGCGGCGCCCTCGGCGGCATCGGCGGCGGCTACCTGAGCCTCGGGGTCATCCACCACTGGGGCGCCCGCCTGACCGGGGGCCTCGGCTGGATCGCCCTCGCGATCGTCTTCGTCGCGGCGTGGCGGCCGGTGGGGCTGATCTTCGCCGCCTTCCTCTTCGGCGGCCTGCGGGCGCTGAACGACGTCGCGCAGCAATTCGGCTGGCCGATCCCGAGCGAGTTCCTGTCGATGCTTCCGTACCTGGGCACGGTGCTCGTCGTCCTCGGCCGCGGCGTCTGGTACTGGCGGCGCCACGGCGGCGGAGTCGCGCCGGAGGCGCTGGGGATCCCGTTCATCAGGAACTGAGTGTCGTGACCGTGCAATCCGGACCGAGGGAGGGGTAGATGACGATTACGCCGCACGACGAGAGGCTCGTCGAGCAGATGGGCACCGGGGTCCTGCCGCAGCTGCCGGCCGAGGTGTACGAGGATCGCTTCGCGCGGTGCCGCGCCCTGATGGCCGAGCGCGGCCTCGAGGTCCTGATCGTCTACAGCGGCGCAATGCCGTTCCAGGCGTGCGAATGGGCTCGGTACTTCGCGAACTACCTCCATCCCTACTGGAACGGCGAGGCGTTCATCGTCATCCCGCGCGAGGGCGATCCTGCGCTGCTCATCAACTACGGGTTCATGCTCGACGTCGCGCGCGAGACGAGTCCGATCAAGGACGTCCGCTCGCCCGTCGAGCGCTTCGGCGCGGCGTCGCGGTACGCCGGGCTGGACGAGGCCCTGAAGCAGATCCTGGCGGAGCGCGGCGTGTCGAACGGGCCGGTCGGGCTCTCGTTCTCGGGCGGTCAGGGCGACTGGGCGCCGGGGCCTCTTCGACCGCTGTTCGAGGAGTTGCTCGCCGGGGTCGAGGTGCACGACGCCGCCGACCTGCTCACGGCGCTGATCCTCAAGAAGACCGCGTTCGACCTCGAGCTGACGCGAGCGGCGTCCGTGATCGCGAGCGACGGCATGCAGGCGGCGTTCGACGCGATGGAGGAGGGCGCGCGCGAGTCGGACGCGTACCTCGCCTTCCAGCGCGCCGTCATCGAAGCGGGGGCGGATTCTCCGCTCTTCCACTACATCTCCCAGTCCGGCCCGTCCGCCCACATCGCGCTCCGGCCACTCGCCGCGACCGGGCGGAGGCTCAAGCGCGGAGACCTCTTCCTGATCGATGCCGGGATTTGCTTCCAGGGCTACTACGCGGACATCACGCGCACTGCCGCGATCAGCGAGCTCTCGGAGGCCGGCAGGCGGCTCTACCGAGCGACGGAAGAAGTCGTCGAGGAAATGGTGTCGGAATTACGGCCGGGTGTGCGCGCCGGACGGATCGCGGAGATTCTCTTTACCGGAATCGAAAAGCGCGGATATACGCGCACGCATCCGCTCATCGGCCATGGCATCGGCACATTCGTGAACGAGCCGCCGTTCGTCATGCCGTGGAACGAATTCGTAATCGAGGAGGACATGGTCATCAACCTCGAGCCGGCGATCTACGACCCCGAGGTCGGCGGCGTGCGGATCGAGGATCCGTACCTGATCACGCCCACCGGCGCGGAACGGCTGACGACCGTGCCGCAGGAGTGCCACATTGCCTAGGCGTGCCGCCGAGGCATCGGCGCGCTTGTCTGGATTCGGGGGCGCGGCTAGACTCAGGGGACGTATAGCTGAGGGCGAAGTATCTTGCCGTCAAGTCACTATGGAAGGGATCATGGCTTCGTGGCGAGCGTGAACGGAGGCAGGCGGCGCGGCAGCGCCGAGCGGGATCAGGTCGACGCGATCCTGGAGCAGTGGAGGCGCGAGCGTCCGGATCTCGATCCGTCGCCGATGGAGATCTTCGGCCGCATCCTGCGCGCGTCGCGCTACACCGAACGCGCGCTGGAGCAGGTCTTCAAGCGCTTCGGCCTCGACCTCGGCCTCTTCAACGTGCTGTCCGCGCTCCGCCGCCACGGGCCGACGTATCGGCTGTCGCCAAGCGAGCTAAACGGCTGGTGCATGCTGACTTCCGGGGCGATGACGAAGCGGCTCGACCGCCTCGAGAAGGCAGGGCTCGTCGTCCGGCGAGCCGATCCGAGCGACCGGCGCGGCGTGCTCGTCGAACTGTCGCCGGCCGGGCTCGCCCTGATCGACCAGGTCGTCGTTGCCCACATCGAAAACGAGAGCCGGCTGCTCACGGTGCTGTCGCCGAAGATGCACGAGGAGCTTGCCGCGCTCTTGCGGCGGCTGCTGGCGCATCTCGAGCAGGAGGTCGGCGAGCTGCCTGCGACTCCCTCGGGACTGGTCCACGACGAGCCGGCAAAAGTAGTTTGACAGTAAACTAATGCCCGGTTAGCGTTCCGGCCGATGGAACTGTCGGCCGCCGGAGGGCCAGTGTGGAGCTGACCGAGCGGTTCGTCGTGCCGGCGCCCGTCGATCGAGTCTGGCAGCTGTTCGACGATGTTCCCGAGGTCGTGGGCTGCATGCCCGGCGCCGAGGTGACCGAGCGCGTCGATGACCGCACCTACAACGCGCGGCTCGCGATGGCCGTCGGGCCGATCCGTCCGAAGTTCGACGTCCGGGCGACGATCGAGCGGGACGATTCGACTCGTGAAGGGCGGATCGACGTCCATGCGGTCGACAAGCGCGGCGGTTCGCAAGCCCGGGCGCAGATCGTCTACAAGCTTGTGCAGGACGCGGAAGGAACGGCGGTTGAGCTCACCCAGAACGTCGCATTGTCGGGCCCGCTCGCGCAGTTCGGCCGCACCGGAGTGATCGAAGACATCAACGCGCAGATGACGAGGCAATTCGCGGAGTGTTTGGCCGAGAAACTCGCCGCGCCGGCGTCTCCAGAGGATTCCGGCCCGCCGGCTGCTGCCGCTGCACCCGACTCGGAGAACGCCCCCGCGGCGCCCGCCGAGCGGGCGCCGTCGAACGAGATCAGGATCGTGCCGCTCCTGGCGCGCACGGTGCTCGCGAGGATCCTGAAGGCGCTTCGGCTGCGACGATGAGCAGGGCGACGTGAAGTTCCCGCCATTCGCCTACCGCGCCCCTGCGTCGCTCGACGACGCGCTCACGGTCCTCGCGTCCGACCCGCAGGCGAAGGTGATTGCGGGGGGCCAGAGCCTGCTGCCGCTGCTCGCGCTGCGGCTCGCGCAGCCCACCCTCCTCGTCGACCTGGGCAGCGTGGCCGACCTCGCCTTCGTCGAGGCCGACGACGGCGTCGTCCGCGTCGGCGCGATGACGACGCTCGCCACGCTCGAGGACTCCCAGCTCGTCGCCGAGAAGCTGCCGCTCCTGGCGCAGGCGATTCGGTACGTGGCGCACCGGCCGATCCGGAATCGCGGCACGCTCGGCGGCAGCCTCGCTCACGCGGACCCGGCGGCCGAGCTGCCCGCCGTGGCGCTCGCGCTCGGTGCGACGCTCGTCTCGCGGGGCCCGGCGGGCGAGAGGCGGCTCGACGCCGCAGACTTCTTCACCGGTCCGTTCGCCACCGGTCTGGGTGACGACGAGATCCTGACGAGCGTCGAGTTCCCGGTCCGCGCCGGGAGCTGGTCGTTCCAGGAGGTCGCGCGCCGCTCCGGCGACTTCGCCCTCGCGATCGCGGCCGTCGGCGTCGAGCTCGAGGGCGAGACGTGCACCGGCTCGACGGTCGTCCTCCACGGCGTCGGATCCAGGCCGATCCGGTCGACCGCGGCCGAGGCGATCCTGAACGGCGCCGTCGCCGGGGACGACGTCGCCGCGCGCGCGGGTGACGCCGCGGCCGCCGAGCTTCGACCGGCTGCGGACATCCACGGCTCGTCGGAGTACCGAAAGCGCGTCGCGGCGGCGCTCGTCCGGCGCGCCGCGCTCGACGCAGGAAGGAGAGCCCAATGACGGACGTCGCGACCGAGCTCCTCACTGTCGACCTGACGGTGAACGGCGAGCGCGTCGAGCGCGCCGTGCAGCCGAGGATCTCCCTCGCGGACTTCCTCCGCGACGAGCTCCAGCTCACCGGCACGAAGCTCGGCTGCGAGCACGGCGTCTGCGGAGCGTGCACCGTGATCGTCGACGGCGCGGCCGTCCGCTCGTGCCTGATGCTCGCCGTGCAGGCCGGCGGGTGCGACGTCCGGACGGTGGAGAGCCTCGCGTCCGGGCCGCAGCTCTCGCCGTTGCAGGAGGCGTTCCACCGCCACCACGCGCTCCAGTGCGGGTTCTGCACCGGCGGCGTCCTGATGACCGCCACGGCGCTGCTCCACCACAACCCGTCGGCCGGCAAGGACGAGATCCGGGAGGCGCTGTCGGCGAATCTCTGCCGCTGCACCGGCTACCAGACGATCATCGACGCGATCGCCGAGGTCGCGGACGGCGGCCTGCGCGCCATGGCCGCGGGCCTCGCCGAAGTGCCGCGCCCCGGCGCGCGGCCTTAAAGGAGGACGCGATGCAGGACGTGCTGCCCGTTCTGAACCCGCAACTCGTCGGCGCGCGCGTGCCCCGGGTCGAGGATCCACGCCTCCTGACGGGTCGCGGCCGCTACATCGCCGACATCTCCCTTCCCGGGATGCTCCATGCGGCCTTCGTCCGGAGCACCTTCGCCCACGGAAAGATCCGGTCGGTCGACACGGCCGAGGCCAAGGCTCTGCCCGGCGTGCACGCCGTCTGGACCGGTGCAGACGTGACGCCGCTGACGGCCGGGATCCCGGGCGGCCTGCAGATCGAGGAGATGAAGGCGACCGTGCAGCCGGCGGTCGCCTCCGACTACGTCCGCTACATCGGCGAGGCCGTCGCCGTCGTCGTCGCCGACAGCCGGCATGTGGCCGAGGACGCCGCTGCGCTGATCGCCGTCGACGTCGAGCCGCTGCCGCCGGTGCTCGACGCCGAGGCGGCAGCCGCCGGTGGCGACGTCGCCAACGAGGACATCCCGGACAACCTGGTCCTGGCGCGCGACTTCGCGCAGGGCGACGCCGACGCCGCGTTCGCGTCGGCGGCGGTGACGGTCTCGGGCCGCTTCCGCACCGGCCGCACCGCGGCGATCCCGATGGAGACGCGCGGGGTGATCGCGCAGTACGAGTGGACGACCCAGCAGCTGACGGTGTGGTCGTCGACCCAGATCCCGCACTTCTTCCGGTCGATGATCGCGGCCTTCATCGGCATGCCGGAGCACGCGGTCGAGATGATCGCGCCCGACGTCGGCGGCGGGTTCGGTCAGAAGTGCCACCTGTTCCCGGAGGAGCTCGTGATCCCGCTCCTCGCCCGGGAGCTCGGACGGCCGGTGAAGTGGATCGAGGACCGCGTCGAGAACCTCGCCACCGGAACGCATGCGAAGCAGCAGCTGAACGAGATGGAGATCGCCTTCGACGACGGCGGCAAGATCGTCGGGCTCCGCCAGCACGTCGTCGGCGACGGCGGGGCGTACAACTGCTTCCCGTGGACCGCGCTGGTCGAGCCGATGGCGGCCGCCGGGACGGTCACGAGCGTCTACCACATCGAGAACGTCAAGACGCGGTTCGCGGCCGTCCTGACGAACAAGGTGCCGATCGGGGCGTGCCGGGGGATCGGCTGGCAGGCGCCGCAGATCGCGCGGGAGAACCTGCTCGACCAGGGCGCGCGGAAGCTCGGGCTGTCGCCCTTCGAGCTGCGGAAGCGAAACGTCGTCAAGCCCGAGCAGTTCCCGTACACGGCGGCGACGGGGCTCCGCTTCGCCGAGGGAAGCTACCTCGAGTCGATCGAGGCGCTCGAGCAGGCGATCGACTACGAGGAGTTCCGCGCCCGGCAGAAGCGCGAGCGCGACCAGGGCCGCTACCTCGGCCTCGGCATCAGCGTCTTCAACGAGATCACCGGCCTCGGCACCATCGCCGCCTACGCGACCGGCTTCCCGGTCACGAGCCACGACAGCTCGACGGTGCGGATGGAGCCGTCCGGAAAGGTCACGGTCTTCACGTCCCTGACGTCGCAGGGGCAGGGGCACCAGACGACGCTCGCGCAGATCGCCGCCGACGCGCTCGGCGTTGCGCTCGAAGACGTCGTCGTCCGCTCGGGCGACTCGCGCCAGGCGTACGGCCTCGGCACCTGGGGCAGCCGGGCGGCGGTGATCGGCAGCGGGTCGATCCTCCGCGCCGCGGAGCCGATCCGCCGGAAGCTGCTCCAGACCGCGGGCCATCTGCTCGAGGCCTCGGAGGACGACCTCGTGCTCGCGAACGGCCGGATCGAGGTGCAGGGCTCGCCCGACAAGGGGATGGCCGTCGGCGACGTGGCCGGGGTGATCTACTTCGCCGCCCACGTCCGGCCGCCCGGGATGGACCCGACGCTCGAGTCGACGGCGGCGTACGACCCGTCGGAGGAGGTGTGGGCGAACGGCGCCCATGCCGCGATCGTCGAGGTCGACACGGAGACGGGTCTCGTCTCGATCGAGCGCTTCGTCGCCGTCGAGGACTGCGGGACGATGATCAACCCGACGATCGTCGAAGGGCAGCTGCGCGGAGGCATCACGCAGGCGATCGGCGCCGCCTTCCTCGAGGAGATGACGTACGACGAGCACGGGCAGCTGCTGACGTCGACGTTCATGGACTACCTGATCCCGACCGCAAGCGAAGCGCCGGAGGTCGAGATCATCCACATCGAGACGCCCGCGAAGACGACTGCCGGCGGCGTGAAGGGGATGGGGGAGTCGGCCATGATCGCAGCGCCGGCCGCCCTGGTGAACGCGGTGAACGACGCGCTCGAGCCGTTCGGCGCGTTCCTCACCGACGTGCCGCTGACGCCCGACCGGGTTCTGTCGGCGATCCCTCCGCGCAGCGCGTGAAGCCGGCTCCGTTCGCGTACGACCGGGCGGAGAGCGTGGAGGAGACCCTCGCGCTCCTCGCGGAGCACGGGGACGACGCGAAGGTGCTCGCGGGCGGGCAGAGCCTCGTGCCGTTGCTCAACTTCCGGCTCGCGCGGCCGGAGCGGCTGATCGACATCAACGAGGTTGACGAGCTCGACCGGCTCGAGGTCAACGGCGCCGTGCGCATCGGCGCGCTCACGCGCCAGTCGACGCTCGAACACTCGGACGAGATCGCTGCGAAGGTGCCGCTCCTGCAGGAGGCGATGCGCTTCGTCGCGCACCCGCAGATCCGCAACCGCGGGACGGTCGGCGGGTCGGTCGCGCACGCCGATCCGTCGGCGGAGCTGCCGGCGGTGCTCTCGGCGCTCGATGCCGTCTATCACCTCCGCTCCCGGGCCGGGACGCGCACGGTCAGCTCCGACGAGATGTTCGTCACCCACCTGACGACCGCACTCCGTCCCGACGAGCTCCTGACCGAGATCGAGGTGCCCGTCCCGGCGCCGGGTACCGGCTCCGCATTCCTGGAGTTCGCGCGGCGGCACGGCGACTTCGCGCTCGCCGGGGCCGTCGTGCTCGTCGCTCAGCGCGGCGACGGGACGTGCGAGCGAGCGTCGATCGCGCTGCTCGCAGCCGGGCCCGTGCCGGTCCGCGCGGTCGAAGCCGAAGAGGCGCTCGCCGGTCAGCGCGTGGACGACGGCGTTGCGCGCGAGGCCGCCGCTACCGCGGTGCGGGACGTCCGGCCGCTCGGCGACATCCACGGAGGGGCCGCCTACCGGCGGAAGGCGCTCGAGGCGCTCGTGCGCCGCGCGCTCCTGCTCGCGAACGATCGGGCGCAGGGAGGCCGCTCGTGACGACGCGGACCGTGAGGATCGAGATCAACGGCACCACCTACGAGCGCACGATCGAGCCGCGGCTCCTGCTCTCCGACTTCATCCGGCACGAGGCCCACCTGACCGGCACGCACGTCGGCTGCGAGCACGGCGTCTGCGGGGCCTGCACCGTCCAGCTCGACGGCCGCCCGGTCCGCTCCTGCCTGCTCCTCGCCGTCCAGGCCGAAGGGCATTCGCTGAGGACGGTCGAGGCGCTCGCGGAGCCCGGCGCCGACCTGCACCCGCTCCAGCAGGCCTTCCACGAGGAGCACGCCCTCCAGTGCGGGTTCTGCACGCCCGGGTTCCTGATGAGCCTCGAGCCGTTCGTCCGCGAGACGCCGCTCGACGCGCTCGACGAGGACACGATCCGGGCGGCGCTTGCCGGCAACCTGTGCCGCTGCACCGGCTACCAGAACATCGTCAAGGCCGTGCGCGTCGCGGCCGAGCGGATCCAGGCGGCGCCGTGACGATCCTCGAGACCGAGCGCTACGTCGGCAAGTCGGTCCCGCGGCTCGAGGACGACCGCCTCCTGCGCGGTTCGGGCCGGTTCGTCGACGACGTGGACGTCCCGGGCCAGGCCTGGGTGCGCATGGTGCGCTCGCAGCTCGCTCATGCGCGCATCGCCGGGATCGACACGACGGCGGCGCGCGAGGCGCCCGGCGTCCTCGCCGTCCTCACCGCCGAGGACGTGGCAGACGCCGACGTGATCCCGCTCCGGCTCGACTGGCCCGGCTACGAGCTCGAGCCGTTTCTCCAGCCCATCCTCGCCCGCGGGCGCGTCCGCTATGTCGGCGAGCCGATCGCGCTCGTCGTCGCGGACACGCCGTACGCCGCCGAGGACGCCGCCGAGCTGATCGAGGTCGACCTCGAGCCGCTCGAGGTCGTGCTGGACGCGCGGGAGGGCATCGCCGAGGGCGCAACGGAGCTGCGGGACGGCCGCTCGAACGAGGCCGCCGTGCTGGAGAAGGGCTACGGCGACGTGGACGCCGCGTTCGCGCGCGCCGCTCACGTCGTCCGCGGCGACTTCACGATCGGCCGGCACACAGGCGTGCCGATGGAGACGCGCGGACTCGTGGCCGACTACGACCCGGGTCGCGGCCGGCTGACGATCTGGGGCGCGACGCTCGTCACGCACTACCACCGACGCGTGCTGTCGAAGCTGCTCGGGCTCGCGCTCAACCAGATCGAGTACCGGCCGACCGACTCGGGCGGCAGCTTCGGCGTGCGCGGCGACTTCTTCCCGGAGGACTACCTCGTCGCGTACCTGGCGTACAAGCTCGGCCGGCCGGTCAAGTGGGTCGAGGACCGCGCCGAGCACCTCGTCGCGACGAACCACGCGCGCCAGCAGCGGTACGAGATCGAGGCGGCCTTCGACGACGAGGGGCGGCTGCTCGGCCTGCGCACGGAGATCTGGCAGGACGAGGGCGCGTACATCCGGCCGACCGGCATCGCCGTCGCCGAGATCACGCTCGGGATCCTCCCCGGCCCGTACCGGCTGCCGGCCTACCGCGCGACGCTGCACGACGTCGCCACCAACAAGACGCCGATCGGCGCGTACCGCGCGCCCGGGCGGTACCAGACCGCCTTCGTCCGCGAGCGGCTGCTCGACATCGCGGCGGCGCAGATCGGGATCGACCCCGTGACCATCCGGCGGCGGAATCTGATCTCGCCGGAGGAGGTCCCCTGGGAGCCCGGCCTGTTCTACGCCGGCGAGTCGTTCCTGCTCGACTCGGGCGACTTCACGGGGATGCTCGAGAAGAGCCTGGAGGCGGCGGGGTTCGACGAGTGGCAGGAGGAGGCGGCTCGGCTCCGCGCGGAGGGCCGGCTCGTCGGCAACGGGATCGGCTACTGGATCGACAAGTCCGGTTTGGGCGTCTACGAGACGGCCGGGATCGACGTCGACCCGAGCGGCAAGATCCGCGTCCTGACGGGCGGCGCCTCCACGGGCCAGGGGATCGAGACGGTGATGGCGCAGATCGCCGCCGACGTCCTCCGCGTCTCGCCGGCGCAGATCGAGGTGATCTACGGCGACACGAACCTGATCCCGGACGGGGTCGGCTCGTGGTCGAGCCGCTCGACGGTGATCGGCGGCAGCGCCGTGCAGGCGGCGGCGATCGCGACGGTCGAGAAGGCGAGGCGTCTCGCCGGCCAGTTCCTCGAGGTGGCCGAGGACGATCTCGAGGTCGCGGACGGGCGCATCACGGTCCGGGGCTCCCCGGCGCTCGGGTTCACCTTCGGCGAGCTGGCGGCCGCGAACGACACGCTGACGGCGGCGCGGCTCGAGGAGGAGCCGGGGCTCGGCGCGCGCCGGATCTACGTCGACCAGCACATGAACTACCCCTACGGCGTCAACCTCGTCCAGGTCGAGATCGACCCCGAGCTGGGCCACGTCGAGGTGCGGCGGTCGTTCTGCTCGTGCGAGTGCGGCCGGGCGATCAACCCGATGCTCGTCGCCGGCCAGGCGCACGGCGGCGTCGCGCAGGGCCTCGGCGGCGCGCTGCTGGAGGAGTTCGTCTACGACGAGAACGGGCACCCGCGCGCGACCTCGTTCATGGACTACCTGCTCCCGACGGCGCTCGAGGTCCCGCCGATCGAGACGCTGCTGCTCGAGGACGCGCCCACGCCGACGAACCCGCTGGGCGCGAAGGGGATGGGGGAGACGGGGATCATCGGGATGGGAGCCGCGATCGGAAACGCCATCGACGACGCGCTCCAGCGGCCGGACACGGTTCACGCACTCCCGGTCACGCCGGAGCGAATGTGTGCTCTGCTCGAGACGACGGTCGACGGAGCCCCAGAGTCCGCAAACGGAGGGAAAGGAGCGCAATGAACGGCAGAAGGTTGGCGGCCGCGCTGCTGGTGCTGGCGGCCGTGTCCGCAGCTGTCACTGCGGGTGTGGCCGGTGGCGCCGGCTCGCAGAAGACGCTCAAGGTGAGGGTCGTCACCGTCACACCCACGACGGCCGGGACCTGGGATCCGTCCCACTTCAGGTCGTACTCGGCGGTTGCGAAGCGCATGCACTGGAACCTGCAGATCGCGCAGGCGCTGGCGTACGGGAAGGCCGATCAGGTCTTCGACCGGTGGGGCTCCGAAGGCGTCGACATCGTCTTCTCGACGGACAACGGCTTCCAGAGCCACATGCTCGCGGCGGCGAAGAAGTTCCCGAACACGCTCTGGGTGACGATGTCGGACCTCTCCACGACGGGCGGCCTCAAGAACGTCGGCGCCTACAGCGTGGACTGGTGCCAGGCCGGGTTCGCGCAGGGAGTCGTCGCCGGCCTGCTCAGCAAGACGCACAAGATCGGTGCGGTCGGCGCGATCCCGATCCTGCCTGCGCAGCGCACGCTGAAGGGCCTGCAGTACGGCGCCAACCTCGTCGCCAAGGGCACGAAGGTCGACCTGAAGTACTCGGGCGACTTCATCGACGCGCAGAAGGGCCAGGAGGCGGCCAAGGCGCTGATGGGCGACGGCGCGGACGTGATCGTCGCCGTTACGCAGGGCGGGATCTCGCCGCAGATCGCGGCCGCGGTGCAGAGCGCCGGCAAGCTCTACGTCGGCTCCTACGCGGACGAGACGAGGTTCGCCCCGAAGGCGACCGTGACGAGCGCGGTGTTCGACTTCTCGCTCGGCTACCAGCGGGTGGCGCAGGCGAAGCTGGACGGCACCTTCAAGCCGGCGATCTACCACTACGGCGTCAAGCAGGGCTTCATCAAGCTCGCGAAGCCGTTCAAGCTGGGGCACGCCGGCATCCAGAAGAAGGTCGACTCGTACCTCGCGCGGCTCGCCGCCGGGAAGATCAAGATTCCCGGCTGCTGATCTCCACGCGGCCCTTCGACATCCGGTTCGAGCTCCCCGTCCGGGAGGCTCGAACCGGATGACGGGGGCGGCCGTCCGCACAGCTCAATGAGCATCCTCGCCGCCCGCGCGATCACCAAGTCCTACGGGCCGACGCTCGCCAACGACGCGATCGACATCGACCTGGCTGCGGGCGAGGTGCACGCGCTGCTCGGCCAGAACGGAGCCGGGAAGAGCACCCTCGTCGGCGTTCTGACCGGCCGTGTCGCGCCCGACGAGGGGACGGTCACGGTCGGCGGGGTCGAGGTTCCCGCAGGCGACCCGGCCGCCTCGGCGTCGGCCGGCATCGCAACCGTCTTCCAGGAGCTGATGCTCGTCCCGTCGATGACGGGCCTGGAGAACATCGCGCTTGCGCTCGGGCTGCCCGCGAACCGCGCGACCAGACGGCGCGCGGAAGCCGTTCGCGACGAGTTCCAGCTGCCCGCGAACCTGGACGTGCCGGTCCGCCTCCTCGGCCTTCCAGAGCGGCAGCGCATCGAGCTGATCAGGGCTCTCTGCCAGCGTCCTTCGATCCTGCTGCTCGACGAGCCGACCTCGCTGCTCACGCCGACGGCGATCCCCGGCTTCCTCGCCAAGGTCCAGGAGCTGGCCCGGTCGGGGATCGCCGTGCTCCTGATCACGCACCGCCTCGACGAGGCGCTCGCGATCGCGGACAAGCTCACGGTCCTCCGCCAGGGGCGGAAGATCGTCACGCACACGCCGGCGGACATGCCGTCGAGCACCGAGCTCGCGATCGAGATGCTGGGCGTCCGGGTTGCGGACCACGTGCAGATCGCGCCGCCGGCCGAGGAGGTCGTCCTGCAGGTCCGCGACCTCGCCGTCCTGGACGAGCACAGGCACCGGCGCGTCGACGGGATCAGCTTCGATCTCCGACGAGGCGAGATCCTCGGCGTCGCTGGCGTCGACGGCAACGGTCAGGTCGAGCTGCTCGAGGCGATCGTCGGCCTCCGGCCGGCGCTCGAAGGCACGCTCACGTACCGCGGCAGCGACGTCACCGGCACGGACTACTGCGCGCGCCGTGCCGACGGGACGCAGCTCGTCTCGGGCGATCGGCAGCGGTACGGCATCGTGCCGACCTTCACCGTCTCGCAGCATTTCGAGTACGCCCTCGGCCGTGACGTCCTCGGCCGGCTGCCGGAGATCCTCACGACCTACGACGTCCGGCCGCCCGCAGCGGCGCTCCGCGCCGACCGCCTGTCGGGCGGCAACCAGCAGAAGCTCGTGATCGCGTGCGCCTGCGAGCGGGACGTCGACCTGCTGGCGCTTGCCTACCCGACGCACGGGCTCGACCTGCAGGCGAGCCTGGCCGTCCGGCAGCTCCTCGCCCGCCGCGCGGCGGAGGACGGAGTCGCGATCGTCTTCGCCGGCAGCGAGCTCCCGGAGCTCCTCTCGGTCTCGCACCGCGTCGCGGTGCTGAACCGCGGGCGCATCATCGGGATCCAGAGCCGCGACGCGTTCGACGCAGCCGAGCTCGCCGAGTGGTTCACGCACACCGAGCCCGTCTCGCGTCAGGCGGTGTGAGTTGGCCCTCCTGAGCGCGGTCGCCGCCCGCTCGAGCTCGCTCGTCCCCGTCACCCGCACGTCCCTCGCGGCCGCCTCGCGGGAGGTGGCGGTCCAGGCAGCGGCGTTCGTCCTCTCGCTCGGCGTGCTGATCGGCCTGCTCGCACTGCTCGGCTACGACCCGGGCAGCATCGTGCGCGCGCTCTGGAGCGGCTCGGCGGGCTCGACAGTCTCGTTGGGGATCTCCCTCAGCGACGCGGTCCCGCTGATGCTGACCGGGGTCGCGGTCTGGCTCGCCGCCCAGGGCGGCCTCTTCAACATCGGCGGCGACGGCCAGCTCCAGGTCGGCGCCCTGGCGGCGCTCGTCGTCGCATCGGAGGCGGGCCTGCCCGACACCGGGATCCTGCTCGTGCCGCTCGCCCTGCTGGCCGCCGCGCTGGCCGGAGGCGCGTGGGCCTCGATCGCCGGCGCGATGCGGACGCTCCGGGGAGCGAACGAGATCATCTCGACGCTGATGCTGAACTTCGTCGCGTTCATCACGATCGACGAGGTGATGCGGGGGCCGCTCCAGTCGAAGGACAACCCGTACACCCCTCAGACCGATCCCGTGCCCGGGTCGGCGCAGCTCTCATCGCTCGTCTCGGGGACCCAGCTCACCTGGGGGTTCATCGTCGCCCTCGTCGTCGCGGTGGCGGTGATCGCGCTCGTGCGAACCTCGACCGCCGGCCTGCGCCTGCAGGCGGTCGGGCTGAACCGCGACGCCGCCCGCCACGCGGGCCTGCCGATCAGGCGGTACTGGTTCGGGTCGATGGCGGCGAGCGGAGTCCTGTGCGGATTCGCCGGGGGGCTCGTGCTCCTCGGCCTGCGGTACTACCTCGCGCCGGGCTGGGCGGACCCGTGGGGTTACCAGGGGATCCTGATCGCCTTCCTCGCAATGCGCAGCCCGTTGCTGATCCCGCTCTGGGGGATCCTCTTCGGCATGCTCGCCGCCGCCGGGCCGGTGCTGAAAGGCGACGCGTCGGTGCCGGACTCCGTGGTCACCGTGATGCAGACGCTTCCGGTGATCACCCTCTTCCTGCTCACGTTCGCGTTCCGCTGGATCGGGGCGCGCCGCGCCGAGGTCGCCGCCTGACGTGGTCGCGAGCTTCCTCCTCACCGCCGACTTCTGGGACTCGGCGATCCGCGTCACCGGGCCGATCGCGCTCGCCGCCGTCGCCGCGGCGCTCTGCTCCCGAGCCGGAATCCTGTTCATCGGGATCGAGGGCGTGATGCTCGTGGCCGCCTTCTTCTCGATCGCCGGCACGATCTGGACCGACTCGGTCTGGCTCGGCGTCCTGGTCGCGGTCGGATCCGGGATCGCTGCGTCGCTCGTGTTCGGCGTCCTGTCGATGACGCTGCGCATGGGCGACGTCGTGGCGGGCCTCGTCGTCGACGTGGGCGCGCTCGGCCTGACCGGGTTCTTCAAGGACCAGTGGTTTCCGAACGGCGCGACGATCGGCGCTCACTCGCTCGGGCCGCTGTGGGGGAGCGTCGCCGGCGGCGTCGGGCGCGTGCTCTTCCACCAGCAGCCGCTCGTCTACGCGGCCGTCGTCGCCGCGGTGCTGCTCCAGCTGTTCCTCCGCACCCGCTGGGGGCTGATCGTCCGCTCGAGCGGAGAGTCCACGCGCGTCGCGCGGAGCTTCGGCATCGACCTCGTCCGGCTGCGCTTTCTCGTCCTGGCGGTCGCCGGGGCGATCGTGGCGCTCGGGGGAGCGACGATCGGGCTCGCGATCGTCGGCACGTTCGACGTGAACGTCGTCAGCGGCCGCGGGTTCATCGGCCTCGCGTGCGTCATGCTCGGCGGCTGGCGGCCCGTCGGCGCCGTCGTGGCCGCGCTCCTCTTCGGCGTCGCCTACGCGCTCCAGTTCCGGGTGACCGGGATCGGAGGCTGGGCGCAGCTGTTCCCGTACGTCCTCACCCTCGTGGCGCTCGCGACGTTCTGGGGCCGCGCGCAGGGGCCGGCGGAGGAGGGCCGTGGGCTCGACGACGATTCCCGCTGAGCCGCGGACACCGGTTGACGGCCGTCAGCGCGTTTTGGGCTTGCCGTACGCCCAAAACAGCTTGAACGCGAGGCCCGAGCCGTGCTTATCATCGCCGCGAGTGCGTCTCTCGGATCAAGCTGGCGTCGACTGCCCGGAGCCGATGAGAGCGCTCGGTGCACGATCGAGAGCGAGGAATGAAGGGAGGCGGAGTACGTGAAGATCGCCCGCACGCTCGTCGCCGCCGGAGTGATCGCTTCGGCGCTGACGACGGCCGGACTGGCGTCCAGCAACACGAGCAGCACGCCCCAGCGTGCAATTGCGCCACAGAGAGCCGGCTACGACACGACGCCGGCCCAGGACGCCAAGGTGCTGAAGGACACGCTCGCGTGGATCGCGTCCAACCACGCGAAGCCGGCGAAGAAGTACCGCATCGCGTGGGTCAAGGAGGATGCCGGCCTCGAGTCGTACACGCAGAAGGAGACCCAAGGCGGCCTCCAGGTCGCGAAGAAGTACGGCGCGACGGTGAAGGTCTACGACGCCAAGTTCAACCCGAACCAGCAGTTCCGGGACCTCCAGGATGCGATCACCGGGTACAAGGCCGGGCAGTTCGACGCGATCGTCGTCACTCCGGTCGCCGGCTCGGTCGTGTGCAACCAGGTCAAGAAGGCGATCAAGGACGGCATCCCGATCGAGACCGAGAACATCTCCGTGTGCGGCGACAAGGGCTACACGCCGGGCGCGATCGGCTACGTCGGGATGCAGCAGCAGCGCGCGGAGGACCAGGACTACGAGACGGCGTTCTCGTCGTGCAAGACGCCGTGCAACGCCCTGATCATCACGGGGCCGATCGGGTTCGACCTGACGACGCGTGACAACATCGCGATCAAGAAGGCGGCGAAGAAGTACCCGAAGGTGAAGATCGTCTCCAATCAGGCCGGGCCGTTCACGCCGACCGACTGGTACAAGATCGCCCGCGCCCAGCTGACGGCGCATCCCGAGATCGACATGATCTCGACCAACTGGGACGACTCGGTCGTCGGCGTCATCCGCGCCGTCAAGCAGGCGGGAAAGACCCCCGGGAAGGACATCCGGATCTTCAGCGTCGGCGGCAACTCCCTCGGGATCAACCTGGTCAAGACCGGCCAGCTCGAGGCGACGAACATCGTCACCCCCTACCACGACGGCCTCTATGCGATGGAGCAGGTGTTCCGCTTCCTGATCACCGGCAAGCGGTCGGTCGGCTCGCTGTGGCCGGGCGACGCGCCGTTCATCAAGAACACGGTCGGCTCGCGCGTCCTGACAAGGGCGAACATCGGCAAGTGGAAGCCCGAGTACTGAGCCGTACGATCGAACGACGATGAGTCGTAACGAGGCGGCGGCGGGAGAGGAAGCTCCTGCCGCCGCCGTTCTTGCGCAGGCGATCGTCAAGACGTTTGCAGGCGTGCAGGCGCTGCGGGGGGTCGACTTCGAGCTCAGGCGGGGGGAGCTGCACGGCCTCGTGGGCGAGAACGGGGCCGGGAAGTCGACGCTCGCGAAGATCATCAGCGGCGCCTACGTCATGGACGACGGCACGCTCTGGGCGAACGGCGCCGAGCTGGTCAGCGGCAACCCCCGCGCCCACGCCGACGCCGGCATCGCGATGATCTACCAGGAGCCGAGGCTCGTCCCCAACCTGAGCGCCGCCGAGAACGTGTTTCTCGGGCAGAGCATGAGCCGCTGGCCGTTCGTCTCGAGGAAGCGCGTCAGGAAGCGGCTCGTCGACGTCGCAAAGACCGTCGGGATCGAGGTCGACCCCCGCGCGAAGGCCGGAGAGCTGCCGCTGGCGAAGCAGCGGATGCTGGACGTGATCCGAGGGCTGGACTCCGGCGCCCAGATCCTGATCATGGACGAGCCGAGCGCGGCGCTCGGGCCGCTCGAGCGCGACAGCCTGTACCGGACGATCGCGGGCCTCCGGGAGTTCGACGCGACGATCCTCTACATCTCCCACGACCTCGACGAGGTCTTCCGCCTGTCCGACCGGATCACCGTGATGCGGGACGGCGCGATCGTCGACACGCGTCCCGCCGGCGACTGGTCGAAGCGAGTCCTCGTCGAGGCGATGCTCGGCCGCGACTTCCAGGTTCCGACCAGGCACAAGACCGAGGAGGACGAGGCAGGCGCCGAGGAGATCCTGCGCGTCGAGGGCCTGACCGTGCCGGGGGCCCTCGAGTCGGTCGACCTCTCCCTCCGCCGCGGCGAGGTCCTGGGCGTCGGCGGACTCGTCGGCTCCGGGCGCTCCACGCTGCTCCGCGCGCTCGCCGGCGCCGAGCCCAAGGCCGAAGGCAGGCTCGTCCTCCGCGGGCGGGAGGTCCCCTGGCCGCGGACCGTGCGCCGCGGCCTCGGGTACGGGATCGCGTTCTCACCCGAGGACCGCAGGCGCTACGGCCTCGTGCTCGGCCTCACCGGCGCGGTCAACGTCGCGCTGACGGATACGGGAGCCGTGTCGCAGGGCGGCTTCATGCGCATGCGGGCCCTGATGCGGCACGCTGCCGGCCTGATGACGCGCCTCGCCTTCAACCCCACCCGCCTCAAGGTCCCCGCGGCTTTCCTCTCGGGCGGCAACCAGCAGAAGCTCGTCGTCGGGCGGACGCTCGGGAGCAAGCCGGAGATTCTGCTCCTGGACGAGCCGACCGCCGGCATCGACATCGGCGCCAAGGCCGACATGTTCCGGATCATCGACGAGCTCGCCTCGCAGGGTCTGTCGGTCGTCTTCGCGTCGTCGGAGCTGGAGGAGGTCGTCGAGATCTCCGACCGGATCCTCGTCATCGGCCGCGGGCGCTCGCTCGGCGTGCTCGAAGGCGAGAGTTGCAGCGTGCAGCGGATCCTCGAGCTCGCCTTCGGCGTCGAGCAGGAGCCCGAAGCGGCATGAACGAACAGCCCGTCGAGGGCATGGACGCCGCGACCGGGCGGGGCAGGCTCCGCGGCGTCGCGGGCATGCACGCGATGCGCAGCTACGGCATCGAGCTCGTCCGGACCTACGGGATCGTCGTCGCGTTCGCGGTGCTCGTGGCCGCCGTCGCGTCGCAGAACTCGGTGTTCGTCAGCCGCGAGAACCTGCTGAACATCTCGGCGCAGTGGGCGCCGGCCGGCGTGATGGCGGCGGGGCTCACGTTCGTCCTGATCGCCGGCGGCATCGATCTCTCGATCGGCGCGAACTTCAACCTCTGCGCGGTGCTCGCCGCCGCCCTCGGGCAGCACCACGATCCGGGACTCGCGTTCCTGGCCGCCATGGCGCTCGGCACCGGCATCGGCCTGGTCAACGCGATCATCGTCACCGGGACGGGCATCGACTCCTTCATCGCCACGCTCGGCTTGTCGTTCGTCCTGGCGAGCATCTCGCAGATCCTGACCGGCAACGTTCCGTACTACGTCGAGAACGAGGACTTCCTCAGCCTCGGCGCCGGGTCGTGGCACACGATCCCCTATGCGGGCATGGTCATGGTCGGCGTGTTCCTGCTCCTCGGGGTGATCCTGTGGCGCGGCACGTACGGGCAGAAGATCTACGCCGTCGGCGGGAACCGCGAGGCGAGCCGGCTCGCCGGACTCCGGGTGAAGACGCTCTACGGCAGCACGTTCGTGCTCACCGGCTTCTGCTGCGGCCTCGCCGGGGTCCTGTCCGCCTCCCAGCTCGGAACGGCGCAGTACAACATCGACCCCGGCATCCTCTTCGACGTCGTCACCATGGTCGTCCTCGGCGGGACGTCACTGCTCGGCGGCTACGGCGCGATGTGGCGGACCGCGATCGGCTGGGCGTTCATCGCCTCGATCGGGAACGCCTTCAACATCCTGAACGTGAACTCGAGCTACCAGAACCTCGTCAAGGGCCTCGTCCTCATCGGCGCGCTGACGATCGACGTCTACGTCCGGCGTCTCGCCCGGTCCGGCAAGACCTGACGCCCGGTCTCAGGGCATGAAGGCCGCGATCTGATCGATCGCGCCGAGAACGCGCCTGTACGCGATGCCCGACGCGTCCGGAACCTTCAGGTGCAGCTCCTCCTTCAGGTCCGTCGGGATCTCCTCGGGCCGCTGGCTCTCGACGATGTGGCGGTCCTGTTCCATGATCGTGTCCGAGAAGTCCTTCCAGGTCTTGTCGTCCTCGTCGAGCCGGTGGTTCCGGGTGATGAAGAAGTACATGTGCGTCAGCTTGGGCGTCGTCGGCGCCGAGACGAGCGAGATGATCGTCCGCTCGCCGTTCGGGATCGTCTTCGTCAGGTGGATGGTGAACGGCGTGTACAGGTGGTACTCCCACCGGGTCAGGTCGCCGGCCTTGCTGTAGAGCTCGTTCGGCTCCTCCTGCTCGTAGAAGTAGTAGAGCCCGGCCCCGGTCTCGACCACGTTCGTCTCGTCGACGACGGTGTGGTCACGCGAGCCGAGCAGGCCCTCGTGCACGAACGGGAAGTGGGAGACGTCCATGAAGTTCTCGACCGTCCGCCCGGCGGACGAGTGCCACACGTATGTCGACGACAGGAACCCCCGGTAGGCCGGATCGTCCCATTCGCCGTTCGGGAAGTCCGGGATCGGCGCGACCGGCTCCGCCAGCGCGACCCAGACGAGGCCGTACCGCTCCTCCGCGTGGTACGCGATCGCGCGGGCCTTCGCGGGGATGCTCGACCCCTCCGGCAGCGACGGGATGTGCACGCACTTCCCGCTGCCGTCGTACTGCCACCCGTGGTAGGCGCACGTGATGCGGCCGTCGGTCACCCAGCCGAGCGAGAGCGCCGTGCCGCGGTGGATGCAGACGTCCTTGAATGCGGACACGCCGTCGCTCGTCCGGAACGCGCAGATCTTCTCGTTCAGGAGCTCGAACTGCTTCGGCTGCTCCGTCACGTCCTCGGACCGCCCGATCGGGTGCCAGTAGTTGGCGAGCGTCGGCTTCGGCCCCTGCTGCTGGGACGCTTCCGCTCGGCGAACGGCGGTCGTACTCATGCTGGCTCCTTTCGCTCGGAGGTCGGGGCGGGGGACGGCTCCTGCCACAGGCCTGACCTGAAGCCGCCCCTGAGACGGTATGCCGCGTGTTGGACGAGCCTCCGCCGGGGCACGCGCCAGCAACGCAGCGCGTGGTGGTCCTCGTGCATCAGGCAGATGTTGCACGAGACGCAGTCGACCCGGCCTCGCCAGCCGGCTTCGATCCGGCGCGCGAGGTCCGGCTGGCGGATCAGCGGGCGCGCCATCGCGACGAAGTCGGCCTCGCCGCGCTCGAGGATCGCCTCCATCGTGGAAGTCCGGCGGAGCCCGCCGACGAGGATGATCTTCGCGTCCACGACCGCCCTGGCCCGGCGCGCATACGGGAGGAAGTAGGCCTCGTCCGCCGGCGGCTTGAACAAGCGGTGCGGAAGGAGATCCTGGAGCGCGCGGCGCGAGTCCACCGCGACGTAGGGGACGATCGAGGCGCGCTCGTAGTCGGCCATCAGGTTCGACGAGACCTCGATCGCGTCCAGGCCGGCGGCGGCGAACGCCCGGATGCCGGCGAGCGCATCCTCGACTGTCAGGCCGCCGGGCTCGTCGACGACGTCCTCGCAGCCGACCTTCATCGACAGCCCGAGCTCCGCGGGGACGACGGCGCGAACCGCCTCGACGACGGCGAGCGGGAACGCGTCGCGCGCCGGCTGCGAGCCGCCCCATGCGTCCTCCCGCCGGTTCGTCAGCGGCGAGCGGAACTCGCTGATCAGGTAGCCGTTCGCCCCGTGGACGTGGATGCCGTCGAAGCCGGCCTCCACGGCCCGGCGGGCGGCGGCGCCGAACGCCGCGATCGCCTCCTCGACCTCGTCGGCCGACGCCTCGCGGACGGTTCGTCCCGTCATCACGTTCGGGATCGGCGAGGGGGCGAGCGGCTCGTTGCCCGGCACGATCGACTGGCTGCCCGCGTGTGCGATCTGCGCGAAGATCCGGCCGTCGTGGCGGTGCACGGCCTCGGTCAAGCGCCGGAGCCCGGGAATCAGCTCGTCGCGGTCGATGCCCGTCTGCATCCGCTCGTACCGGCCGCGGGGGTGGCAGTACATGTGCCCCGTGACGATCAGCCCGGTGCCGCCGCGCGCGAGGCGCTCGTGGAGCGCGACGAGCTCGTCGGTCACCTCGCCGCCAGGCCCACCCATCGACTCCGACGTCCCCGAGCGCACGATGCGGTTCCGCGTCTCGACGGGGCCGAGCCGGCCGGGCTCGAGCAGGATCGTGGAGCGCGTCCGCGGTGTGTGGACGGTCTCGACCACGCTGCGGCCGATCTTAGGGTGGCGCCCGCGGGCGCCACAGCTTTCGGCTTCCGACGCACGACCGAAAAGCCGGTCAGTAGCATCGGCCCGGTGAGCGACGCCAGGGTGGTTGCGCGGCAGCGAATGGACACGCGGCGGTCCGCGCCCGAGCTCCACCGGGCGCTGATCGAGCTCGACGCCGCGGTCGCGTTCGACCCGCCGCTTCGCGAGCTCGTACGGCTGCGCGCGTCGATCCTCAACGGCTGCGCCTACTGCATCCAGCTGCACACCCAGGAGGCGCTGAAGGCCGGCGAGGAGTCGCACCGGCTCTTCGCGGTCGCGGCCTGGGAGGAGTCGCCGTTCTTCGACGCCCGCGAGCGCGCCGCGCTCCGGTTCACGGACGCCGTCACGCTCCTCCACGAGGACCACGTCCCCGACGAGGTGTGGGCCGAGGTCGCGGAGCAGTTCGAGGAGCAGGAGCTCGCGGAGCTGCTGTTCGCGATCGTCGTCATCAACGCCTTCAACCGGCTCGCAATCGCGACCCGGAAGGAGCCGCAGGCGCCTCGTTCGTAACCGCTCGTTTTGGTCGAGCGGTGCGGGCAAATCGCGCTGCGCCGCGCGAAGCGGCTTCTTATGCTTGACGCGTGGCGCGGAACGGCGTGATCGGCTCCTCCGTTCCGCGGAAGGAGGACGAGTCGCTGTTGCGGGGGACGGCGCTCTTCGTCGACGACGTCGCTCGCAGCGGGACGCTGCACGCCTGCATCGTCCGCAGCCCGTTCGCGCACGCGAAGGTCGCCTCGATCGAGACCGCGGCGGCGGAAGGCGCGCCCGGAGTCGAGGCCGTTCTCACCGCCCGCGACCTCCCACCGGGGCTGCGGCCGATCCCGATGCGGATGTTCACGAGCGGCCCGCTGAACGACTACCTCCAGCATCCGCTCGCGCGCGACGTCGTTCGCTACTCCGGCGAGCCGGTCGCGGTCGTGGTCGCCGAGAGCCGGTATGCGGCGGAGGACGCGGCCGACCTCGTCGAGGTCGAGTACGAGCCGCTCCCCGTCGTGCTGCGCCCGGACGACGCGGTCGCGCCGGGGGCGCCCCTCGTCCACGAGCGGCCTGGGTCGAACCGCGCGGGCGGCTTCACGATCGAGTGGGGTGACGTCGATCGCGTCTTCGCGGAGGCCGCCCTCGTCGTCGAGGAGCGGATCGAGTGCGGCCGGCACGCGGCCGTCCCGCTCGAGACCCGGGGGCTCGTCGCCGAGGTCGACCGGCTCACCGGCGTCTTGACCGTGTTCGGCGCCGCGAAGATTCCGCACGTCAACAGGCGGATCCTCGCGAGCCTGCTCGAGTTGCCGGAGGAGCGCGTCCGCCTGGTCGAGCTGCACGTCGGCGGCGGCTTCGGCGCCCGCGGCGAGTTCTACCCGGAGGACTTCCTGGTCCCCTTCTGCGCGCTGCGGCTCGAGCGGCCCGTCGCGTGGACCGAGGACCGCTCGGAGCACCTGCGGGCGTGCAACCACTCACGCGAGCAAGTGCACGACGCCGCGCTCGCGCTCGACGCCGACGGCCGGTTCCTGGCGCTCCGCGACCGGTTCCTGAACAACACCGGCGGCTACGTCAGGACCCACGGGCTCGTCGTGCCCGGGATGACGGCGGCGCTGCTGCCGGGCCCGTACCGCTGGCCGGCATACCGCTGCGAGGTCAACCAGGTCGTGACGAACAAGACGCCCGCTGGCACCTATCGCGCGCCCGGCCGCTACGAGGCGAACTTCGTCCGGGAGCGGTTGATCGACATCGCCGCGCACAGGCTTGGCGTCGACCCGGTCGAGCTGCGGCTCCGGAACCTGATCGATCGGTCCGAGATGCCCTACGCCACCGGCACGCACACGGACGGCCACCCCGTCGTCTACGACAGCGGCGACTACTCGCGGCTCGTCGGGCTCACGCTCGAGCGCTTCGACCGCACCCGCTGGCTCGCCTGGAAGGAGGAGGCGGTCGCGCCGCGGCGGCGGGGAATCGGCATCGCGCTCTTCGTCGAGAAGAGCGGCATCGGACGCTGGGACTACGCGCGGGTCGAGATCACGAGCGACGGCGGGGCGCGGGTGTTCTCCGGGGGCGCGTCGGTCGGGCAGGGGCTGGAGACGGTGCTCGCGCAGATCTGCGCCGAGGGGCTGGGCGTCGAGTACGAGCGGATCTCCGTGGTGCACGGCGACACGGCGGTCGTGCCGGACGGGATGGGCGCGTTCGGCAGCCGCGCGACGACGCTCGGCGGCAGCGCCGTCTTCCGGTCGGCTGCGCGCCTGAGGGAGCGCGTCCTCGAGCTCGCCTCCGAGCACCTCGAGATCGCGGCGAGCGACCTGATCGTCCGCGGGGACCGCGTGGTCGCGCGCGGCGCGGAGTCGCGCTCGGTGACGCTCGCCGAGTTGCACGAGCTCTCCCGGCCTGCTCGAGTCCTCGACCGCGGCGGCGAGCCCTTCCTCTCCGAGCACGACTACTTCCTGTCCGAGGACATGACGTTTCCGTACGGCGTCCACTGCGCGGCGGTCGAGGTCGACACGGAGACCGGTGAGGTCGAGCTCTCGGGGTACACGGTCGGGTACGACATCGGCCGGGCGATCAATCCGGTCCTCGTGGACGGCCAGATCGTCGGCGGAGTCGCGCAGGGGGTCGGCGGGGCGCTCTACGAGGAGCTGACCTACGACGAGGAGGGCCAGCTCGTGGCAGGGTCGTTCATGGACTACCTGCTGCCGACGGCGGGCGAGGCGCCGCCGGTCGACGTCCTCGTCACCGAGGACGCGCCGACCCCGCGCAACCCGCTGGGCGCCAAGGGCGCGGGCGAGGGCGGGGCGGCCGCTGCCGGAGCGGCGATCGCGAACGCCGTCGCCGATGCGCTCGGGGCGGAGCCGACGAGGCTGCCGCTGACGCCGGAGCGGATCGTCGAGCTCGCGCGAGGAGCGGCCGGATGAAGCCGCCGCCGTTCGAGTACGACGACCCTGGCACGGTCGAGGAGGCCCTCGCTCTGCTCGCGGAGCACGGCGACGACGCGAAGGTGCTCGCGGGCGGCCAGAGCCTCGTTCCGCTGCTCAACTTCCGCCTCGCCCGGCCCGAGCGCCTGATCGACGTCAACAACGTCGGCGAGCTCGACTACCTCCGGGTCGGCGACGGGGCGCTCCGGATCGGCGCGCTCGTCCGTCACTCCGCGCTGGAGCGCTCGGACGAGGTCGCCGCGGCCGTTCCGCTGCTGCGCGAGACCGTGCGGTTCGTCGGACACGTCCAGATCCGGAACCGGGGGACGGTCGGCGGATCGATCGCGCACGCGGATCCCGCGGCGGAGCTGCCGGTGGCGATGGCCGCGCTGGACGCGCGCTTCCACGTTCGCTCGTCGCGAGGCGAGCGGGTGGTCGGAGCAGACGAGCTGTTCGTGACGCACCTGACCACGTCGCTCGAGCCGGACGAGCTGCTGACCGAGATCGAGGTGCCGCTCCCGGAGCCCGGAACCGGCTGGGCGTTCGTGGAGTTCGCGCGCCGTCACGGCGACTTCGCGCTCGGCGGGGTCGCGGCGCTGCTGCGGCTGGACGACCGGGGACACTGCGAGCGAGCCGCGATCGCCCTCCTGTCGGCGGCGCCGACTCCGGTCCGGGCGCGCGAGGCGGAGGGATTTCTGCTGGGGCGGCCGCTCGACGAGCAGACGGGACGCGAGGCCGCGGCGCTCGCGGTTGCGGACATCCGCCCGAGTGGAGACATCCACGGGAGCTCCGAGTACCGGCACGGGCTGATCGAGGCGCTGACGCGGCGGGCGCTCAGCGCGGCCGCGGACCGGGCGAAGGAGGCGGCGTGACGAGGCGCGAGGTCGAGGTCGAGATCAACGGCGGCATCGTGCGGCGGACGGTCGAGCCGAGGCTGCTGCTCTCGGACTTCATCCGCCACGAGGCGCGCCTGACGGGCACGCACGTCGGCTGCGAGCACGGCGTGTGCGGCGCCTGCACGGTGCAGCTGGACGGCGAGCCCGTCCGCTCCTGCCTCCTCTTCGCCGTCCAGGCGAACGGCCGCCGGATCCGCACCGTCGAGGCGCTGGCCGGGCCCGGCGGCGAGCTCCATCCCTTGCAGCAGGCGTTCCACGAGACCCACGCGCTGCAGTGCGGCTTCTGCACGCCCGGCTTCCTCATGACCCTCGAGCCGTTCGTCCGGGACGCCGACCCCGCGACGCTCGACGAGGCGACCATCCGCGAGGCCCTGGCCGGGAACCTCTGCCGCTGCACGGGCTACCAGAACATCGTCAAGGCGGTCCAGCTGGCCGCAGAGAGGATCCATGCATGAGGTTGATCGACCTGACTCACCCGTTCTCGATCCACACCCCCGGCTGGGTGGGGTACCCGTCGCCGAAGCTCTCCTACTTCCAGCGGTTCGCGACGCAGGGGATCGTCTCGCAGCTGCTCGAGCTGCCGCTCCACTCGGGCACGCACTTCGACGCCGAGATGCACATCATCTCCGGCGGCAAGGATCTCGCCTCGGTCCCGATCGAGCGCCTGTGCCGGGAAGGCGTGATCGTCGACATCTCCGAGGAGATGCACGACTGGGCGGTGATCAAGCCGCACCACATCACCGACCGGATCGAGGTCAAGAAGGGCGACATCCTCGTCTACAACACCGGCTACCACCGCTTCTACAACGGCGGCCCGGAGGAGGACGAGGAGCGGTACTTCCTCCGCCACCCGGGCGGCGACCGCGAGTTCGCCGAGTGGATCGTCGAGATGGAGCTCAGCTGGACGGGGTTCGACACCGGATCGGGCGACAACCCGCTGAACACGTCGATCCGGACGAAGTGGCGGCCCGAGATCGGCGGTCAGTTCCAGGCGCAGAGCGGAATCGACCCGGACGAGCTGTTTCCGGTCGACGACCTCTTCGTGATGCACAAGGTGCCCTTCCGCCGGGGGATCACGCACATCGAGAACATGGGTGGCGACCTCGCGGCCGCCGGCACGCGCCGGTGCCTGATCGGCGCCTTCCCGATCCCGATCGTCGGCGGCGAGGCTTCGCCCTGCCGCGTGGTCGCCTTCCTCGACACATGAGCGCGCTCGGCAGCTTCGACTCGCTCCCGGCCGAGGAGCCGTTTCCGGGGCTGCGGCGGCGGACGTTCGACAGCGCCGGCGCGACCGTCAACGAGTACACGTTCGCGCCGGGTGCCCGCTTTCCGCAGCACCGGCATCCCCAGGAGCAGATCACCCTGGTACTCGAGGGGGAGGTGACGCTGACCGTCGAGGGCAGCTCGTCGGAGCTGGCCGCGGGAGCGTGGTCGGTCGTCGCGCCGGGCATCGAGCACGGGATCACCGCCGGGTCCGGCCCCGCGCGCATCCTCGCGATCGTCGTCCCCCGCCGCGAGACGGCGGACGCGTACACGGTCGTGGAGTGACGAACAGCGTCCGGATCGGCCTCGCGCAGGTGACGGCGGAGCCGTACGCGGTCGAGGAGAACCGCGAGCTGG
>DATENZ010000107.1:0-5849 GCA_035274625.1 Gaiellaceae bacterium
GCCGAAGAGCTGGACGAACGCGACGCCCTCGCGCGCCGAGCGCACGCGGTCGAGATGGCGCGCGAGCTCGGCGAGCCACACCGCCAGCTTGCCGCCGAACGTGATCGGCACGGCCGGCTGCGCATGCGTGCGGCCGGTCATGATCGTCCCGCGGTGCTCCTCCGCCTTCGCCGCGACCGCGCCGCCCAGGTCGACGAGGAGTGTCTCGATCCGGTCGAACGCGCGCGCCAGCGTCAGCGCCAGCCCCGTGTCCATCACGTCCTGCGTCGTCGCACCCCAGTGCAGGTAGCCGCCGACCTCGGAGGCGCAGCCGCGCCTGAGCTGCTCGAGGAGGGGGAGGATCGGGTAGCCGACGACCCGGGTCTGCTCGCGGAGCAGCCCGAGATCGACCCTGTCGGCCGTCGCCTCCGCCGCGATCGCCTCCGCCGCCCCCGCCGGGATGATCCCGAGCTCTGCCTGCGCGGCCGCGAGCGCGCGCTCGAACTCGAGCCAGTGCTCGACGAGCGCCGCTTCGGAGAAGAGCTCGAGGACGACCTCGTCGCCGAACACGTCGACGAGCGGCAGGAACGGCATCGGGGGCGAGTGTAATCTCGCTCGCCGTGAGGATCACCGCGGTGGAGCCGATCGTCCTGCGCGTCGGTCAAGTGGACGTCGGGCGCGCGGACGGCACACAGGACGCGTTCCTCGTCCGCGTGCACACCGATGAGGGCGTCGTCGGCGTGGGGGAGGCGGACACCTCGCCGTACGTCGCTCGGACGATCGTCGAGATGCCGTCGTCGCACTCGATCGCCCGCGGCCTCGCCGAGCTGCTCGTGGGCGAGAACCCGCTCGAGATCGAGCGGCTGTGGCAGCTGATGTTTCACGGGAGCGACCATTACGGTCGCGGGGGCGCCGCCCTGCACACGATCAGCGCGATCGACATCGCGCTCTGGGACATCGCCGGGAAGGTCGCGGGCCGGCCGGTCAGCGAGCTGCTCGGCGGCGTGCGCGCCTCAGCCCTACGCGTCTACGCGAGCGAGGTGATGCCGGAGACGCCGGACGAGGTGCGATCGATCGCGCAGCGGGCGGTCGAGGACGGGTACGGCGCGCTGAAGCTCGGGTGGGGGCCGCTCGGCGCCGATCTCGACCGCGACGAGGAGCTCGTCCGGGCCGCCCGCGACATGCTCGGGCCGGGCCGGTCGCTGATGCTCGACGGCGGCCGCGCCTACACCGTGAAGAGCGCGGTCGAGCTCCTCCGCCGAGTCGACGACGCCGGCCTCTACTGGTTCGAGGAGCCGTTCGAGCCCGACGACTACGAGGCGTACCGGCGCCTGTCCCGCGCTGCGCCGGTCCGCATCGCCGCCGGGGAGGCCGATGCGACGATCGGTCCCTTCCGAGCGCTCGTCGAGCACGCCCAGATCGACGTCCTCCAGCCCGACATCGCGCGCTGCGGGGGATTCACGGTCGGTCGCCAGATCGCCGACCTCGCGCGGCGGCGCAGCGTCGAGGTCGTGCCGCACTGCTTCTCGACCGGCGTCCTCGTCGCCGTCTCGCTCCACTTCGCGGCCACGCTCGATCGCCCGACGTTCTCGGAGCTCTCGGTCGCGGACTCGCCGCTCGTCAACGGTCTGCTGGTTGAGCCGTTTCGCCTCGAAGACGAGCAGCTCGCGGTCCCGACCGGGCCGGGGCTCGGGATCGAGCTGAACGAGGAGGCCGTCGAGAGGCTGCGCGTGCGCTGATGGCCGAGATCGAGTTCAGCAAGGTGACCAAGCAGTTCCCGGACGGGACGGTCGCGGTGGACGCGATGGACCTGACCGTCGGCGACGGCGAGTTCATGATCTTCGTCGGGCCGTCCGGGTGCGGCAAGACGACCGCGCTCCGCATGGTCGCGGGCCTCGAGGAGATCACGTCGGGCGAAATTCGCGTCGGCAGCCGCGTGGTCAACGACGTCGAGCCGCCGGACCGCGACATCGCGATGGTCTTCCAGAACTACGCGCTCTACCCGCACATGTCGGTGGAGGACAACATCGGCTTCCCGCTGAAGATGCAGCGGCTGAAGAAGCAGGAGGTGCGAAGCCGCGTGCTCGAACTCGCGGAGCTGCTCGGGATCGCGGAGCTGCTGCGTCGCAAGCCGCGCGAGCTCTCGGGCGGCCAGCGCCAGCGCGTCGCCATGGGCCGGGCGATCATCCGCCACCCCCAGGCGTTCCTGATGGACGAGCCGCTGTCGAACCTCGACGCGAAGCTCCGCGTGCAGATGCGCGCCGAGCTCGTGAAGCTGCATCGCCGGCTCGGGGTGACGACGATCTACGTGACCCACGACCAGACCGAGGCGATGACGCTGGGCCAGCGCGTGGCGGTGCTGAACCGCGGCGTGATCCAGCAGGTCGACACGCCGCAGAACCTCTACCGCCACCCGGCGAACACGTTCGTCGCGAGCTTCATCGGCAGCCCGCCGATGAACTTCGTGCGTGCGCGGCTCGCGGGCGGGGAGGTCGCCTTCGGGCCGCACAAGGTCGCCCTCCCCGAGAGCCATCGCCGCGTCCTGCGGCGCGACGCGGGCGACGTCCTCATGGGGTTGCGGCCGGAGGAGTTCGAGGACGCGAGCCTGCAGCGCGACGGGGGCCGGCCGGTCGTATCGGCAGAGGTGGAGATCACCGAGCAGCTCGGGCCGGAGACCCTCGCGTACGTGCGGGTCGAGGGGATCGAGGTCGTCGAGCTCGGCGACCGGCCCGTCGAGCTGGCCGGGGCGCTGTCCGCACGCCTCGATCCGCGGACCGGCGCCGCACCGGGGCAGCACCTCGAGCTGACGATCGACCCCGCCGGGGTGCACCTGTTCGACCTCGAGAGCGGCGAGTCGCTCCTCAGCTGACGCGGTAGCGCTCGACGTACTCGGTGTCGAGCGTCCAGCCGAAGCCCGGCGCCTCGCCGAGCTCGATCTGGCCGTCGACGAGCTGCGGCCGGTTCGCGACGAGGTTCCACCAGATCGGATCGCGGTCGGGATGGAAACACTCGACGTGCGTGCCGTGGGGGATCGACGCCAGCAGGTGGCTCGCGACCTGCGGCTCCTCGTGATGGGCCATCCGGATATCGAACGCGAGCGCCATCGCCGCCACGCGGCGCCACTCGGTCGGCCCGCCCGACCAGGAGGCGTCGAAGTTGCAGAAGTCGATCGAGCCCTCGACCATCAGGTCGCGGCAGCCCGCGGCGGAGAGCTCGCTCTGCCCCGCGCAGATCGGAACGCCGGTCCGGTAGCGGACGTCCCTCAGCGCGCGGCGGTCGTTGTGCCAGCGGCACGGCTCCTCGAGCCAGAAGAGGTCGTAGCCGTCGACGAGCCTGGCGAAGCGAACGGCCTGCTCGGGCGTCCAGGCCTGGTTCGCATCGGCGGCGAGGATGAACTCGCGACCGCCGGCCTCGCGCGCCGTGCGCACCCGTTCGGCGTCCTGCTCCGGCTCCAGCCCGCCCACCTTCAGCTTCAGCCCGGCGAGCCCGAGCTCGCGCAGCTCGGCGACCTCGCGGGCGACGTCGGCGCCCTCGCCGTAGTAGCCGCCGATCGCGATCATCGGCAAGCGGGAGCGCCAGCCGCCCCAGAGCCGCCAGAGCGGCTGACCGACGGCCTTCCCGACGGCGTCCCAGAGCGCCGAGTCGACGCACGCGCAGGCGACGAGCCCGAGGCGCCGGTTGCGCAGGATGTCGAACGTCGCCGGACGCGCGAGCTCCCAGCACCGTTCGATCGCGAACGCGTCCTCACCGGTGAGCCGCGGCTCGATCTCCTCGTGGATGATCCGGTCGATCTCGAGCAGGTCGGCGTCCTCGTCACCGGCGTACGCCTCGCCGACGATGCCCGTCTCGGTGTGGACGCGCGTCACGATCGTCGAGCGGTGCGTCATGCGGTAGTAGCTGCCGGAGTACGTGCGACCGAGAGGCACCCGGATCGGGATCGTCTCGATGCCGCGGATCGTGAGCCGGTCCGCCATCACTCGCCCTTCACGGCACCGGAGACCAGCCCGCGCACGAAGAAGCGCTGGCCGAACACGTAGAGCGTTGCGATCGGCAGAGTGGCGAGGGTCAGGCCCGACATGATCGCCGGTACGTCGAGGCTGAAGCGGCTCTGGAAACTGGTGATCCCGACCATCAGCGTCTTCTTCGAGTCGTCCTGGAGGAAGACGAGGGCGATCAGCAGCTCGTTCCACACCCACAGCAGGTTGACGACGGCCAGCGTCACGAGCGGCGCGCCCGAGAGCGGCAGCACGATCCGCCGGAAGATGCCCCACGACGACGCGCCGTCCATCGTCGCCGCCTCGATCAGGCTGCGCGGGATCGTCCGGAAGAAGCTCGTCAGCATGAACACCGAGAACGGCAGCATCAGCCCGACGTAGATCAGGATCACGAGCCGCAGGGTCGAGATCCAGCCGAGATCGGCGCCGAAGACGAAGAGCGGCACGAGCAGCACGACCGGCGGCACGACCATCAGCGAGACGAGCAGCGACAGCAGCGCATCGCGCCCGCGGAAGCTCCAGCGAGAGAAGCCCCACGCGGCCAGCGCGGCGAGCGCGAGCGTCGCCGCCACCGAGGCGGCCGTCAGGATCACGCTGTTCGCGAACCAGCGCGGGAACTGGTCGTTCAGCGCTGCGCTGAATCCGTGCAGCGAGGGGTCGAGCGGCAGCGACCACGGGTGGTCGAGGAAGTCGCTCTGCGTCTTGAACGCGGCGGTCAGCATCACGTAGATCGGGAACAGCGCGAGCAGCGACGCGAGCACCAGGACCGCGTGCTTCGTCGCGCGACCGAGCGTCCTACTCAACTGGCACGACCTTCAGCCGCCGCTGGATGACGAGGAAGGCGGCGATCATGACGAGCGTCGCGCCGAAGAGGACGACGGCCGCCGCCGCCGCGAGATCAGGGGCCGAGAACTGAAAGGCGGTCTGGTAGATGTAGAGCTCGCTGACCTGCGTCGCGTCCCCGGGCCCGCCGCTTCCGTTCGAGATCACGTAGACGTAGTTGAAGACCCAGGACACCATCGTGATCGCCTCGACGACGACGTAGAACCCGATCACGCCGGCGAGCTGGGGAACGGTGACGTACCGGTGGAGCCGGAAGAAGCGCGCTCCGTCGATGCGAGCCGCCTCGAACGTCTCCGCCGGCAGCGAGAGGAGCCGGGCGAGGAAGAGGATCACGCCGAAGCCGAGCTCCTTCCAGACGATCACGCCCGTCATCGTCCAGAGCGCCCAGCCGGGGTCGCCGAGCCAGTCGAACGCGATCCCCCCGAGCCCGACCGTCCGCAGGCCGACGTTGAGGAGACCGTTCAGCTGCAGGATCTGTCCGAAGATCACGGCGACCACCGGGATCGGCAGGACGTAGGGGAGAAAGACGGCCGCGCGGTGGAAACGCCAGCCGCGGAGCGTCTCGAAGAGCAGCACCGCGAGGAGCAGCGCGAGCGCGACGAGCACCGGGACGGCCAGCAGCAGCCTCGCGTTGTGCTCCAGCGCGACCTGGAACACCGGGTCGGTGAGGACGAGCCGGAAGTTGTCGATCCCGACCCACTTCCCCTTGTGCTCCAACGCCTGCCGGACGAGCTCGACCATCGAGTAGCCGAAGACGAAGAGCACGACGGCGAGCGCGGGCGCGATCCAGAGAAGCGGCTCCGCGCGGCCGGGCCGGAGGCGCCGAGGGCGGGAGAGGGCGGGGGCGCTCATAGGCCGTGGCGGCCTATGAGCGGGGAGGGGTCCGAGGGGAACCGGGAGGTTCCCCTGACGACTCGGCCTCTGGAAGAAGGGGGCCCGTGGGGGAAACATGGTTTCCTCCACGGGAGTGAGCCGAAGGCGAGCGACGGTCATGCGGGAACCGTGTCCATCACGTCGATGCGACCCTCGGTG
>DATENZ010000108.1:0-3421 GCA_035274625.1 Gaiellaceae bacterium
GATCGGCGCTGGGCTCGCGGCCGCGCTGCCCGACCGGCTGCGCGAGGCGCAACGGGCCTTCGCGGCGACCGGAGGGCTGCACGCGACCGGCCTCTTCGACCGCACCGGCGAGCTGGTGTGCCTGCGCGAGGACGTCGGGCGCCACAACGCGCTCGACAAGGTCGTCGGCTGGGCCTTCCTCGAGCGGCGCCTCCCGCTCGCGGACGCGATCCTGTGCGTCAGCGGCCGCCTGTCGTTCGAGCTCGTCCAGAAGGCCGCGGTGGCGGGCTGCCCGATCATGGTTGCCGTCGGCGCGCCGTCCAGCCTGGCCGTCGAGCTTGCGGCCGATCGTGGCATCACGCTCTGCGGCTTCGTCCGCGACGGGCGCCTGAACGTCTACACCGAGCCTTGGCGCATCGAGGGTTGACGGGCGTCCTGCTCGTCGGCGGCGCGAGCACGCGGTTCGGGTCGCCGAAGGCGCTGGCCAGGCTCGACGGCCGCACGCTCGCCCAGATCGGGTGGGACACGCTCGCCTTCTGCGACGAGCGCATCGCCGTCGGCAAGAGGGGAGACGGGCTCGAGCTCCCGTTCGAGGTGCTCGACGACGGCAGCGACGTACGCGCTCCGATCGCGGGCGTCGTCGCGGGCCTTCGGGCGGCCGCCAACGAGGTCTGCGTGATGCTCCCGGTCGACACGCCCCGCGTCGGCCGCGACGTTCTGACGGAGCTCGTCGAGAGCTGCGCGGATGCGGCGGTTCCGCAGACCGGCCCGCTCCCGGGCGCATACGGGCGGGCCGCCCTGCCCGTGCTCGAGCGACGCCTGCGAGCGGGGGCGCTGGCGCTTCGCGGCGCGCTCGACGAGCTCGATGTCCGCGTTGTCAGAATCGACCCGATGGTGCTCGCGAACGTGAACACACCGGACGACCTTGCCCGAGTCTGAGCTCTTTCAGGGGGCGGACGCCTACGAGAGGTTCATGGGCCGCTACAGCCGGCTGCTCGCGCACGAGCTCGCCCGCTTCGCCGGCGTCGAGCCTGGCGACCGCGTGCTCGACGTCGGCTGCGGCACCGGCGCGCTGACGAGGGTTCTCGCCGAGATCGTGGGTGCGGACAAGGTCGCCGGGACGGATCCGTCGGCACCGTTCGTGGAGGCGTGCCGTACCGACGTGCCGGGCGCGGACATCCGTGTCGGGCCGGCGGAGGCGCTTCCGTTTCCCGACGGGGCATTCGATTGCGCGCTCGCGCAGCTCGTCTTCTCGTTCGTCAGCGACCAGGCTGCGGCCGTGCGCGAGATGGCACGCGTGACCCGGCCGGGCGGTCGGGTGGCCGCGTGCGTGTGGGACTTCACCGGCGGCATGAAGCTCATCCGCTCGTACTGGGACGCTGCGCACGAGGTCGATCCGGACGCGCCCGACGAGAAGGGGCGGTTCGGCGGGCAGCCCGGCGAGCTGGCGGCGCTGTGGCGCGAGGCCGGCCTCCGAGACGTCGTCGACGACTCGCTGACCGTCGCGTCGGGGTACGAGGACTTCGAGGAGCTGTGGCAGACCTTCCTCGGAGGCGTCGGCCCGGTCGGGGTGCACGCCGTGTCGCTCGGCGACGCGCAACGGGCCGCCGTGCGCGAGGCGCTCTGGCGGCGCGTCGGTTCGCCCGACGGTTCGTTCAGCCTGCCCGCGCGCGCGTGGGCGGTCGTCGGAGTCGTCTGATGGAGCAGCGGGTCAGCCTCGTCACGCTCGGCGTCGACGATCTCGGCCGTGCGCGCGCCTTCTACGAGGCGCTCGGGTGGACGACGAACGCTGCACCCGAGGACGACGTCGTCTTCTTCCAGGCGGGCGGGCTGATCGTCGCCCTGTGGGGCCGCGACCAGCTCGCCGAGGACTCCGGCATGGATGACAGCGGCGGCTGGGGCGGCGTCACCCTCGCGCACAACGTGCGCTCACCGGCGGAGGTGGACGCGGTGATGGAGGAGGCTCGAGCGGCCGGCGCCAGGATCACGCGCGGAGCAGCGGCGACGTTCTGGGGCGGCTACTCGGGCGCCTTCTCCGATCCGGACGGCCACGCGTGGGAGATCGCGCACAACCCGCACTGGACGCTGGACGCGAGCGGAGCCGTCAGCCTCGGCTAACGCACGAGCACGCGCTCGCGCTCGGCTCCCGTTCCCACCCAGCAGACCTCGACGTCGAGCTCGTGCTCGACGAACTCGACGTACCGGCGTGCGGCGTCCGGAAGCTCGTCGTCGAGCTGCTCGCCCCAGCCGGACAGGGTCTCGTACACCGGCCGGCAGTGGTGGAAGTCGCTCTGGTGCGCGGGGAACTCGTGCGTCACCGTGCGGTCGCGCAGCTCGTACCGCGTACAGACGGGCAGCTCGTCGAACGCCGAGAGCACGTCGAGCTTGGTCAGGGCGACCGACGTGATCCCGTTGAGGCGCACCGCGTAGCGCAACGCGACCAGGTCGAGCCAGCCGCACCGCCGCTCGCGCCCGGTCACGGTCCCGAACTCGCCGCCGAGCTCCCGCACGCGCTCCCCCGCGGGGCCCTCGATCTCGGTCGGAAACGGCCCCGCGCCCACACGCGTCACGTACGCCTTCGCGACGCCGATCACGGCGTCGATCCGCGTCGGGCCGATGCCGATCCCGGCGCACGCGCCACCCGCGACCGTGGGCGAGGAGGTGACGAAGGGGTACGTGCCGTGGTCGATGTCGAGCAGCGTCCCGTGCGCGCCCTCGAACAGGACGTGCTTGCCGTCCCGGAGCGCACGGTCGACCAGCAGCGAGGTGTCAGCGAGGTACGGCCGGAGCCGCTGGGCGTAGCCCTCGTAGCGTGCGGCCAGCTCTTCCAGCTCGATCGGCTCGTCCTCGTAGACGCGCTCGAGCCAGACGTTCTTCTCCGCGAGCGCGACCTCGATCTTCTGGCGGAGGATCTTCGGGTCGAAGAGATCCTGGAGCCGGATGCCGAGCCGGTACGCCTTGTCGGCGTAGGTCGGTCCGATCCCGCGGCGGGTCGTTCCGATCTGGAGCTTCCCGAGACGCCGCTCGCTCGCCTGGTCGATCGCCAGGTGCCAGGGCATGATCACGTGCGCGTTGCCGGACAGTCGCACGCGGTCGGTCGGCAGGCCGCGCCGCTCGAACTCGTCAAGCTCGTCGATGAAGACCCCCGGATCGACGACGCAGCCGGCGCCGATCACGCACTCCTTGCGCCAGAGGATCCCGGACGGCATGTGCCGGAGCTTGTAGGTCTCGCCGCCGGCGACGATCGTGTGGCCCGCGTTCGGGCCGCCGTTGTAGCGGCACACGACGTCGGAGTCCTGAGCGAGGAGGTCGACGATCTTGCCCTTGCCCTCGTCGCCCCACTGCGCTCCCACGATCACGGTCGCAGCCACGGGGGGAGTCTGCCCGATCGGGCGGCGGTCGGGCGCTGCGTCCGGACGCGGCGCCGTCCACAGGCGGGGAC
>DATENZ010000109.1:0-10244 GCA_035274625.1 Gaiellaceae bacterium
ACGAGAGTCGCGCTCGTCGGCGCGGCCGCGCTGCTGCCGGCGCTCCCGGCCGAGGCGCAGCCGGGCGCCCGCCTCCGGCCTGTGCCGGCCCTCATGTACCACGTGATCAACGCCTCCCCGCCGGGCGCGCCGTTCCCGGACCTCTACGTCCCGCGCTCCGACTTCACGGCCGCGATCGCTGCGGTGAAGGCGGCCGGCTACTTCAGGGCGCCGACCACCCGCTACGGCCCCGCGCGGCCGAGCGAGCTGGACACGCTCGCCCGCGTGCGCGTGAACGGGAGCGATGCCGTCCGCGGGCTCGCGGCGAAGCTCGAGGCCCTCCACGCATGAGGAGGAAGTGGGTGCTCGCCGCCGCCGGCGCTGTCGTGCTCCTCCTCGCCGGCGCCGCGGCCGCGTACTACTTCTACGAGCGGAACGCGTCCCGCGACATCCGCGGCTCCTCGACCGTCGAGTTCGTGCCGACCGAGGCGCCTCCGACCGTGCCCAAGCCGCCGCCGAAGCCGAGGAAGCGGACCGGGCCGCGGAAACCGGCCGCGCTGACGCGCGTCGACTGGCCGACGTACGGGTTCGACGACCGCCGGCTGCGCTCCCTCCCGAGCAAGCTGCGGCCGCCGTTTCGCGTCCAGTGGACGTTCCGCGGCCGGCACCTGCTCGAGTTCCCGCCGGTCGTCGCGTACGGCCGCGCGTACGTCGCGAACAACCCCGGCATCCTCTTCGCCGTTCAGACGGCGACGGGGCGCACGAGCTGGCGCTACACCTCCGGCCGCTGCACGGCCGCCTCGCCCGCGGTCGCCGGCGAGGTCGTCTACATGGCGTTCATGAACCTGCGCCGGCGGGGCCCGGATCCGTGCAACGCCGCGCCGGGGACGCCGGGGCTCGACGGCCTGGTCGTCGCCCTCGACGCGCGCAAGGGGACGGTCCGCTGGCAACGCAAGATCGGCCCGAGCGAGACGTCGCCGCTCGTCGCGAACGGGCTCGTCTACGTCGGCGACTGGAACGGCTACGTCTACGCGCTCGAGGCGAGGACGGGGCGCGAGGTGTGGCGCTACAAGACGGACGGCGCGGTGAAGGGAGCGGCCGCGCTCTCCGGACGCCGTCTCTACGTCGGCTCCTACGACCACCACCTCTACGCACTGACCGCTCGAACCGGGCGCCTGCTCTGGCGCGGGTCGTCGCAGGACCGGCTCGGCGGCCGGGGGACGTTCTACTCGACACCGGCCGCCGCCTACGGCCGCGTCTACATCGGGTCGACCGACGGCAAGGTCTACTCGTTCGGCGCGACCACGGGCGAGGTGCGCTGGTCGCAGTCGACGGGCGGCTACGTCTATGGGTCGCCGGCGATCTGGAACAAGCACGTGTTCGTCGGCTCGTACAGCGGCCGCTTCTACTCCCTCGACGCGGCGACCGGCGACGTCGCCTGGCAGTTCGAGGCGAACGGCCCGATCTCGGGCTCGGCGACGGTCCTGGGCGACCTCGTGTACTTCTCGACGCTGAAGGAGCGGACCTACGCGCTCGACGCGGCGACCGGGAAGCAGGTCTGGAGCTTTCCGGACGGCAAGTACTCCCCACTCGTCGCCGGACCGGAGCGTGTCTACCTGACGGGCTACACCAGGCTGTACGGGATGGTCACGCGGTGAACCACGTGACCTGGGGTAGAGTCGCCGCCGCATGACCGCGAGCGCAGACCCCCAGCGCCGGTCTCCCCCGCCGCCCGACGTCGATGCCGAGCAGGAGGTCGACTTCGGCCGGTACTGGCGGCTGATCGCGGCTCGCTGGTGGGTGCCCGTCGGCCTGCTCGTCGGCGGGCTCGTGATCGGCTATCTCGTCTCGATCGGGACCCGCAGCGACACCTACAAGGCGACGGCGCAGGTGTACCTGGGGCAGCCGCTCGCTCCCGGCACAGCCACGCCGCTCACCACGGCGCCGACGGCCCTGGCGCTCGTGTCGCACCTGGTCACGAGCGAGGCGACGATCAGGCGCGTCGCTGCGAAGGCGGGCCTGAAGGTCAGCCGCCTGCGCGACCACGTCGAGACGAAGCCGATCGTCGGCATCACGCTCGGCAAGATCGGGACGCCGGCGCCGTTGCTCGACATCACTGTCGAGGGCTCGCCGCCGGCCAAGATCGCCGTCGCCGCCAACGAGATGGCACGGCTCGTGGTCGAGCAGGTCTCGGCGATCACGAACACCAAGATTGCGACCTTCAAGGCCAACCTCGCCTTCACCAACACGCGGCTGGCGAGCGTGGTGAAGCGACTGGACGTGGCGACGCGCCAGCTCGATCAGCTCCTGAACGTCCCGGGCCCGACCGGCTCGGAGAAGCTGATCTCCTCCTTGAACCTGAACAACCTCCTCACCTACCTCGAGTCCCGCCAGGCGTCGCTCGAGCGCAACCGCATCGACATCCCCCAGCTGATCGCGCAGGCGGACTACATCGAGAAGGGACGGATCCTGTCCCCGGCGCTCGCCGTGAGGACGGCCGGCCCGAGCAGCCGGACCGGCGCCGCGATCGGCGGCCTGATCGGGCTGATCGTCGGCATCTTCGCCGCCCTGCTGTGGGAGCCGGTCGCGGCGCGGTTGAACGCTCGCAACAACAAGACCTGATGCTCGACGGCAAACGCGTGGGCGTGATCGTCCCGGCCCACGACGAGGAGGCCCTGCTCCCGGAGACGCTTCGCGGGATCCCGGAGTTCGTCGACCGGATCTACGTCGTCGACGACGCATCCGGCGACGGCACCGCGGCGGCGGCCTCGGCGGCGGCGGCGGCCGATGCGCGGATCGAGCTCCTCCGGCACGGGTGGAACGAGGGCGTCGGCGCCGCGATCGTCACCGGCTACAAGCGGGCGCTCGCAGAGGGGCTGGACGTCACCTGCGTGATGGCCGCGGACAACCAGATGGATCCGGACGACCTGGCGGCGATCGTCGCACCGGTCGTCCGCGGCGACGTCGACTACGCCAAGGCAAACCGCCTCGTCACCGGCCAGGCGTGGGACCTGATCCCGCGCCACCGGTACGTCGGCAACGCGGTCCTCTCCCTGCTGACGAAGATCGCCTCCGGCTACTGGCACGTCGCCGACTCGCAGTCGGGCTACACGGCGATCGGCCGGGACACCCTCGGCCGCCTCGACCTCGACCGCATCTATCCGCGGTACGGGTTCCCGAACGACATGCTCGTGCACCTGAACGTCGTCAACGCCCGCGTCCGCGACGTCCCGTCGCGCCCCGTCTACGGCGTCGGCGAGCGCTCGGAGATCAAGCTGCGCTCGGTCGTCCCGCGGATCTCGTGGCTGCTGGTGAAGGCGTTCTTCTGGCGGCTACGCGAGAAGTACGTGATCCGCGACTTCCACCCGCTCGTCTTCTTCTACCTCTTCGGGCTCGCGATGAGCGTCGCCGGCCTCGGGCTCGGAATCGCGCTGATCGTCCTGCGCAGCCTCGGCCACGGGATCACCGCCGCCACGGGCGTGCTCGTCGCGCTCCTGCTCATCTTCGGCTCGCAGTTCACGCTCTTCGCGATGTGGTTCGACATGGAGTCGAACAAGGACCTGCGTTAAGCGGCTTCGGAGGCGTCCGCGGCAGCGCGGCGCCGCAGCTCTGCGGCACCCTCCGGCGTCCAGAACGAGTCGATGAACGCGTCCAGGATTGCCGCGACGACGTTCCCTTTCACGTGCCGCATGTTTGGGATGCCGTACATGCGTTGCTTGAGCGCGGGGCCGATCCAGCGCACGACCTCGAACGACGGCCAGTAGTAGACGTTGTCGAGGCCTCGGCCGGCGACGCGGTCGATCGCGACGCGGAGGGTCGACTTCGACACGCAGTCCGCCGAGACGCAGGAGATGTCGCGGAACGTCGCCTTGAGCGGGACCGGCGAGAGGGTGAAGACGATCGGTTGCGTAGGGCACACCGAGCGGATCACCTCGACGATCTCGACCAGGTTCTTCTCGTTTTCCTCGACGGTGCTGAGACGGAAGACGTGGCGGCCGGCGTCGAAGATCTCCTCGGGAACGCCTCGCCAGAAGACGCCGCCGCTCTCCCGATCCTCCCACACTTCCGCCAGCCCGAGCGTGACGACGAACCCGCCCGCGTCCCTGATCGCCTCCAGATACCGCTCTCGCTCCTCGACGGGCGTCCATTCCCGGATCGCGCCGTCCTCGGTCCGGTCGTACCTGAAGCCGCGCCCGGTCTGAGACCCGGTCACGCACCACGAGAGGAAGTCGAGGACCGCGAAGGTGTTGTTCAGGCCGGTCGGCACGTGGATGCTCAGCGCGGCCACCCCCGCGCGGGCGAGGTGCTTGCGCAGGTTGACCGCGAAGCACGACCCCGTTGTGATGATCGTCGCGTCCGCGGCGAGCGTCCCCTCCGGCGGACGGTGGCCCAGGAGCAGCGACTCGCGGATCAGACGCGGCAGGTTGTCGTAGAGCTCTTCCTCGTCGGGATAGAAGTTGACGTCGTCGTCGTGCCAGGCATGGACGGTCCGCGTGAACTTCTTGTGCTCGCCCGGATAGATGCCGCCCAGCTCGAGCCCGTCGTTTTTCTTGCGGACCGTCACCGGAGGCACCATGGTAGCGGCGCCCCGCCCGGTTTCAGGGCATCAAGTAGGGTCGGCGGATGCGCGATCGCCTCCCCCTGCTCGCGGGATTCGCCCTGCTCGGCCTCGCGATCGGCCTCGGCGCCGTCGTGCTCGCCGGCGGGATTCGCGACCGCAACGAGAACGACACGATCAGCGTCACCGGCTCGGCCAAGGCGCGGATCGTCTCCGACTACGTGATCTGGAACGCGTCGATCGCGAGCCAGGCCCAGACGCCGCAGGCTGCGCTGAAGCAGCTGAACGGCTGGGCGGCGCAGGTGCGCAGCTTCCTGTCGGCCGCGGGCGCGCAGCCGGCCGAGCTGACGGTCAACCCGGTCGCGACGGAGACGGTCACGCAGGACTCGGAGGGCCAGGACACCGGGCGCGTGCTCGCCTACCGGCTGAGCAGGTCGTTCGAGGTGCGTTCCTCGCGCGTCGCCGCGATCACCCGGCTCGTCGAGTCGAGCCAGAAGCTGCTCGCCCAGGGTGTCCCGCTCCAGGCGCAGAGCCCGCAGTACGTCTACACGCGGCTCGCGGACCTCCGGCCGCAGCTCCTCGCCGAGGCGACGAAGGATGCGCTCGGCCGCGCCAAGGTGCTCGTCGAGGCGCCCGGCGGGAAGCTGGGCGGCCTCCGCAACGTCGACGTCGGCGTGTTCCAGGTCACGGCGCCGAACTCCACCGACGTCAGCGACTACGGCGTCTACGACACGACCACGCTCCGCAAGGACGTGACCGCGGTCGTGAACGTCAGCTTCGCGTTGAGTTAGCACTTCGTAAGGCGCCCGGGGGCCGCCTCTATCATTCGCGGTCGTGCCGGTCTCGGTCGTAACAGGCGGCGCGGGGTTCCTGGGGTCGCACCTCTGCGAGTACCTGCTGGGCCGCGGCCATCGCGTGATCTGCATCGACAACCTCGTCACGAGCACGCTGACGAACATCGAGCACATTCGCGAGGACGACTTCGTGTTCCTGAACCACGACGTCGTCGACCAGATCGAGATCGACGGCCCCGTCGACTTCGTCTACCACTTCGCCGCGCTCGCGAGTCCCGTCGACTACCTGCGGATGCCGCTCAGCTCGCTGAAGGTCGGCTCCTACGGCACGCACCACGCGCTCGGCCTGGCGAAGTGGAAGCGCGCCCGCTTCCTCATCGCCTCGACCAGCGAGGTCTACGGCGACCCGCAGGTGCACCCGCAGCCGGAGACGTACTGGGGCCACGTGAACCCGATCGGGCCGCGAGGCGTATACGACGAGGCGAAGCGGTACGCCGAGGCCCTGACCATGGCGTACCACAACCAGCAGGGCGTGAACACCGCGATCGTGCGCATCTTCAACACCTACGGGGCGCGGATGAGGCCGCACGACGGCCGGGCGATTCCGACGTTCGTCCGCCAGGCGCTCGCGAACGAGCCGCTGACCGTCTACGGCCAGGGGTCTCAGACGCGGAGCTTCTGCTACGTGGACGACCTGATCCGAGGGATCGTCCTGCTCGCCGAGAGCGGCGAGCACCTGCCGGTCAACATCGGCAACCCGCGGGAGTTCACGATCCTCGAGCTCGCCGAGGCGGTGCTGAAGGTGACCGGCTCGACGAGCGAGATCATCTACGAGGCGCTGCCGGTCGACGATCCGCAGGTTCGCCAGCCGGACATCACCCGCGCGCGCCAGATCCTCGGCTGGGAGCCGGAGATCGAGCTCGAGGACGGCCTGCGGCGGATGCTGCCGTCGTACGGGCGCGAGCCTGTAGGTGTGTAGACGAGCCTGGGTGCTGGCGGCGACCCTGGCGGCCGCCGCCGGTCTCTGCGTACCCGCCGCCACGGCGTCCGCGCGCATGCAGATCGGGATCTACGACGAGGGCGCGACCTTCTTCGACGACTCGAGCACGACGTTCGCGCAGTACAAGGCGCTCCACGTGCAGGTGCTCCGGGTCAACCTCTACTGGGGCGGCCCGCTCGGCGTGTCCAAGTACCGGCCGTTCAACGGCGCCGACCCGCGGGACGCCTCCTACGACTGGAAGCTCTACGACCGGGTCGTGCTCGATGCGGCGGCGAACGGGGTGAAGCTCCTGTTCTCGATCACCGGCACGCCCCGGTGGGCCAACGGCGGCCAATCGTCGAACAGGCCGCCGAAGAGCTTCGCCGACCTCAGGGACTTCGCCTATGCCGCGGCTGCCCGGTACAGCGGGAAGTACGTCGGCGACGACGCGCGCCTGCTGCCGGCGGTCCGTCTGTGGGCGGCCTGGAACGAGCCGAACAACCCGGTCTTCCTGCGCCCGCAGTTCGTCCGCAAGGGCAACAAGTGGGTGATCCAGAGCGCGATCGACTACGCGAAGATCTGCAACGCCGTCTACACCGGGATCCACGCGACGCTGTACACGGGCGAGCGGGTCGCGTGCGGCGTCACGGCGCCGCGCGGGAACAACAGCCCGGGCAGCGTCCGGCCGTCGGTCTCACCGATCGCCTTCCTGACCGCCGCGAAGCGGGCGGGGATGAAGACGTTCGACGCATACGCGCACAACCCGTACTACGGCGTCCCGACGGAGACGCCGGCGACGAAGCCGCCGGCCCCGGGGAACGGCCGCCTGCCGACGGCGATCACGCTGGCGAACTTCGACCTGCTCCAGAAGGAGGTCACGCGGCAGTACGGCACGAAGCCGCTGTGGATCACCGAATACGGGTACCAGACGAACCCGCCGGACCCGCACTTCGGCGTCTCCTGGGGCCTGCAGGCGCGCTATCTGACCCAGGCGTTCGCGATCGCGAGAAAGAACCCGCGGATCGCGATGATGCTCTGGTTCCTCGTCCGGGACGAGCCGGACCTCGGCGGCTGGCAATCCGGGCTACTCACGAAGGACGGCCGGAGGAAACCGGCATACGGGGCGTTCCAGCGGCTGGCCGGCTGACCGCCAGTCCCTTCCGCTCGAGCAGGTCGCGGTACAGGCGGTCGACGTCGTCGATCAGCCGGTCGACGCTGTAGCGCGGGAGCACGCGGGCATGGCCGGCCGCCCCGAGCCGTGACCGCAGCTCGGGATCGCGCGCCAGGTGCTCGAGCCGTTCCGCGAGCTCCTCCACCGCCTCCGGCTCGACGAGGAAGCCGTCCTCCCCGTCTCGGACGACGTCCGGCACTCCGCCGACGCGTGTCGCCACAACCGGGCAGCCGCCGGCGAGCGCCTCGATCGCGGTCACCGGCGTTCCCTCGTTCCCGGACGTGAGGACGAAGACGTCGAACGCCGAGAAGAACTGTCCGACCTCCTCCTGATAGCCGGGAAAGAGGCAGTCCCGCACGATCCCGAGCTCCGCGGCCTGCGCCTCGATCCGCTGCCGGTCCGGGCCGTCGCCGACCATGCACAGGCGCGCGTCGACACCGCGCTCGCGGAGCAGTCGGAAGCCGCGAAGGACGTCGCCGGTGCGCTTCACGCCGGTCATGCGCCCGATCCACCCGACGAGGAACTCGTCGTCGGCGACGCCCATTACGCGTCGCGCCTCGGCGCGCGCGTCCCCGTCGGCTGCCAGGCGTTCCTCGAGCTGGATCCCGAGCCGGATGACGGCGAACTTGGACGCCGGCGCGACACCGTAGGCGACCAGCTCGTCGCGAACCTCCGGGCTGACGGCCACGAGGGCATCGGTGACGCGGGCGAGCAGCCGTTCGAGCACGCAGAACACCGCCGTCCAGAAGCGCCCGAAGTACCCGCGCAGCACGTGTCCGTGGAACGTGTGCACGACGATCGGCGGCCTCGCCCGGCCGGCGAGGAGAGCCGCGAGGCGGCCCACCGCTCCCGCCTTCGCCGTGTGCGTGTGCAGGATGTGCGGCCGGTGCTCGCGCATCAGCCTCGCGAGCCGGAACGTCGCGAGGACGTCGCGCACGGGCGAGATGTCCCGGTGGAGGTGGGCGAGCGGCGCCACGGTGACGCCCAGCGCCTCGGCGACGTACTCCATCGACTCCTCGCCGAGGCTGACCTCGCCGGCGACGAGCAGCGTGTCGTAGCCCCGGTCCTCGAGCCCTGCGGTCAGGTACGCGACGTGCAGCGCCGGCCCGCCCATGTTCAGGCGGGCGATCACGCGGAGGACCTTGATCGGCTTCGGAAACGGTGTCGGGGACAGGATTAATCCTGTCCCCGACTCGATTTCAGGAACTCGACCGTGCGCCGCAAGCCTTCCTCCAGGTCGACCTGAGGCTCGTACCCGAGCACCTCGCGCGCCGCGGTCAGGTCGGCCCAGGAGTCGCGGATGTCGCCCGGTCGCGGCGCCGAGAACTTCTTCTCCACCGGCCGGTCGAGGATGCGGCCGATCGTGTCCGCGATCCAGCTCACGCTCGCGGGAGCGCCGCCGGCGACGTTGAACGCGCGGCCGCTCGCGCCGTTCGCCGCCCCGGCGGCGAGCGTCGCCGCGACAGCGTCCTCCGAGTACGTGAAGTCGCGCGACTGCGCGCCGTCGCCGTAGATCGTCACCGGCCGGCCCGCCTCGATCGCCGCGATGAACAGCGGGATGACGGCGGCGTACTGCGAGAAGGGGCTCTGGCGCGGGCCGTAGACGTTGAAGTAGCGGAGGACGACGGTCTCGAACGCCTCGTAGACGCGGCTGAAGGCCGCGCAGTACCGCTCGGCCGCGAGCTTGGCGACGCCGTACGGGGAGATCGGGTCGAGTTGCTGGTCTTCGCGTGTCGGCAGCGGTGGCTCGGTGCCGTAGACGGAGGTGCTGGACGCGAAGACGACGCGGCGGATGCCCTCGTCGCGGGCGGCGAGCAGGACGTTGAGGGTGCCCTCGACGTTGACCGCGTTCGAGGTCAGCGGGTCCTGCACCGAGCGCGGCACGGAGCCGAGCGCGCCGAGGTGGTAGACGACCTCGGTGCCGCGGACCGCGTTGTGCACGCGCTCGTAGCTGCGCAGCTCGCCCTCGACGATCTCGACGCCGAGCCCCTCGAGGTTCGCGCGGAACCCGGTCGAGAAGTTGTCCAGGACGCGGACGCCGTCGCCGCGCTCGACGAGCGCGCGCACGAGGTTCGACCCGATGAAGCCCGCGCCGCCGGTGACGAGCACCTTCGCCATCCGGGGAGCCATCTTAGGGACAGGCCTTCAGCCTGTCCCTAGCTGTCGGGCCGCGCACAGGCCGGCCGCGAGCCAGGTCACCGCGTCCGTCGGGATCCCGGCGACGAGGCCGAGCGCGCTCAGGACGCCCATCGCGACGAGAAGCCACATCGCGGCGAGCAGCGTGGCCACCGGCGGCGGCCCGCGCACGAGCCGGCGCGCGGCGAGCGCGAGCGGCGTGAGCAGCGCGCCGAGAAAGAGCACGAGCCCGACGACGCCCAGGTCCGAGAGGGCCTGGATGTACGCGTTCTGGACTCCGTAGGGATGCGCGGGCGAGGGGAAGCCTTCGGGCGGCGTGTGCGGAAACTTGCGCCTGAGCAGGGGAAGGTACGGGTCGTAGAGGTACTCGTCGCTCGTCGCCTGCCAGCCGGCGCCGAGTCCCGGGTGGTCGACGAAGACCCGCCACCCGTAGTACGCGAGCATCGTCCGCTGGACGTAGCTCTCGACCTGCACCCGCTCGTCCTTCTTCCCGAGCCCCAGCAGGTGCACGAACGACTTCACGTCGTTGCCGCGGAAGAGGACGACGCCGCCGAGGACGAGCACGCCGATCGCGAGCACGGCCGCGACGCGGCGGGGAGCAGGCCGCGCCACCCAGGCCGCGACCAG
>DATENZ010000110.1:0-4104 GCA_035274625.1 Gaiellaceae bacterium
CCACGGGCGCGACCGCCAGCACGCCTACCGCCTTCTCACGAGCCCGTCGTGCAACCGCTCCGCAGCGAGTCCGACAGCGGCCCAGAGCGGGGCGTAGTCGGCGCGCACGAGCCCGTCGAGGTGCACGCGCGCGTGCGAGTAGTCCCACGGCGCCGCCCCCCGCAGTTGCCGGCCAGGCCGTAGACGAGTCCCCTACGAAGCGGAGACACGAGTCGAGGCGCCGTCGAGCGCGTCGAGGGCGCTGCGGACGTCCGTCAGCTGCCCGACGAAGATCGGCGTGTCGCGCTCGGTGTAGCGGCTCGCCTCGCTGTCGCGGAGCCGCAGCATCAGGTGCATGAAGTCGGCGGGCTCGTCGCACTCGAAGGCGGTCATGAACTCCTGGTCGTCGATCCCGAAGGAGTACGTCGTGTGGTTGTGGATGCCCGGGAACTCCTCGCGGCCGATGCGGATGTGCTCGTCCATCGCGCGCTGCCGGTCCTCGAGCGGCAACGCGTACCACGGCCGCACCTTCACGAACGGGTAGACGACGAGGTACGGCTGGTCGTGCGGAGCGATCTTCCGCGCGCGCCGCGCGCTCGTGTACTGCGACGCCTTCGTCGTCGCAAGGTACGAGTACGGCGTCTGGAGCCACCCGGCCAGGGGAGTCCCGTTCAGCTCGCCGGCGAGCTCTCCGAGGTCGGCGTAACGCTCGGTGATCTTCCAGAGGAAGAAGTCGCAGTCCGGCCGGACGCCGGTGCACGCGTACGTGCGCAGCCCCTCCATGCGCTCGCGCCACCCCTCGACCACCTCCGCGAACGCGTCCTTCCCCGCCATGCGCTCCTCGACGGGTAGGCGCCGCCAGGCCGGATCGACGCGATAGAAGGTGTAGGCGACGTACTGGCCGCTCACACCCCGAAGGCTAGCGACCTAACAGCGCGGGACGAGCGTTCCCGCGCGGGCCGCGTCGGCGGCGTCGCGCACGGCGGGCAGGCTCGACTTCGGCGTGTCGTCGGCGTAGTAGAGGCCGGATTGCCAGCGGTCGAGGTCGGCCTCGTCGGTGACGTGGAAGAAGAGGAGGCCCATCACGTTTGCCTGGCACGCCGCCAGCTGGAGCGCCTGGCGGTAGTAGCGCGCCTGCGTCCCCTCGTCGACGGCGTCCACCGCCGACGGCAGGTGGCTGTTCGTGTACAGCGCCTTCGCGGGCTCCGCGTCGGTCTTCGTCTGGACGCCGAACTCGTCGTAGAGGATCGGCATCGTCGAGCCCGGCTGGGCGGTGCCGTCGAACGCCTGGCCGAGCAGCGAGACGAGCTTCCCGTAGTCGGCGAGCGCGATCGTCGTCGAACGCGGATGGGCGAACGTCGGCGGCAGGCGGCTGCTCTCGAGATACGGATGAAACGAGAACCAGTCCATCACCGGCCTCGTCCGGCCGCTCCGGCGGTACGCGGCGCCCAGGTCGAGGATGAACCGGGTGGGGGAGTGGGTTGCACGCGCCGCCTTCGGGTTGTCGCCGCCCCGCGGCGAGAGCGAGCCCCCGATCACCGTCACGTCGGGCGACACCGCCTTGATCCGGTCGTACGTCATGGCGAGCAGCCCCAGGTACGAGGCGGCCGCCGCGTTCTGCCCGTTCCGCGTGAACTGCGGCATCCAGAACCGGTTCAGGTTCGGCTCGTTCCCGACGATCACGTGCTGCACGTACGGGACGAGCCGTGGGATCGACGCCGCGTACGACGCGAACTCGTCGCGTGCCGTCGGCGTCAGCGGCGTCACGCGCGAGCCGCTCGGATAGACGGAGACGATCAGGTGGATCCCGTGCAGCCACGCCGCGTCCGCCGCGTTCTGCAGCCCGACGAGCTCGCCGTCCGCGATCTCGGTCTGACCCGGCCACCAGACGGACGTCAACCGAATCGTGTTGAACCCGGCGAGCTGCGCCAGGCTCATCTTCGCGTCGGCGGCGACGGGGTCTCCCTGCTTGGCGGCGTCCTCGGCGGCGCCGACCATGAGCGGACGGCCCGGCTGCGCCTGGCCCGGCGCGGCCGCGAGCACAGCGAGGACCATGGCGATGAGGACGGCCGCAGAGCGCATAGAAAAGCCGGCCGCAGCCGGCGATGACCCACACGGGACCGTAGCCGATGCCTCGGCCAAACGCGACGAGACGTGCGGGCAGTGATCGTTAGCCTGAAGGCGCAATGAAGCAGGGGATCGAGGAGCAGCTGAAGACGCTGCCGGCGAAGCCGGGGGTGTACCTCTTTATCGGCGACGACGGCCGCGTCCTGTACATCGGCAAGGCGAAGTCGCTGCGGCCGCGCGTGCGCTCGTACTTCCAGGCCACCCCCGACACGCGCGCCCAGATCGCGCAGCTCCCGGGCCGCGTCGCGAGCATCGAGGTGATCGTCACCGGCACGGAGGCAGAGGCCCTGCACGTCGAGCAGAACCTCGTCAAGCGGCACCGCCCACCGTTCAACATCCGGCTCCGCGACGACAAGTCCTTCCCGTACATCGCGGTCACGGTCGAGGACGACTACCCGCGGGTGATGTTCACGCGCGAGCGGCACCGCCGCGGCGTCGTCTACTTCGGCCCGTACGCGAACGCGAAGAAGGTGCGCGAGACGCTCGACGTGCTGAACCGCGTCTTCCAGTACCGGCCCTGTGAGGGGCCGCAGCCGGGCCGCCACTCGGGCATCCCGTGCCTCGATTACCACATCGAGCGCTGCCGGGCGCCCTGCGTCGGCTACGTCTCGAAGGAGGAGTACCGGGAGCTGATCGAGCGCGTGATCGAGTTCCTCTCCGGCGAGACGCGGCCGATCCTCCGCGAGCTCGAGCGGCGGATGCAGGAGGCGGCGGCGGAGGAGCGGTTCGAGGACGCCGCCCGGTACCGGAACCGGCTGTTCGCGATCCGCCACCTGGCCGAGCGGCAGGCCGCCGACCGGCGCTCGATGGGCACCGTGGACGTGGTCGGAATCGCGATCGAGGGCGACCGGGCGGCGGTGCAGGTCTTCCCGCTCCGCGACGGCAAGCTCGTCGACCGCCACGGGTTCCACCTCGAGAACGTCCAGGGCCAGGACGTCGCCGACGTGCTGGAGGCGTTCTGCCTGGAGTACTACGGGTCGTCCCCGAGCGTGCCGCCGCAGATCGTCGTCCCGCACGCGGCGGGGGACACGGCGGCGCTCGAGCAGTTCCTCTCCGACCGGCGCGGGTCGCGGGTCGAGGTGCGCGTACCCGAGCGCGGCGAGAAGCGGCGGCTCCAGGAGCTCGCCGACCGCAACGCGCGCGTCGCGGTCGAGTCGGCCGTCGTCCAGTCCGAGCAGCGGCGGCTGCGCCGCGTCGAGGCGCTCGAGGAGCTGCGCGAGTGCCTCAACCTCGAGAGCCTCCCGATCCGGATCGAGTGCTACGACATCTCCAACATCCAGGCCGAGTCGCCCGTCGGGTCGATGGTCGTGTTCGAGGACGCCGTGCCGAAGAAGGCGCACTACCGCAAGTTCGGGGTCCGGCGGCTCGAGGAGGGGCCGGACGACTTCGCCGCGATCGCAGAGGTCGTGTCGCGGCGGTTCGCGCGCCTCGGCGACGAGACCTCCGCCGACTACGACGAGTCGTTCGCCGCCGTGCCGAACCTGGTCGTGATCGACGGCGGCAAGGGGCAGCTCTCGGCGGCGCTCGCGGCGATGCAGGCGTACGACCTGCCGCGCGTGGCGGTGATCTCGCTGGCGAAGCGGGCCGAGGAGGTGTTCGTGCCCGGGCGGGCCGATCCGATCGTGCTCCGGCGCGACTCGCCGGGGCTCCAGCTCCTCCAGCGGGTCCGCGACGAGGCCCACCGCTTCGCGCTCGGCTTCCACCGTCAGCGGCGCGACGCCAAGGCGCGCGGCTCGATCTTCGACGACCTCGAGGGCGTCGGGCCAGTCCGTCGCCGCGCGCTGCTTCGCCACTTCGGCTCGGCGGAGCGGCTGCTCGAGGCCTCCGCCGAGGAGCTGGAAGGCGTCCCCGGGGTGCCGCCGAAAACGGCGCGCGCGATCTACGCGCAGCTGCACAAGGCCGGCCGCGGGTGAGGCTCGCACTCTGGGCGGCGCTCGCCGCGGCGCTCGTCGGCGTGGGCGCGGGCTGTGGCGGCGGCGGGAGCGCCCAGCCGACGAC
>DATENZ010000111.1:0-12670 GCA_035274625.1 Gaiellaceae bacterium
AACGGCGGCGGGCTCGTCGCCGACGGCGCGCCGCTGACCTCGGAGCGCGTCAAGGAGGCGATCAGCAACGTCTTCGTCGCCCGCGGGATGGTCGCCGACGAGTTCATCGTCGCGCACGGGCCGCAATCCGCCGTCGGCCACGACATGGGCTCGGGCCCGATCGCGCCCGGCGAGCCCGTCGTCATCGACCTGTGGCCGAAGGATCCCGACACCGGCTGCTACGCCGACATGACGCGGACGTATGTGGTCGGAGACGCTCCCGAGGAGCTCGCCACGTACCACCGGCTCTGCAAGGAGGCGCTCGAGCGGTCGCTCGCCGGCGTCCGGCCCGGGATTGCGGGGACGGAGCTCTTCGGGCTCGTCTGCGAGCTCTTCCACGACGCCGGCTATCCGACCCAGCTCTCGAAGCGGGCGGGCGAGGTGCTCGAGAACGGCTTCTTCCACGGGCTCGGGCACGGCGTCGGCCTCGAGGTGCACGAGGAGCCGTGGCTCGGCCGGGCCCCGGGCGAGCTCGTCGCCCGCGACGTGATCACGCTCGAGCCCGGGCTTTACCGGCAAGGCTTCGGCGGCGTCCGGCTCGAGGACCTCGTCCTCGTCACCGAGGACGGCGCCGAGAACCTGACCGAGTACCCGTACGACCTGGCGCCGTAGCGGCCAGCGCGTGTAGAGTCCGGCCTCACCGGAGGGAGGGGCGGCGTTGCCGCTCCCCGGGAGAGGCCGGAACGGGGAGGAAAAATCGATGAGGAAGGGCCAGATCCTCGCCCTCGCGATCGTCGCCTTGGCCGTGCTGCTGCCGACCACGGCGGTCGGGAGCAGCGGCGCGAGCGGGGCCGGAGAGTACGTCGTCCTCTATGCCGAAGGCGCGTCGCTCGCATCGGCCCGGCAGGCTGTCGAAGCCGCCGGGGGCACTGTCGTCAAGGAGAACAGAGACGTCGGGGTCGCGACCGTCACGTCCACGGACGGAAGCTTCCTGACGAACGTCGCCGCGCAGCCGGCGCTCGAGGGGGCTGCCCGGAACGTGCCGCTCGGCAAGGTTGCGCCGCTGCAGCGCGCCAGCCGCGACGAGGTGGAGAAGCTGACGGCGGCCGAGCGGGCTGCTGCGAAGGGTGGCGGTGCGCAGGCGGCACCGGCTCCGAGCCCGGAGCCGCTGGCCGGGCTGCAGTGGGACATGGCGATGATCCACGCAACGGCTGACGGCTCGTACAAGGTCCAGCAAGGAAGCAAGAGCGTTCTCGTCGGGATCCTCGACACGGGCATCGACGGGACGCATCCGGACATCGCACCGAACTTCGATGCAGCGCTGTCGCGGAACTTCACGACGGACATCCCGGACATCGACGGGCCGTGCGAGCACGCGGGCTGCGTCGACCCGGCAAACGAGGACGACGACGGCCACGGAACTCATGTCGCGGGCACCGTCGGCGCGGCTCTGAACGGGCTCGGAATTGCGGGCGTCGCGCCGAACGTGACGCTCGTGAACATCCGCGCCGGCCAGGATTCCGGCTTCTTCTTCCTGCAGCCGACGCTCGACGCGCTCACCTACGCGGCGAACAACGGGATCGACGTGGTGAACATGAGCTACTTCGTCGACCCCTGGCTCTTCAACTGTCGGCGGAACCCGGCGGACACGCCCGAGCAGCAGATGGAGCAGCGGACGATCGTCGACGCGGTCAGCCGCGCGCTCCGTTATGCCCACACGCACGGCGTGACGCTGATCGCATCGGAGGGCAACGAGAACACCAACCTGAACAACCCGACCACCGACGACACGAGCCCCGACTACCCGCCGGGGACCGAGTATCTCCGGAACGTCGACAACTCGTGCCTGGTCATCCCGACCGAGGGCCCGCACGTGATCTCGGTCGGCGCGGTCGGCCCGAGCGGGATCAAGGCCGACTACTCCAACTGGGGCACCGAGCAGACTGCGGTGACGGCTCCGGGCGGCTACTTCCGTGACTTCGCCGGCACGCCGCAGAACCGGCAGGTGACGAACCTGATCCTGTCGGCGTACCCGGAGTCGCTCGCGATCCTGAACGGCGACCTGAACCCGGACGGCACGCCGAACAACCCGTTCGTCGTCCGTGACTGCCAGGGCGCGACCTGCGCCTACTACCAGTACCTGCAGGGAACCTCGATGGCCTCGCCGCACGCCGTCGGTGTCGCGGCGCTGATCGTCAGCGAAGGCGGCGCCCGCGACCGGAGCAGCGCAACCGGTGGGCTGACGATGAATCCCGACCGGGTCGAGACGGTCCTCGAGCGGACGGCGACGAACGTCCCGTGTCCCGATCCGCGGCTGATCGACTACACGATCCCCGGCCGCGACCGGACGCCGGACTACAACGCGCTCTGCACCGGCAACGCGAAGTTCAACTCGATCTGGGGCGACGGCATCGTCGACGCCCTGGCCGCGGTTCGCGGCACGCACTAGGCAGGTCTCGGAGGGGGCTGGCCCGCTCTGCGCGGGCCCAGCCCCTCCAGCCGTGCGCGTGGATGAGAAGATGGAGGCCATGAGCACGACGAGGGACCAGACGATCGAGACCCTCCTCGCGGAGGAGCGGCGCTACCCGCCTCCGCCCGAGTTCGCCGCGCAGGCGAACGCGCAGCCGGACATCTACGAGCTCTCGTTCGAGGAACTGTGGGAGCGCGAGGGGCGCGAGCGCGTGACCTGGTTCGAGCCGTTCACGAAGCTCTACGAGTGGGAGCCGCCGTACGCCAAGTGGTTCCTCGGCGGCAAACTGAACGTCACGTACAACTGCGTCGACCGCCACGTCGAGGCGGGGAACGGCGGCAAGGTCGCCTTCTACTGGGAGGGCGAGCCCGAAGAGGACCGCCGCGAGCTGACGTTCGCGGATCTCCAGCGGGAGACGACGCGGCTCGCCAATGCGCTGAAGGCGCTCGGCGTCCGCAAGGGGACGCCGGTCGGGATCTACATGGGGATGGTCCCGGAGACGCCGGTCGCGATGCTGGCCTGCGCGCGGATCGGTGCACCGCACACGGTCGTGTTCGGCGGGTTCTCCGCGGACTCGCTCTCCGGCCGGCTTCAGGACATGGGGTGCGAGGTCTTGATCACGCAGGACGAGGCGTGGCGGCGCGGCCAGCGGACGCCGCTGAAGGAGACCGCCGACGAGGCGCTCGCTTCGTCGCCGTCGGTCGAGAAGGTCGTCGTCCTCCGGCGCACGGGCGGCGAGGTGCCGATGCAGGCGGGGCGGGACGTGTGGTGGCACGAGGTCGCCACCGACGACACGCCGTGTCCGTGCGAGCCGATGGACTCGGAGGACCTGCTCTACCTGCTCTACACGAGCGGGACGACCGCGAAGCCGAAGGGAATCGTCCACACGACGGGGGGCTACCTCGTCGGCGTCGCGGCGACGCACCGCTACGTCTTCGACGTCAAGCCCGAGACCGTCTACTGGTGCGCGGCCGACGTCGGCTGGGTGACCGGGCACAGCTACATCGTCTACGGGCCGCTGTGCAATGGGACGACAGGCGTGATGTACGAGGGAACGCCCGACTTTCCGGACAAGGACCGCTGGTGGGCGATCGCGGAGCGGTACGGCGTGGACGTGCTCTACACCGCGCCGACGGCGATCCGAGCGCACATGAAGTGGGGTTCGCAGTACGCGGCGCGCCACGATCTGTCGAAGCTGCGGCTGCTCGGGTCGGTCGGCGAGCCGATCAACCCTGAGGCGTGGGTCTGGTACCGCGAGCACATCGGCGGCGGCCGGACGCCGGTCGTCGACACGTGGTGGCAGACGGAGACCGGGATGATCCTGATCACGCCGCTCCCTGGGGTGACGACGGCGAAGCCCGGGTCCGCCACGAAGCCCTTCCCCGGGGTCGACGCCGCGGTCTACGACGAGCGCGGCAACGAGGTCGGCCCGGGCGGCGGCGGCTATCTGGTCCTGCGGCGGCCGTGGCCGGCGATGCTGCGCGGGATCCACAACGATCCGGAGCGCTACGTCGAGACGTACTGGTCCCGGTTCCCCGGCGTCTACCTCGCCGGCGACGGCGCGCGAATCGACCGGGACGGCGACTTCTGGCTCCTCGGGCGCGTCGACGACGTGATGAACGTCTCGGGGCACCGCATCTCCACGATCGAGGTCGAGAGCGCGTTGGTCGACCACCCGGCGGTCGCGGAAGCCGCGGTCTGCGGCCGCTCCGACTCGCTTACGGGTCAGGCGATCGTCGCCTACGTGACGCTGCGCGGCGGGGCCGAGGGCTCGGTCGAGATGCTCGAGGAGCTCCGCGAGCACGTGGCGAAGGTGATCGGGCCGATCGCGAAGCCGGCGAACATCATCTTCACGCCGGAGCTGCCGAAGACACGCAGCGGCAAGATCATGCGGCGCCTGCTCCGCGACGTCGCCGAGAACCGTCCGCTCGGTGACACGACGACGCTGGCCGACCCGGCCGTCGTCGAGGAGATCAAGTCGCGCGCGGTCTCCGACGTCTCCGAGGAGTAGCTCGACGGAGCGGCGTGCGGCGCCGGCGGCTCAGTGTGAGCCGACGCCGTACCGGCTGTACGACCACGGCCAGTCCTCGATGCGGTCGCAGATCCCGGCCTTCACCGGGTTGCCGAGCACGTAGCCGCAGCGGTCGAAGACGCCCTCCTCCTCGACCACGCGGCACCTGAACCGCTCCGCGAAGACGTGACCGAAGCGCTCGTACCGCCTGTTGAACGCCCGTGCGTAGCGCGAGTGGAACCACTGCATCGCGACGGACAGGCTCGCGCACGTGGCCCTCACGACAGCGTGATAGTGCGTCGTCATGATGCAGGCCGCCTCGACCTGGATCTCGAATCGCCGCGCCGCCTTCATCAGCATGCCGAGAGCAGCAGTCCGATCCTCGGGCGCAAGAAACGGCGGGACCTCCTCGACGCCGCGGGTGAAGACGTGGAAGTACCCGTCAGGAAGCGAAGTCCGCCGCACGTACCCCATGAACACGAACGTAGCGACGGCTGACGGCTTGGAGCCACCCTGTGGAGGAACCGTCGCTCAAGCGTTGCAACCCAGTCTCAGAGACTGGGTTGCAAACGGCACGAAGGCCGATAGCGTGGAAGGACCAACGCGCGGCTACGCCGCGAGCAGGCGCTCGAACCGCGCCGGATCCTCGAACGGCCCGATCACTGCGAGACGCAGCGCCTGATCCCTGATCAGGTCTTGGGCGACGCGCTGGACGTCCTCGCCGGTCACGGCCTCGAGGCCGGCGAGGATCTCCTCCGGCTCCGGCACGCGCGCTTCGAGCACCTCCCGCCGGAGGCCGAACATGATCAGCCCGTGCGGGCTCTCGATCTGGAGAACGAACCGGCCCTTCGCGAAGTTCTTCGCCTTCCGCAGCTCCTCCTCCGGCACCGCCTCCGCCGCGATCCGCTTCAGCTCCGCCGCGACCGTCGAGACCGCGTCGTCGATCCGCTCGATGTCCACGCCTGCGCGGGCGTAGAGCGAGCCCGCGTCTGTGTAGGAGTGGTTCGTCGCGTAGACGTAGTAGGCGAGCCCGCGGCGCTCGCGCACCTCGGTGAAGAGCCGTGACGACATCCCGCCGCCGAGGACGGTCGAGAGCACCATCAGGACGTACCGGTCCGGATCCTCGAGCGGGCGGCTGCGCACGCCGAGGCAGATGTGCGCCTGATCCGACGCCTTCGTGTGGATCCTCACCGACGAGCCGTTCACCCCGACGAGCGCGGGCAGCGGGGACCCCGTCGGCGCGTCCGGCAGGTCGCCGAGCAGCTCCTCGATCCGTCCGACGAGCCCGTCGCCGAGACGGCCGCCGATCCCGACGACCATCCGCGCCGGCCTGTACCAGTGCTCGACGTAGTCGAGAAACGTGTCCCGCGTCGCGCCCTGGACGGTCTCCTTCCGCCCGATGATGTCCCAGCCGAGGGGGTGGTCGCCGTAGACGAGCTCCTCGTAGACACCGTCGATGAAGTCCCGCGGCGTGTCGAAGTACATGTTCATCTCCTCGATGATCACGCCCTTCTCGCGGTCGATCTCCCCGGCGTCGAACTTCGAGTTGCGGAGCATGTCGACGAGCACGTCGAGCGCGACGTCGCGATGCTCGGCCGCGCACTTGACGTAGTACCCGGTGTACTCCTTGCTCGTGAACGCGTTGAACTCGCCCCCGATCGCGTCGACCTCGCCCGCGATGTCGCGCGCGGTCGGCCGCCGATCGGTCCCCTTGAAGAACATGTGCTCGGCGAAGTGCGCGATGCCGCTCGTCTCGCGCGTCTCGTACCGAGAGCCCGCGGCGAGCATGACGAAACAGGACACCGACTGGGCCTGAGGCATCGGCGCGGTCAGCAGGCGGAGCCCGTTGCCGAGGGTCTGACGTTCGAAGGCGGCCATGGCTCGATCCTACCCAGCGCCCTCGACCACGCCGCGCTCGAACAACAGAACCGTCGACCCGAGCAGGGCCGACGGGGCGATCTGGAGGTAGCACGGCCGGTCGCGCGTGTGCGAGAGCACAGGCACCGTCCCACGCCAGACTCCGGCGGCGCTGAACTGAAGATGCTTCACCACCTGCCCGTCGAGCAGGAGGTCGACCGTCTCAGGCTCCTTGATCAGCAGCGTCAGCCGGAACTGACCGCGCGTGCAGTCGAACGCCGCAATCTGCGCGCGGCCGCCCGCGAAGATGTCGCCGTTCCCCTGCGTCCCGGTCGTCCAGGTCGAGATCCGCAGGGGCGGCTCGACCTCCCACAATCCGAGCCCGGCCTGACGGAGCCCCTGCTGGACGATCTGCGTCACCGACCGGCCGACGAACGTGAACCCCGTCGCCGCCACGGCGTACCGCGGCGTGTCGACGGAGCCGCCCGGCCGCGTCACCCTCCCGTCCGCCTCCACGCCGATCAGGCTCTGCGGGAGCGGGCCGGGGATCTGGTACTCGCCGAGCACGAACACGCGGTCGATCCGGCGATTCCAGAACAGCGTCTCCCACACCCCCGGCCAGTCGGGGTCGCCGTCGTACACGTATGCCACCGACCCCTGGGCGGCGTGGTCGACCCAGCGCGGATCGGGCCCGAGGAACCGCGCCTGCTGCGCGCGCGCCTCGTCTGCGACGAAGCGGCTGGACACCACCGACGCGCCGGCGAACGCGACCAGGAGCACCAGCGGCAGCACCCACAGTTGCCGTCGCGGGACGAACGCGAGCACGATCGCGAGGACCCCGACCACCGCGGGGTAGACGGTCTCGAGCGTGTCCAGCGACGTCGCCGTCGAGAGCTTGTACAGCGGGACGAGCGTCATCGCGTCGTGCGTGCCGAAGATGTTCACGTAGCGGTCGACGGGGAGGAGGACGAGGACGACCGTCGCCAGCAGAGCCACGGCGGCGCGCTCGACGTACGTCCCCGGTGCGCCGCGCTCGAGCCAGACGACGAGCCCGAGGAACAGCACCGGCGCGAGCCCGATCAGGTTCCGCTCCACGATCCGGTCCGAGTAGCGCGACGCGAACACGCCGACCTCGGCGACAAGCCACACCGACAGAGACGACGCGACCGCGAGGAACGCGCGCAGCCGCGGATCCGGCTCCCCTCGCCGCACCGCCCCGACCAGCAGCAGCGCAACCGCCGCAGCCGGGAAGAGCCCGCACAGGATCAGCAGGGACGCAGCGTGGTAGAGGACGAACTTCGCGGCAGCACCCAGGCTGTAGGACGTGCTCGCGATCACCTCGTAGCCGCCCAGCGTCCCCGCTCCGGAGCCGAGCTGCCAGGCGATCCACGCCACGACGAGAACGCCCAGCCCGGCCGCCGCCGGCACCAGTCGGCGCAGGTTCGACCACGACCGCGCGAGCCCGCAATCCACCAGAGCCGCCGTCGCGAAGACCGGTAGCAGCACGATCGCCTGGATCCGCGTTGCCGACGCGGCGACGACGGCCACGACGGCGAGCCCCTGGTTCCGGAGCGTCGGCCGCGCCAGCGCCTCTGCGCCCGCCCAGGCCGCCACGACGAGCAGCGGGTAGAAGAGCACCTCGCTCATCACCAGCCCCGAGTACGCGAGGACGGGTGTCGCGACCGTCAGCGCCGCCGCGGCGAGCGCGGAGCGTCGCGACACGAGCGACCGTCCCCACAGGTAGACGGGCACGGCGGCGAGCGACATCGCGAATGCCTGCAGCCCGCGCAGCACGTCGTAACCGGAGTCGATGCCGAACGCCGCCAATGGAAATCCCGTCAGCGCCGGCGTCAGGAGGCTGTAGAACGGCGTCGGCCCGCCGAGGATCTCGAGGTTGCCGTGCTCGTACAGGGCGCGCCCGAGCAGCCCGTAGACCATCTCGTCCGGCGCGATCCACGGGACCGGCACCTCGAGCGCCGCCCACGCACGCAGCCCTGTCGAGACGAGGACCAGCGCGGCGAGCGCGCCCCACTCGTACCGACGACTCATTCCCGCTCCCGGCGCCGGCGAAGCCGGCACCTCCGCTCATTGATGAGCTCCGTCGAGCCTGCGCTCATTCCAGCCGGGCGAGCTCGGCGAGCAGCCGGTCGACCTCCGCAGCGGTGTTGTAGTGGACGAAGCCCACGCGAACCGCGCCCCCGCCGTCCTCGAGCCCGAGACGCTTCATCACCTCGAGGGCGTAGTAGTTCCCGTGCCAGACGGCGAAGCCGCGCTCGCCGAGGCGCGCCGCCACCTCCGCGGCCGGAAGCCCCTCCACCGAGAACGCGAACGTCGGGACACGCCCCTCCATCGTCGGCAGTCCGTGCAGCCGGACGCTCGGCGGCAGTCCCTCGAGGAAGCGCGTGCCGAGCTCGCGCTCCCACCCGACGATCGCCTCCCAGCCCAGCGACTCGAGGTACTCCACCGCGGCAACGAAGCCGGCAAGGAGCTCGAAGGGCTGCGTCCCGGTCTCGAAGCGGTGGCCGACCGGCTCGCTCGGTGCGGGCCGGACCTTGTACGGCCGCCACGAATCGAGCAGGTCACGGCGGCCGAACGCGATCCCGAGGTGCGGGCCGAAGAACTTGTACGGCGAGCAGATCAGCACGTCGACGCCCATCGCCGCGACGTCGATCGGCCCGTGCGGCCCGTAGTGCACCGCGTCCGCCCACGCCAGCGCACCCGCCTCGTGTGCGAGCGCGGCGATCGCCGGAACGTCCGTCAGCGTGCCGACCGCGTTCGACGCGACGGGAAACGCGACCACCCGCGTACGCTCCGAGAGCTGCCGCCGCAGGTCGTCGAGATCGAGGGAGGTGTCCGCGCGGATGTCGACGAAGCGCACCGTGAGCCCGCGGTCGTGGGCGAGCTCGAGCCAGGGGGAGACGTTCGCGTCGTGGTCGAGCTTCGTCACCAGGATCTCGTCGCCGGCCCGGAACTCGCGCCCGGCCGTCCGCGAGAGCGCGAAGCTGAGCGTCGTCATGTTCGGCCCGAAGATCGTCTCCTCGGGGGCGCAGCCGAGGAACTCGGCGGCGGTCAGGCGCGCGCGCGTGACGAGCGCCTCGGTCCGGCGGCTGGTCTCGTACGGGCCGCTGACGTTCGCGTTCGACTCACGCAGGTAGCCGGCGATCGCGTCGATCACCTCGTCCGGCACCTGCGTTCCCCCGGGGCCGTCGAAGAAGACGAGCTCGCGCTGCAGTGCGGAGAAGCGAGCCCGTGCCGCCTCGACGTCGAGCGTCACACCGCCGCCTTCCACGCCTCGAGCAGCTCCGCCTCGCGCCCCGGCTCGAGTCCCGCCTGCCCGGTCCACTCGGGCACGGCGCGTGCCGTCTCGGCGAGCGGCCGGAAGGTGAGACCCGCGGCGAGGGCGCGGGAGACGTCCGCCCGCAGGAAGTAGGCCATCTCCTCGTCGCCGGCGGGAATCCAGACCGGGAGATCGCCCCACGGCTCGACTCCCTGCTCGATCAGGAACGGCTCGTCGACCCAGATCGGGTCGGCGATTCCGCACGCGTCGAGCATCGAGCCGAACGTGATCGCCCCGGGCGGCGAGGTCGCGTTGAAGACCCCGCTCTCACCGCGTTCGACCAGCGCCAGCATCCAGGCGGCGAGGTCGCGGACGTCGATCAGCTGCACCGGCGCCTCCGGCGGTCCCGGCGCGAGGACCGGCCCGCCGCGCTGCGCCCGCCGCGCCCAGTACGTGAAGCGGTCGGTCGGGTCGTGCGGCCCGACGATCAGGCCGGGACGGACGATCAGCGCCCGCTCGCCGAAGTGCTCGGCGACCGCCCGCTCGGCCAGCACCTTCAGCGCGCCGTAGTTCGCGTAGTCGGGCAGCAGCTCGTCGTCCGGCTGCCCCTCGGCAAGCGCCTGCAGTGCCGCGTCCTCGCCGATCGGGCGCGAGTAGTCGGCGTAGGCGGAGATCGAGGAGACGAAGAGGTACTGGGCGACCGCGTCCCGGAGCAACCCCGCTGACGCGCGGACGATCTGCGGCACGTAGGCGGACGTGTCGAGCGCTGCATCCCACCGGCGGCCGCGCAGCGGCGCGAGGTCGCCGTGCCGGTCGCCGTGGAACTTCTCCACGTCGCGGAAGAGGTCGGGGTTCGTCCGGCCGCGGTTGAACGTCGTCACCTCGTGCCCGCGCTCGAGCGCGGCCTCGATCAACGCGCGGCCGAGGAACTGCGGGCCACCGAGGAGAAGCAGCTTCACGCCACGTTCCAGACGTACCTGGGCGCAGGCTTGAGGGAAGCGCCGACGAAGCAGTCCCGCTCGGCCTTGCCGAGCAACTCGGCGACCACGGTCTCGTCCGGCGTCGGCTCGAGGGCGACGTCGAGGCGGCACTCGACGTCGACGAACGCGTACCGGCCGTCGCTGTCGCGCTTCGTCACGACGCTGCTGGCGCTCCCCTCGGCCTGGACGGAGACCCCCGCCCGGCGGGCGTGGTAGCGCAGGCTGGTGAGGGAGCAGCGGACGAGGCCCATCAGGACGAGGTGCTCGGGGGCCCAGGACGCCGGCATCTCCAGCGCCGCCCCCTCCGCCGTCGCTCGGCCGTCCCGGTCGACGGAAACGGCGTGTTCGAACCGTTTCGCCCGCGGCTCTGCCACGCCGGCAAACCTACAGGCTCCGTCCGGTCCCGCCAGTACGTTCCGCACGTGGAGAGGCTGCGGCCGCTGAGCGAGACCGAGTGCTACAAGCGCCTCTACGGGAACCGCCTGCTCACGGTCGCCGTCATCCGTGAGCCCGAGCCCGAGCGCCGAAGCGGGGGTCTGCTCGGCGAGCAGCTCCGACAGCTCTTCGAGCTTCGCGCGGACGAGCCGTTCGACGAGCTCCGGGAGGTCGAAGCCGCGTAGGCGGCCGCAGCAGCGCCGTCCCGGACGTCCTCGCTCCGGACCTCGACGTCGTCTTCTGCGGGATCAACCCCGGCCGCGTCTCTGCGGCCGCGGCTGCCCACTTCGCCAACCCGCGGAACGACTTCTGGCGCTTGCTCCACGACGCCGGCTTCACGCCGCGCCTCTTCCGGCCGCACGAGCAGTTCGATGTCCTGCGGCACGGCGTCGGCGTGACGAACGCGGCGTTCCGGACGACGAAAGGGTCCGGCGACCTGCGTCGCGCTGACTTCCACGGCGCACGCGAACGCCTGGAGCGGATCGCGCTCGACCTGCGGCCGCGCGCGATCGCCTTCGTCGGGAAGGAGGCCTACCGCGGCACGTTCGGCGAGCGTCCGGACCACGGCCTCCAGGAGCGCCGCCTCGGGGACACGCTTCTCTTCGTGCTGCCGTCGACGTCGCCCGCGAATGCGGCGGTCCCGTACGCCGAGCGTCTCCGCTGGTTCCGCACGCTCCGCGAGCTGCTCGGCTAGCGCAACTCAGGCGGTCAACCGCGCCAGCGGTTGGTGATCGGCGTCCGCCGGTCGCGTCCGAAGGCCTTCGGTCGCAGCTTCACGCCCGGCGGCGCCTGCCGCCGCTTGTACTCCGCCCGATCGATCATCGCGAGCGCACGCTCGACCACCTCCGCGTCGAATCCGTCCATCGCGAGCTCCTCGCGCGAGCGGTCGAGCTCGACGTACGCCTCGAGCACGCGGTCGAGCTCCGGGTAGGGCGGCAGCGAGTCCTGGTCGAGCTGGTTGTCGCGGAGCTCTGCGCTCGGCGCTCGGTCGATGATCGATTCCGGGATCAGCTCGCGGCCCGCGCGCCCGTTCAAATGCTTCGCGAGCCGGAACACATCGGTCTTGAAGACGTCCTTCAGGAGCGCGAACCCGCCCGCCATGTCGCCGTACAGGGTCGCGTACCCGACGGAGAGCTCCGACTTGTTCCCCGTCGCGACGACGAGCCAGCCGAACTTGTTCGAGAGCGCCATCAGCAGGACGCCCCTGATCCGCGCCTGGAGGTTCTCCTCCGTGAGGTCGCGCGGCCGATCGCCGAAGCTCGGCCGCAGGGCGTCGTCGAACGCCTCGACGACGGGGTCGATCGGCACTTCCCGGAAGTCGACGCCGAGGTTCTCCGCCAGCCGGCGCGCGTCGCCCCGTGTGCTCTCGGACGAGAAGCGGGAGGGCATCGAGACGGCGTGGACCCGCTCCGGCCCGACCGCCTCGACGGCGAGCGCTGCCGTCAGCGCCGAATCGATGCCGCCCGAGACGCCGACGACGATCTCCCGAAACCCGTTCTTGGCGACGTAGTCGCGGAGCCCGAGCTCGAGCGCGAGCCGCATCTGCTCCAGGTCGTCCACGAGCGGCGCGACGTCGGCCGGCAACGGTGTGCCCGCCGCCTGCGGCGCCGGGAGATCGACCACCGTCGGCGCCGGCGGCGCCTCCTGCTCCCGCGCGAGCG
>DATENZ010000112.1:0-3067 GCA_035274625.1 Gaiellaceae bacterium
CCTGGGACGAGAACGGCTACGTCGAGCTCCGCGACCGGGCGAAGGACATCATCATCTCCGGCGGCGAGAACATCTCGAGCATCGAGGTCGAGCAGGCGCTCGCCGAGCACCCCGCCGTCTACGAGGTCGCGGTCGTCGCGACGCCGGACGAGAAGTGGGGCGAGCGGCCGAAGGCGTTCGTCGAGCTCAAGGGCGGCAAGGATGTCAGCGCCGACGACATCATCAAGTTCGGCAAGGAGCACCTCGCCAGGTTCAAGGTCCCGAGCGTGGTCGAGTTCGGCGAGCTGCCGCGCACCTCGACCGGCAAGGTGCAGAAGTTCATCCTCCGCGATAAGGAGTGGGAGGGCCGGGAGAAGGCGATCGGCTGAGCGCCGCTACAGCTCGTCGCAGTGGCGGCGGATCCAGTCGGCGATCTGCGGCCGCGCGACCTTCGCCGCCTGCCGCCCCGCGACGAACCCGACGTGCCCGGACTGCAGGCGCAGCTCGCTTGCGTCGGTCGAGCCCACGAGCTCCGTGATCGGCTCCGACGCCGCCGCCGGTACGATGCCGTCCTGCTCGGCGAAGACGTTGAGGTACGGCACCGTGATGTCCTCGAGGCGGACCTCGCCGCGGCCGAACGGGATGACGCCCTTCATCAGCGCGTTGTCGCGGATGAGGATCTGCACGGTCTGGCGGAACGCCGCGCCGGGGAACGGGACCTGGTCGCGCGCCCACTGGTTCATCGCCAGGAAGCCCTCGACGAACTGGTCGTTCCAGAGGTTCTGGAAGAGGTTGACCTGCTGGACGAGCTGGTCGGTCGGCTTGAGCGACTGGAAGCCCTCGTCCATGCGGCTCGCCGAGACGAGCCCGGTGTCGTCGATGACGTCGTCGGGATCGAGGCGCCCGGCGGCGAACATCTGGCTCATGAAGCCCATCTTCGAGTAGTCCGCGGGCGTGGCGAGCGTGACCAGGTTGCGGATCGGCAGCTCCTGCTGGTGGCCGGCCAGTAGCAGCAGCGTCAGGACGCCGCCGAAGCAGTAGCCGATGAGGTTGAGCTCCTCGGCGCCGCTCTCCATCATCGTCGCCTCGATCGCCTCGGGGATGTAGTCGTCGACGTAGTCCTCGAGTGTGTTCTGGGCCTCGGCCGCGTCCGCGACGCCCCAGTCGAGCAGGAAGACGTCGAACCCCTCGCCCAGCAGGAAGCGGATCATGCTGTTGTTGGGCTGCAGGTCGAGCACGTAGCTCTTGCTCACGAGGCTGTGGCAGATGAGGATCGGCTGCCGGACGCCGACGGGCGCGTCCTCGCGCCGGTAACGCCACAGCTCGGCCTTGTCGCGGCGCCAGACGGTGTCCTTCGCGGTCTGGGCGATCGCGGGGCGGTTCGTGCCCGCGAGGTAGGCGAGCCCGTTGCGCGCGCGAAGCACCTGGCGCTCGATCAGCGACGGCATCAGTCCTCACCCCCGTTCGACGACGGGGCGGGGGACGTCTTCGTCGTGCTCGCGGGTCGCTGGCGCGGGCCGGGCGGGTCGTCCCGGTCGCGGCGCTCGAGCTCGCGGCTGAGCTGGCGCACCTGGCGCTCGAGGCTCGCGACCTGGGTGACGAGCGACGTGACGTCGCTGCGGCGCGGCAGGTTCCACATGCCGAGCCACAGGCCGATCCCGCGGTGCACCTCCTTCGTGACGCGGCGCTGGACCTTCCATGTGGTCGACAGCGCGTCCATGAAGACGTCGCTCTGCACCCACGCCTCCGACGCAGCGCCGACGGGGCGCTCGACAGCGTCGAATGCGAGGCGCCACAGCGGCGGCGAGGGGCGGCTCGGCTTGCCGCTGCTCTCCGAGGAGTCCTTGGGCGGTGTCATCGCGGTCTGCGCATTCCCTTCGACGGAGCGGTTCAAGCGCAGGCGTGCCCGGTTCGCGGAGCGCGGCCACGGGGCGCGGCCGTTGGCGAACACGGGGCGAGGACGGCGAGGTCGCTGGCTCTTGCCACGCGGACGCCGGTGTGCGGTCGTGCCTCCCCGCGCCGGCGGGGGGCGGCGCGTAGGATGGGCAGCGGCATGGGACGTCTCGATCAGGGGCGGGACGACGCACGGTCGGAGTCCCCGGAGGCGATCGACGCGCTGCGGCGGATGGCGGCGCTGGTCGAGTTCTCGGAGGACCCGATCATCGGCCTCACGCTCGACGGCCTCGTCACCGAGTGGAACCCCGCGGCCGCGCGGCTCTACGGGTTCTCCAAGGCCGAGATGCTCGGCACGTCGGTCGCGGCGCTCGTGCCACCGGAGCTCCGTGGCCGCACGGGGAACCTTCTCGGCCGCGTGCGCGACGGCGAGGTCATCCGGCAGCTGGATACGCAGCGGATGGCGAAGGACGGCCGGCGGATCGACGTCTCGATCTCGATGACGCCGATCACCGACCGGGACGGCACGATCATCGGCGCGGCCGCGTTCACGCGCGACATCACCGAGCGGCGGCGGACCGAGCGCGAGCTCCAGCGGCTCAACGAGGAGCTCGTCAAGCAGGCCCGTCGCGACCCTCTGACGGGGCTCGGCAACCGCCTGCGCCTGGAGGAGGACCTCACCGTCTACGACGCCCGCCGCGTACGCTACGGCCACTCCTACTGCGTGCTGCTCTGCGATCTCGACCGGTTCAAGGCGCTCAACGACCGCGGCGGGCACCAGGCCGGTGACCGCGTTCTGTGCGATGTCGCCGGCACCCTCCAGCGCGCGACCCGCAGCAGCGACGGCGTCTATCGCTACGGGGGCGAGGAGTTCCTCATCCTGCTCGCCGAGTCGGACCTCGAGGGCGCGACGGTCGTCGCCGATCGCATGCGCCTGGCGGTCCGCGGGCTCGGGATCCCGCACCCGGACAACGAGCCGGGCGTCGTGACGATCAGCATCGGCGCCGCGCAGTGCCCGCGCGGGGACCGGACCGATCCCGCCGACGCCATCGTCCGCGCCGATCAGGCCCTCTACGCCGCGAAGGCGCAGGGCCGCGACCGCGTCGTCGCGGACAGCTGATCGGTCCGATACGCTCGGTGTGTACAAGTCGAGCGCTCGCTCGACGCCAGAGTGTTCAGCGCCCGCAGTCGTCGC
>DATENZ010000113.1:0-96233 GCA_035274625.1 Gaiellaceae bacterium
CATCGCCGCCGTGTCGAGGATGTCCTGGCTCGTGGCGCCGCGGTGCGCGCCCGGGGCCCGCTCGCGCAACGCCCGCGCGAGCGGCGGGACGGGGTTCGCATCGGCGCGCCCCTCCTCGCAGAGCCGTGCGATGTCGTACAGCTCCGGCCGGCACGCATCGACTGCGTCGCGATCTCCGGTCACGACGGCGAGCGCGCGCTCAGCGTCCAGCATCGCCGCCAGCCACGCCTCGTCCGAGACCGCCTCGCGGGCCGGCTCCGGGACGAACAGCGGCGCGAACGTCGTCAATGCGCGAAGAAGACCGTCTGGCGGTCTCCCTGCATGTGAATGTCGAAGCGCAGAGCGCCGTCCTCGCGCTCCGCGACGAGCGTTCTCCGAGCCTGCTCGTCGAGCGCGGAGAACACGGGGTCGTCTGCGTTCGCGTCGCCCTCGTCCGGGAAGTAGACCCGCGTGAGCTGGTGCCGGAGCAGTCCGCGCGCGAAGACGAAGACGTCGAAGCGTGGTGCCTGACCGGGCAACGGATCGGGTTTGGCGACCACGAACGAGAAGCGGCCGTCGGCGTCGGTCCCGCTCCGTCCCCAGGTGCGGCCGGCGGGGTCGAAGAGCTCGATCATGCCGTCGCTGATCGGCTCGCCCTGTCCGTCCATCAGCTGACCGATCAGACGCACGGACGCGGGGTCGTTGCGCGAGGCGAGCTCGTTCTGGGGCTCGTCGCGGGCGAGGCCGATCGTGTAGAACGGGCCGACGGTCTGCGACGGCGTCGGGGTCAGGCTCACCGCGGGTCCTCGATCGGAGTCGCACCTGAACCCGCGGGGCCGACGACGATGTCCCAGCGGAACGCGAGCGCCCACTCCGGCTGCGTCGTCGCGAGATCGAAGCGCGCGATCATCAGCTCGCGCGCCTTCGGGTCGCGGACCGCGTGCGCGATCGGATCGAACTCCATCAGCGGGTCGCCGGGGAAGTACATCTGCGTGACGAGGCGCTGCGTGAACTGCCGGCCGAAGACGGAGAAGTGGATGTGCTGCGGCCGCCACGCGTTCTCGTGGTTCCCCCACGGATACGCGCCCGGCTTGATCGTCACGAACCGGTAGGCGCCGTCGTCGTCGGTCAGGCAGCGGCCGGCGCCGGAGAAGTTCGGATCGAGCGGGGCGGGGTGCTGGTCGACGACGTGCCGGTACCGCCCGGCCGCGTTCGCCTGCCAGATCTCGACGAGCGTCTTGCGCAGCGGCCGCCCGTCCGTATCGAGCACGCGCCCCGTGACGATGATGCGCTCGCCGAGCGGCTCGCCCTCGTGCTGCCGCGTCAGGTCGTGGTCGAGCCGGCCGATCGCGTCGTCGCCGAAGACGGGACCGTCGAGCCGGTGGAACTCCTCCGGCAGCGAGACCAGAGGCTGCTTCGGAGCGCGCCAGCGGGTCGAGCGGTAGCCGGGGTAGTCGACCTGGACCTCCGGGCCGAGGCCGGGGTCGTCGGGGAGGACGATCGCGGTGCCGGTCTCAGTGGCGGCTATCGTCTTGTCCCTTCGTGCGCAGGCCTCTGAGCACGGTCAGCTCGGCATCGGTCGGTGGTGGGGTCTCGCGCAGGTCGTCGGCGACCTTGAGCGGCCACCCGGTCGCCGCGATCGGCTCCTCGACGGCGACGCCGGGATGCAGGGCGACGAGCGTCAGCTCCCCGTCGCGCGGCTCCAGGATCCCGAGGTCCGTGATCACCACGCGAACGTTCTCGCCGACGCTCGAGGTGAAGTCGAGCCGCTCGACGAACGCGCGCTGCGAGTGTCGCAGCATCACGAAGACGTCCCGCGCCGAGAGGGCGCTCTCGGGAGCTCCTCCCGCACCTGGAAGCCGCACCCGGGGCGCGCCGTAGTCGCCGATCACGGTGCTGTTCAGGTTGCCGTGGCGGTCGATCTGAGCTGCGCCGAGGAACGCCACGTCCATCCTCCGTCCCTGCAGCCAGTAGGCGAAGAGCTCCGGCACGGGGACGACCGCGTCGGCCGTCTCGGCGAGCTCGCCGTCGCCGATCGAGAGCGGGAGCTCGGCCGGCTTCGCGCCGATCGTGCCGCTTTCGTAGATCAGCACGCACTCGGGCGCATGCGTGTGGCGCGCGAGGTTCGCGGCGATGCTCGGGAGCCCGATCCCGACGAAGCACACGGTGCCGTCTCGGAGGCGTCGCGCGGCCTCGACCGCCATCACCTCGTCGGCGGTGACGCCGTTGCGGCTCATGCGGCTGCTGCTTCCTGCGCGAGGCTCGCGCGGTACTGCGTGACGTCCCCGGTGCCGAGGACGTGCCGTTCCATCCAGCTCTGGAACCGGTCGCGGTCGCGGCTGATCGCGTCCCACGCGACGTAGAAGTCGTTGTCGCGCTCGTAGTAGCCGTGCGCGTACGAGGGGTGCGCGCCGAACGGCGCGGGGGAGACCGCGTCGAGCACCCAGCCCGGCAGCACGACCGCGCCCGGACGCGGCTCGAGCTCGTCGACGACCTCCTCGACGGTGGCGATCGCGCGCGTGGAGGCGAGCACCGTCTCCTTCTGCACGCCGGTGATCCCCCAGAGCTGGACGTTCCCGTGCCGGTCGGCCTGCTGCGCATGGACGATCCCGACATCCGGTCGCTGCGCGGGCACGGCCGCCAGCTCCTCGCCGGTGAAGGGGCAGGTGATCGTCGCCACTCGGGTCCTCGCCGGCAGGTCGCCGCCGCGGTAGCCGCGCAGCACGCCGAACGGCAGGTTCGCCGCGCCCGCGGCGTACGCCGCCGCCATGCCCGCGTGCGAGTGCTCCTCGAGCTCGAGCGGGGCCGGCCACCCGTTCTCGACCGCATCGCGGAAGCGGTGGAGCGACCCGACGCCGGGGTTCCCGCCCCACGAGAAGACGAGCTTCTCCGCGCAGCCCATTCCGATCAGCTGGTCGTAGACGACGTCCGGCGTCATCCGGATCAAGGTGAGGTCGCGCCGGCCCTGGCGGATCAGCTCGTGCCCCGCGGCGTGCGGGATCAGGTGCGTGAAGCCTTCGAGCGCGACGGCGTCTCCGTCGTGAACGAGTCGGGCGATTGCCTCCCCGAGCGGAACGATCTCCGCCATCAGAAGGGAAACAGTAGAAGTTGCGGGCGCAGCGGGGAAGCGTCAGACGAATGTGCGCCCTGCGAGCGCGAGGCGCGCGCGGCGGTGCGGGCGGGTCGCGTGGAGAGTGCAAGCGCGAGCAGCCCGAGGAAGAGCAACGAGTCGACGGTGGTCACCGCTACGGCGGCCAGGCGCAGCTCCGTCGTGGCATTCGTCGGAAGCACTGCTGCGAAAGACGCTGCCGAAGAAGACGAGCGTCTTCGGGTTCGTCAGGCTCACGCCCGTCCCGCGAAGCACGGACCGGACCGGGGCGTCCCGGGTCCCGTGGTGAACCAGCGCGAGCGCGATCAGCGGCGATGCGTCCACGACGGGCCAGCGCCCGATCCCGCGAGGATCAACCGAGGCTGAGCAGCCGGACGGCGTTCTCCTTCAGGATCAGCGGCCGGACCTCGTCCTTGAACGGCGCCTCGGCGAAGTCGGCCAGCCAGCGGTCGGGGGTGATCAGCGGGAAGTCGGACCCGAAGAGCACCTTGGTCTTCAGCTGCGAGTTCGCATACCGGACGAGCTGCGGCGGGAAGTACTTCGGCGACCACCCGGAGAGGTCGATCCAGACGTTCGCCTTGTGCAGGCAGACGGAGATCGCCTCGTCCTGCCACGGGAACGACGGGTGGGCGAGGACGATCTGGAGCTCCGGGAAGTCGGCGGCGACGTCGTCGAGGCACATCGGGTCGGAGTACTTCATCCGCAGGCCGCCGCCGCCCGGGAGGCCCGTGCCGATCCCGCTGTGGCCGGAGTGGAAGAGGGCGGGGAGGCCGGCGCCGGCGATCACCTCATAGAGCGGGTAGGCGCTCCGGTCGTTCGGGAAGAACGCCTGCAGGTTGGGGTGGAACTTGAAGCCCTTGACGTCGTGGTCCTCGATCAGCCGGCGCGCGCGCTCGAGGGCATCGGGGCGGGCCGGGTCGACGCTCGCGAACGGGATCAGCACATCGGGGTTGGCGGTGGCCGCGTCCGCGATCTCCTCGTTCGGGATCGGCGGGATGCCGCTCTGCGACTCCCAGTCGACGGTGAACAGGACCGCGGCCATGTTCCGTTCGCGGTAGTAGGCGGCGACGTCGTCGACGGTCGGGAGCGGTTCGTCGCTGCGGAAGTAGCTGGCCGCGGCCTCCCGTAGATGGGGCGGCATCGGGTCGTGGCCGTCCCGCGTGCGCTCGGTGTGGACGTGGACGTCGAGGGCGGTGATCTTCGCGAGGTCGATCACGGCCGGGGTACTCCCAGCTCGTCCTGAAGCGCGGCCCCCCATGCGAGCAGGTCCCACTCCGTGTGCGGCGGGCCGATCAGCGAGACGCTCGTCGGGAGGCCGCTGCGGCTGCCGACCCCAGAGGGGAGCGCGACGACCGGGAAGCCCGTCCAGTCCCAGTAGTGCGTCAGCGAGAGGTCGTCGAGGTCGCCGAAGGTGTCGTCGTAGCCGCGGCCGCGCAGCGGCGCGACGATCGGCAGGGTCGGCTCGACGACGGCGTCGATTCGGTGCTCGCGAAACCAGTCGGACCAGGCGGCCGCGTCCTCCGTGCGGCGCATCTGGCCCGCCACGTACTCCTCCGCGGTCATCGCCCGTTGCTCGGCGTGCTCGAGGCGAGCGCGGATTGCCGGCCGGTAGTCGGCGCGCCGGTCGTCGAAGCGGCGGTGGTACACCAGCATCTCGGTCAGGACGAGGTCGAAGAACTCGGCGAGGACGTCGAGACGGGCGGCCGGCGGCGGCGCGTCGACACGCTCGGCCTGCAGCGCCGCGAGCGCGCGTTCGAAGCCGTCCGCGACGTCCGGGTCGAGCTCGGCGATCCGGGGGGAGACGGCGTAGCGGCGAAGCGGGCGGCGGTCCTGCGGGGGAGCCGTGTGGGCGAGCGCGGCCAGCAGCGGCTCGCAGTCGGGAACGGTGCGGGTCATCGGGCCGGGGTGGTCGAACGTCGGAGCCAGCGGGACGATGCCGCGCAACGAGAGGAGTCCGCGCGTCGGCTTGATCGTCGAGGTGCCGCATTCCGCCGACGGGATCCGGAGCGAGCCGGCGGTGTCGCTCCCCGTCGCCGCCGGCACCGTCCTGGCCGCGAGCGCCGCACCGGAGCCGCCGCTCGAGCCGCCCGCCGAGCGCTCGAGCGCCCAGGGGTTCCCGACCTGGTCGGTCGTCCCGCCGCAGGCGAACTCGTGCGTGTGCAGGTGCCCGAGCAGGACCATTCCCTGTGCGGAGAGGCTGGCCCACGCGTCGCAATCTCGTTCCGGCACCTCGTCGAGCACGCCGCTCGAGGCGGTCAGCGGCTTCCCGGCGACGGCGAACAGGTCCTTGAGCCCGATCGGGATTCCGCAGAGCGGCGGCGCGTCCCCCGTCGCGAGGCGCTCGTCCGCGCGCGCCGCGGCCGCGAGCGCGTCCTCCTCGTACACGCGCGCCCAGGCGTTGATCGACCCGGGGTCTCCGTCGTGGCTGTGCGTCCCGTCGCGCTCGCGGATCCGCGCAAGGCACGCCTCGACGAGCTCGCGCGAGGAAAGCTCGCGCCGCCGGAGCCCAGCCGACGCCTCGAGCACCCCGAGATCAGCCGGATCGGTCACGGCCCGATCATCTCAGTCCGTGGTGGAGCGGTCGGCACAGAATCGTCACGCACGAACCCATGACAGTTCGAGTGCCTGACACCGCGCCGGCCCGAACGGCTCGGTGACGAGTTTGCGCCGGTTCCTCCACAGAGGCCGTGCTATACACGGCCATGGCCCGAACAGTCCGCGACGCCGCCCTCGACGTCTTCCGCCGCCGCGGCCTGACGACGATGTTCGCGAATCCCGGGTCGACCGAGATCCCGTTTCTGACGGGGCTGCCGGGCGATCTCCGGTTCGTCCTCGGCCTCCACGAGGTCGCCGTCGTCGGCATGGCGAGCGGCTACGCGATCGGGCGTGGCGGGGAGCCGGCGCTCGTCCTCCTGCACACGACCGCCGGCCTCGGCACCGCCGTCGGCGCCCTCGCGACCGCGCGCGTGAACCGCGCGCCGCTCGTCGTCGTCGTCGGCCAGCAGGATCGCCGCCACCTCTCCTTCGAGCCCTTCCTCGCCGGCCGCCTGCGCAGCCTCGCCGGCGAGTACCCGGTTCGCGTCGAGGAGCCGGCGCAGGCGCAGGACGTGCCCGCCGCGATCGAGCGCGCCTACCACGCGGCCGCCACGCTGCACGGCCCGGCGCTCGTGATCGTCCCGATGGACGACTGGGAAGCGCCTGCCGACGAGGAGCGAGAGCCCGCCGCCGCGTCCGGCCCGCTCCTCCGCCCGACGGGCAGCGACTCGCAAGCGGTCGACGCTCTCGCAGCGTTCCTGGCAGAAGCGACGACCCCCGCGATCGTCGTCGGGGCGGGCGCGGACGACCCGGAGACGTGGGCCGCGCTCGTCGAGTTGGCGGAGCGCCTCGTCGCGCCCGTCTACCAGGAGGCGTTCGGCGCGCGCGCCGGCTTCCCGCAGGATCACCGCCTCTTCGCAGGGGTGCTCCCCTCCGCGCGGGCCAGGCTGCGGGAGCTGCTCGCGCCGCACGACGCCCTGCTCGTCGTCGGTGCGTCGGTCTTTCGGCAGACGGCGTACATGGCCGGCCGCTTCACGCAGCCCGGGACGCGGATCGCCGTCGTCGGCGGCGACGGCGAGGAGGTCTTCCGGAGCCCGGCGGAGCTGACGGTTCTCGCCCCGCCGGGGCCCGTCACCAGAGCGCTCGCCGACCGCGTGCCGCCGCGCGACACCGACCCGCCCGACGAGGTCCGACGGCCGCCCTCACCTCCGCCGCCTGCGCCGGGCGAGCCGCTGACCGCGAGCCACGTCCTGGCCGCGCTCGCCGAGCGACTCCCGAGGAACGCGATCGTCCTCGAGGAGGCGCCGGTCGACCGCCCCGACATCCACGCGCGTCTTCCGGCGCGCGAGCCGCTCGGCTACCTGAGCGCGGCCCACGGCGGCCTCGGCTTCGCCGTCCCGGCCGCGGTCGGATTGCGGCTCGCGTCCGCCGACCGCCCGGTCGTCGCGGTGGTCGGCGACGGCTCGGCGCTCTACGGCGTCCACGCGCTCTGGAGCGCCGTCCACTACGGCGCCGGCCCGCTCGTCGTCGTCCTCTCGAACGGCGGGTACGTCGTGATGGACCGGCTCGCGGAAAAGCACTCCGGCACCACGGGGCCCTTCCCGTGGCCCTCGTTCGGCGACGTCGAGCTGGCGACGATCGCCCGGGGCTTCGCGTCCCCCGCGCACAGGATCACGACGCACGACGAGCTCGTCGCCCAGCTCGACGACGTCGTGCCCACGCTCGCGCACCGCGACCAGCCGCTGCTGCTCGACGTCGTCGTCGCCCCGACGCCGACGTTCGCGGCCTGAGCGTGACGCTGTCCCGCTAGCTCGAACGCTGTCTTGCACGGCGTCCGGCAATGGAGTTTCATTGATGCTCATCGGCATCCGACCGGAGTCACGGCGCGGAATGCGCGGGTCAAGACGGGAGCTACCCGGGAGCTCAATCGAGGAAGGAGGAAGGATGCTTCGCAGGACAGCGCTTGGGGCACTACCCGTTGCGCTAGTCGCGGCCGTGGTGATCGCCATCGTCGCGTCAACCGGCTCGACGGCGACGAAAGTCGGGTCGGGCACCGCATCGGCCACGAAGAGCGTTTGCGGCCTCGGCACCGGCAAGAAGGCGACAGGGGCGCCGATCAAGATCGGCGGGATCGACATGCTCATCCCCGGCGTCGACTTCACGACGATCGGCAAGGTCGCGAAGGCCTACTTCGACTGCGTGAACGACAACGGCGGCATCAACGGCCGCCCGATCAGGTACATCCTCTACACCGAGCAGCTGAACCCCGCCCAGGAGGCCTCGCTCGCGAGAAAGCTGATCGAGAGCGACAAGGTCGTCGGCATCGTGGGTAACACGAGCTTCGCCGAGTGCGGGACGAACTGGAAGTACTACAAGAGCAAGGGCTTCGTCGTCATCGGCGCCGGCGTCCAGGCGGAGTGCTACAGCACGCCGTCGTTCGCCGAGGTGAACATGGGCCCGCGCTACAGCAACATCGGCGCAGCACAGGCGCTCGTTCGGGCAGGCGTCAAGAAGCTCGCGATCGCCTCGCCGGACACGATCTCGGCGTACGCCGACGGCGGGCCGGCACTCGTCGCCAAGGCGGCGGGGATCCCGTACAAGATCTACCCGACGCACCTGCCCGTCACCGACGCGACGTCGCAGCTGATCCAGATGTACCAGTTCGCGGGCGAGGGTGGCGGGATCCTGCTCGACTTCACCCCGGATACGGCGCCGGCTTTCATGAAGGCGGCGATCGCCCAGGGGATCGTCGACAAGGTCAAGTGGGGCTCTTCGACGCCGATCGCGAACACCTTCATGGCCGCGCAGTTCCCGCAGTTCGACGGCCACCTCTGGATCAACAGCGAGTTCAGCAACGTCGACCCCAGCGTCGGGCCGGACTCGGCGCTGATGTTCCAGCTCCTGAAGAAGTACTCGCCGAAGATCGCACCGCAGGCGTTCGCCCAGATGGGCTTCATGGCCGGGAAGTTCGCGACCAACGCCCTCCTGAGCATCAACGGTCCGATCACCGCGGCGTCGTACAACAAGGCGGTGAAGGCGCTCAAGAACCAGAAGACGGACATGCTCTGCAAGCCGTTCTACGTGGGCAACCTGCCGTTCCACATCCCGAACAACTGGGACATCACCGTCGACTACAAGGGCGGCAAGGTGGTCGTGAAGGAGAAGTGCTTCGCGATCCAGGCCGTCGACAAGGCGCTGACCCAGACGCGCGCCTTCGAGAAGAAGCTGAAGCTGAACACCGGCTAGGAGACACTGACGAGATGAGGATCAGGGCGCCCGAGAGACCGCGATGACCAGCGTGCTCGGCTTCAGCGTGTTCGGTGTGGACTGGCAGTTCCTGAAGCCGTTCATCGTGATCGGGCTCGCGTTCGGGGGCGTCTATGCGCTCTCGGGCGTGGGCCTGGTCGTGCTGTACCGGGCAACCGGAGTGCTGAACATCGCGTTCGGCGCCATCGGAGCCGCGGGCGCCCTGATCGCCTACTACATCGTCAACCACACCGGCTGGCCGGACTGGCTGGCCTACACGATCTGCGTGCTGTTCGGTGGGGTCGTCAACCTGGCCTACGGCCTCGTCTTCGGCCCCGCCTTCGCACGCCGCGACCCGCTCGTGAAGATGATGGGCACGCTCGGGCTCGCCCTGATCCTGCTCGGGCTGATGGCCTGGCGGGCGCCGGTCGGCGGCGCGTTCGCGCGCTTCCTGCCGCTGCCGAGCTCCACCCACCGGTACGACGTCTTCGGGACGAGCGTCAGCCTCACCCAGATCATCGCGCTCGGGCTGGCGTTCGCGATCACGGCCGGCGCCACGGTCTTCCTGCGCGTGACCAAGCTCGGCACCGCGATGCGGGCGCTCGCGAACGACCGGGAGGTGACGGCGACCCTCGGCGTTCCGGTCCGGCGCGTCGAGGGCGCGGCGTGGTTCGGCTCGGGCCTCGCGTGCGGCGCGGCCGGGCTGATCCTGCCCGACCTGCTGACCTCGCTGGACTACTCGGCGCTCACCTTCCTCGTCATCTCGTCGCTGGCCGCCGCGCTGATCGGCAGGCTGCGGTCGCTCTGGGTCACGTTCTTCGGCGGGCTGGCGGTCGGCCTCGCGCAGTCGGTGCTCAGTCCCTACACCACGGTCTCGGCCTACCGCTCGGCCGCCCCCTTCGTGCTCGCGATCATCGCGCTGCTGTACCTCTCCCGCCGCCGCGTCGTCACGATCTCGCGGACCGCCAACTAGGCCGTGACCACGACGCCGGCAGCCAGCAGGAATCTGCCTGCGGGGGTTCGCGCGGCGCTCGAGGTCGAGCGGGCGGATCTCGCCCGCGCGGTCGTGATCGTCGGCCTGCTCGCGCTCGCCATCTACGGCATCCCGGAGTTTGTCGGCACGGACTGGATCACGACGTTCACGAGCGTCGCGATCTACTCCGTCGTCGCGCTCGGCTTCGGCGTCCTGTACGGCCGCGTCGGGTTGATCTCGCTCGGCCAGGTGGGACTGCTGACCGTCGGCGTCTGGTCCGGCACGCGACTGTCGTACGCCACGTCGCTGCCGTTCCCCGTCCTGCTGATCGCCGCCGGTGGGGTCACGTGCGCGATCGGGGTGCTCGTCGGGCTGCCGGCACTCCGGCTTTCCGGGCTCTATCTGGCCCTGATCACCCTGATGTTCGCGGGCGCGACGACGGTGGTGCTCGCCGTGATCGACTTTCCGAACGGGGGAGGGGGCTTCAAGGGGCGCTTTGCGACCGGCGAGCTCATCACGGAGCCGCCGCCGGTGAGGCGACCGTCGTGGGCGCATGCGGACGCCGCGTACTACCGCTACACCGTGATCGTCTGCGCGCTGATGTTCCTGCTCGCCCTGCTCCACGTCGCCGGCAAGCCCGGCCGCGCGTGGGCCTCGATCCGCGAGAGCGAGCCGGCCGCGCTCGCCGCGGGCGTCAACATCACGCTGTACAAGCTCTGGGCGTTCGCGCTCGCGTCCTTCATGACCGGCGTCGCCGGCTGCCTGCTGGCAGCGCAGGTGAGCACGCCGCGGGCGATCACCTTCCAGACGCAGGACTCGCTGACGCTCGCGGCGACCGCGCTGATCGGCGGCATCTTCAGCCTGTGGGGCGCGATCGTCGCCGGCGTGTTCAACCAGCTGCTCCCGTTCCTGTTCCAGGCCCAGTGGGGCGTGAACGCGAACTTCCTCCTCACCGTCTTCGGCGCCGGACTGCTGCAGGTGCTGCTGACCGCGCCGGGCGGCCTGATCGACCAGTTCCCGAAGGACATGGCGAATCTCGGCCGCCTGATCGCCCGGAAGGTGCCGCTGACCCGCCAGGCCGCGCTCGGGATCGGCAGCATCCTCGCGCTGATCCTCGGAATCGTCTTCCTCGTCACGACCTCGCCGCTGCTCGGCCTCGTCGTCGTCATCCTGTCTCCGGTCCTCGCCGCCTTCGCCCAGGACTGAGCGATGCTCCAGACAGAGAACCTCACGGTCCGCTTCGGAGGCGTCACGCCGATCGACGGGATCTCGGTCGTCTTCGAGAGCGGGACGTGCGGGCTGATCGGCCCGAACGGCGCCGGCAAGACGACGTTCTTCAACGTGCTCAGTGGCTTCGTCAAGCCGGCGACCGGGACGATCACCGCCTTCGGGGAGAACCTCCTGAAGATGCCGGACTTCCGGCGCGCGCGGTGGGGGCTGCGCCGTACGTTCCAGACCGAGATGGCGATCGAGCAGCTCTCGGTGTTCGACAACGTCGCGATGATCCACGAGCACTCCGGCGCCAGACGCTCCTCGCGCCGGGAGGACGTCCTCGCCGCGATCGACTTCGTCGGGTTGCGGGCGTCGCCGAAGGCGAAGGTCGGCTCGCTCGGCGCGCGCGAGCGGCGCCTCGTCGAGGTCGCCCGCGCGGTCGTCGGGCAGCCACGGCTCGTGCTGCTCGACGAGCCCGCCGCCGGTCTTCCCGACGAGGAGACCGAGCACCTCGGCGAGCTGATCCGGAAGATCCCGACCGAGGTCGGCGCGCTCGTGATCCTCGTCGACCACGATATGAGCCTCGTGTCCGCCTGCTGCCGGACGACCGCGGTCGTCGACTTCGGGAAGCTGATCGCATCCGGTCCGACGCCGGAGGTGCTGCGCAACGAGCATGTGATGCGGGCGTACCTCGGCACCGAGGAGAACATCTGAGCGCCCTGCGGATCGAGAACCTCGCCGTCGCGCGCGGAGGTCACCGCGTCCTGCACGGCATCTCGCTCGAGATTCCGGCCGGCGCGGTGACGACGCTGCTCGGGCCCAACGGCGCGGGCAAGTCGACGATGGTGCTGGCGGTCGGAGGCGTCCTCCGGCCGTCTGCCGGCGAGGTGGCGCTGAACGGGAGCGACCTGACGCGACTGCGCCCCGAGCAGATCCGCCAGGCCGGGGTGGCGATCGTGCCCGAGGGGCGGCGGCTCCTGCCCGACCTGACCGTCGAGGAGAACATGCGCGTCGCCACCTACGCGCTCGGCCGCGAGGAGGCGAAGGCGGGCATCGACTACGCGCTCGAGCTGTTCCCGCATCTGCAGACGCGCTGGAGCGCGGTCGCGCGCACGCTGTCCGGCGGCGAGCAGCAGATGGTCGTGCTCGCGCAGGCGCTCGTCTCGCGCCCGAAGTTCATGCTCGTCGACGAGCTGTCGCTCGGGCTCGCCCCCGTCGTCGTCCAGCGGCTGATGCCGGCACTCGAACGCGCGGCGGCGGAGGGCGTCGGCGTCCTGCTGATCGAGCAGTTCGTCCACGTCGCCCTCGCGCTCGCCGAGAGCGCATATGTGATCGAGGGCGGGCGGATCGTCTACCACGGCACGGCAGCGGAGCTGCGCGAGCACCCGGAGCGCCTCCACTCCGCGTACCTGCTCCGTGAGCGCCGCGAGCAGGCCGAGGCGATTCTGGAGGCTTCGGAGTGACGGCCCTGCGAACGCTCGACCCCGCGCGCGCCGAGGCGCTCGCCAACCTCTGCGAGCTGATCGTCCCGGGCTCGGCCCGGGTCGGGCCGGTCCTCTACATCGACGCGCTCGTGACGGCGATGCCGCCGCCGGTTCGCGACGGGGCGCTGGCGGCGATCGACGCGCTCGCACCGGCCGCCGGCAGCGCCGAGTCGCTCGCCGAGCACGAGCGCACGCCGGAGTTCGCCTTCGTGCGGGCGCTCGCGATCGAGGCCTACTACAGCGACTTCGTCGCACCCGGCCGCGAAGGGCCCGGGGCCTGGGCCGAGATCGACTTCAACACGCCGCTCGCCACGCGGCTCGCGAAGGACTGGTCGTATCTAGGGGTGGCATGAAGGACGAGTACGACGTCGTCGTGGTCGGCTCGGGGGCCGGCGGCGGGGTGGTCGCCGGCGAGCTCGCCGAGCGCGGGCGAGCCGTGCTCCTACTCGAGATCGGCCCGCACTTCACCGCGCGCGACTTCACGCGCTGGGAGGCGAAGGCGTTCCACCAGTTCTGGTGGCCCCTGCGGTTCGCGCCGCTGCCGGACGGCGACGTCGTCACGTTCCTCGCCGGCCGGTGCGTGGGCGGGACGACGACGATCAACACCAAGGTGGCCCTGCGCGCGGACGAGCGAGACGTCGCGAAGTGGCACCCCGCGAGCGGCCTGACAAACGAGCGCGGCGAGCCCTTCCGGGCTGCCGACCTCGCTCCGTACTACGACCGGGTCGAACAGCGGCTCGGCGTGCGCGAGCGGACCGACTGGACGAAGAGCGTGCACACGCTCGAACCGGGCTTTCGCGCCCTCGGGGCCGAGCTGGAACCGGTCACCGCCTACACCGATGCGACCTGCTCGCGCTGCGGCTCGTGCCTGCAGGGCTGCCCGACGAACGCGGGCAAGTCGACGATGAACACGTATATCGCTGACACGCTCGCGGGAGGGCTGCTCGAGCTTCGGGCGGACGCGGCGGTGGAGCGGGTGCTGATCGCGGACGGCGAGGCGACGGGCGTCGAGTTCGTGGACGCGGGCGGAGAGCGGCACGGCGTGCACGCCGGCGCGGTCGTCGTCGCCGCCGGGGCGCTGAACACGCCGCAGCTGCTGCGCCGTTCCGGCGTCGACAATCAGGCCGTCGGCCGGCACCTCGGCCTGCATCCGGTGCGACTCGTCTACGGCCTGTTCGACGAGCCGCAGGACGCGCACATGGTGTACCCCATCACCGCGCACTGCATGGACTACGCCCATGACGACGACGGTGGTTTTGTCGTCGAGGCGACCACGATCCAGGATCCGATCTCGTTCGCGACCACGCTCACCGACGAGCGGGGGCCGTTCTGGGGGCCGCGCCTGGTGGAGGCGGTCCGCGGTTTCCGGAACTGGGTCGGCGTCCTCGCGCTGGTCACCGACGAGAACAACGCCACGGTCGTCGTCGGCGAGGACGGCGCCGAGCGGTTCGAGGTCGACTTCCAGCCCGGGGAGCAGAGGCGGCTCGAGGCGTCGCTCCAATTCAGCCGGGACGTGCTCGAAGCGGCCGGGGCGAAACAAGTCTGCTGGACGGGGCTTGCGTCCACCCACGTCCAGGGCAGCTGCCGGATGGGCGACGACCCCGCCCGCTCGGTCGTCGACCGCAACGGCGAGTCGCACGAGGTGAAGCGCCTCTTCGTCGGCGACGCGTCGCTGATCCCGCGCACGATGTCGGTCAACCCGTCGCTGACGATCATGGCGCTCGCGACCCGGCTCGCCGACCACCTCGACGGATACCTAGCGTGAAGGCGGCGCTGCTCTCGGAGTACCACCGGCCGCTCGAGCTCGTCGACCGGCCGGAGCCCGAGCCGAGCGGGTGGCGAGACGTGGTCGTCCGAGTCGGCGGCGCGGGTGTGTGCGCCACCGATCTGCACGCGATCGACGGGTTGATGGAGCCGGCGGGTCTGCGGCCGCCGGTCGTCCTGGGGCACGAGAACGCGGGGTGGGTGGAGGCGGTCGGGGAGGGCGTGAGCACGGTCGAGCAGGGCGACGCGGTGCTCGTCTATCCGGCGTACAGCTGCGGGCTGTGCGTGGCGTGCCGCCGCGGGATCGACATGCACTGCGAGCGGCACGAGTTCACCGGACTGACGCGCGACGGCGGCTTCGCGGAGTACGTGCTCGTCGACGAGCGGTCGCTGCTGAAGCTCCCGGCGGGCGTCGAGCCGGCGGCCGTCGCGCCGCACGCGGACGCGGGGATCACGGCGTACCACGCGGTCAAGAAGCTCCTTCCGCGCCTCGCGCCCGGCACGACCTCGGTGGTCATCGGCGTCGGCGGCGTCGGGCACATCGCGCTCCAGCTCCTCAAGGCTCTCGGCGGCGGCGTCGTGATCGGAATCGACGTCGACGAGCGGCGCCGGGCTCTCGCGCACGAGCTCGGCGCCGACGACGTCCTCGCAGATGCCGGCGAGGTGCGGGAGGCGACGAACGGAGCCGGGGCCGACGTCGTCGTGGATCTCGTCGCGACGGATGCCACCCACGCGGCCGGGCTCGACATGCTCGCCCGCGGCGGCCTCTACTCGACCGTCGGGTACGGCGGGATGATCCACGTCCCGTCGGTCGCGATGGTGGTCGGCGAGTCCGTGATCGCCGGCAACCTCGTCGGCAGCTGGATCGACCTGTGGGAGCTGCTCCAGCTGCACGTGAGCGGTGCCGTCACGCTGCGCAGCGAGACGCATCCGCTCGACGCCGTCAACGACGTGCTCGACCGGCTGCGCGAGGGCGAGATCACCGGCCGGGCCGTACTCGTCCCATGACGAGCGTCCAGGAACGGATCTTCGACGTCCGCGGGACGCGCGCCGTCGTCACCGGCGCGGCCAGCGGTCTCGGGTTCGCGATGGCGGAGGTGCTCGCCGAGGCCGGCGCGCGGGTGACGCTCGCGGACGTCGACGCGGGGCGGCTGGAGGGGGCTGCCGCGTCGCTGGGTACGCGGTCGTTCGTGGCCGACGTGTCGGACGAGGCGCAGGTGCAGGCGCTGTTCGAGGACGTGGTCGCGGCGGAGGGCGGGGTGGACGTCGCCTTCGCCAACGCCGGCATGGCATCGGTGCCCGGATTCGGCGTCGACGGCGGCCAGCGGCTCGAGACGGTCGAGCCGTCGGACTGGAACCGCGTGCTCGGCGTCAACCTGACCGGCGTCCTCCACACGATGAAGCACGCGGCCGGGGTGATGAGACGGCAGGGCTCGGGGCGCATCGTCGTCACGTCCTCGGCTGCGGGGCTGAAGCCGGAGCCGGCGGTCTGCTACGGCTACGCGGCCAGCAAGGCGGCGGTGCTGAACCTCGTCCGGCACGCGGCCCTGGAGCTCGCGCCGCACGGCGTGCTCGTCAACGCGATCTGCCCGGGGCCGTTCAAGGGGACGCGCATCGGCGGCGGTGTGACGGAGAACCCGACGCCGGAGCTGGAGCGGATGTGGTCGCGCACCGTCCCGCTCCGCCGGATGGCCGATCCGGACGAGCTGAAGGGCCTCGTCCTTCTTCTCGCCTCGCCGGCGTCGAGCTTCATGACCGGCGGGGCGTACCTGATCGACGGCGGCGTGCTCGTACAGGCGGAGGCGTCATAGCCGGGCAGGGCGACGTCATGTGGACGCCGCCGGAGGACTGGCGGCAGCGAACGGAGGCCGGGCGGTACATGACGTGGCTCCAGCGCGAGCGCGGGCTGGAGCTCGCCGGGTACGAGGAGCTCTTCCGCTGGTCGGTCTCGGACCTCGAGGGGTTCTGGGGCTCGCTCTGGGACTACTTCGGGATCCGCGCGCACGTCCCGTACGAGCGCGTGCTCGCCTCGCGCGAGCTGCCGGGCGCCGAGTGGTTCCCCGGCGCACGGCTGAACTACGCGCAGCACATGCTCGGCCGCGACGAGGACCTGCGAGCGGTCGCGGTGGTCGCGTACTCGCAGACGCGCGACCCGTTCGAGCTCACGTTCGGCGACCTCCGCGAGCAGGTCGCGCGGGCGCGGCTGGGGTTGCAGCGGCTCGGCGTCGGACCCGGCGACCGCGTCGTCGCGTACCTCCCGAACGTCCCGGAGACGCTCGTCGCGTTCCTCGCGGCCGCGAGCCTCGGCGCGGTCTGGGCGACGTGCCCGCCCGAGTTCGGCGTGCGCAGCGTGGTCGACCGGCTCGGCCAGCTCGAGCCGAAGGTGCTGCTCGCCGTCGCCGGCTACCGGTACGGGGGGAAGCTCGTCGACCGACGGGACGCTGTCGCGGCGGTGCGGCAGCAGCTCTCCTCGCTGGAGACCGTGGTCGACGTCCCGTACGCGGGTCCCGCATTGCCGGATGCGACAACGTGGGACGAGCTGCTGAGCGAGTCGGCGCCGCTCGAGTTCGCATCGCTCCCGTTCGACCACCCGCTCTACGTGCTCTTCTCGTCCGGCACGACCGGGCTGCCGAAGGCGATCGTCCACGGCCACGGCGGGATCCTGCTCGAGCACATGAAGAACCACGGCCTCGGCTGGGACGTCCAGGCCGGCGACCGCCTGCAGTGGTTCACGACGACGGCGTGGATGATGTGGAACGCGCTCGTCTCGACGCTCCTGCTGCGGGCGTCGATCGTGATGATCGACGGCAACCCGGCGTATCCCGACCTCGGCTTCCAGTGGCAGCTCGTCGAGGAGACGCGCCCGACGATGATGGGCGCGAGCCCGGCGTTCGCCCTGGCGTGCCGCAAGGCGGGGATCGAGCCCGGCCGCCGCTACGACCTGTCGTCGCTGCGCGCGGTCGGCTGCGCCGGCTCGCCGCTGCCGGTCGACGGGTTCGAGTGGTTCTACGAGCAGCTCGACCCGAGCGTCCTGCTGATCAACGGCAGCGGCGGGACGGACGTCTGCACGGGGATCGTGCAGGGCAACCCGTTGATCCCGGTCTACGCGGGCGAGATCGCCGGCCGCTGTCTGGCGGTCGACACGGCGGCGCTCGATCCGGACGGGAACGAGGTCGTCGGCGAGCTCGGCGAGCTGGTCATCCGCCAGCCGATGCCGTCGATGGCCGTCGGCTTCTGGAACGACCCGAGCTCGGAGCGGTACCGCGCGGCCTACTTCGACGTCTACCCGGGGATCTGGCGCCACGGCGACTGGATCATGTTCACGGAGCGCGGCAGCTCGGTGATCACCGGCCGCTCGGACGCGACGCTGAACCGCGGCGGCGTCCGTCTCGGAACGAGCGAGTTCTATTCGGTGCTGGAGGAGCTCGACGAGGTCCTCGACGCGCTCGTCGTGCACCTCGAGGAAGCCGACGAGCTCGTCCTGTTCGTCGTCCTGCGCGAGGGGCTCGAGCTCGACGACGCGCTTCGCGTCCGGATCGCCGGCGGGCTCCGCGATTCCCTCTCACCGCGCCACGTTCCCGACACGATCGTCGCGCTCCCGATGATCCCGCAGACGCTGACCGGCAAGAAGCTCGAGCTCCCGGTCAAGCGCATCCTCTCGGGCGTCGCCGCGGCGGAGGTCGTCAGCCCCGATGCGCTCGCGAACCCGACCTCGATCGAGGCCGTCGTCGCGTACGCCCGGAGCCGTGATCGTTCTAGCCGGGTGGAGGCGAGTTCGAGTTGAAGATGTCGTAGGAGATCCGGGTCGTTCCGTCCCGCGTCTCGTGGACGACCAGGTATTTCCCGACGTCGCTCACGGTCTGGCCGTCGCCGGTCTCGAGGCCCAGCGTGTACCGGCCGTACTCGATCGTCAGGTCTGCGGCCTCGCGGACGTCGATCGGCTCGAGGTCGACCGACCGGACGCCCATGTCCAGCAGCTGCTGAAAGGCTTGCCGGATCGCCGGGCGGCCTTCGAACGGCGCCATGTTGGGCGGCAGGAACCTCGCGTCCTCGTGATAGATCCGGGAGAGAGCCTCGGCATCCTGATTCGCGACCCCGTCGCGGAACGCCTGCACCACTGCATTGATATCGGCAACGGTCATCGTGCCTCCTGTGGGTTCAGCCGATCCTAATGCGCTCCTCGCAGGTGTGGTAGAGAGGCTCGGTGGACGTTTTCGACACGATGCGCACGCGCCGGATGTACCGGCACTTCCTGCCCGAGCCCCCTGACGAAGCCCTCCTCGAGCGGCTCGTCTACGCGGCCGGGCGCGCGCCGGTTGCCCGTGAGGGTCTCCGGCATCTCGTGGTCGTCAGCGAGCCCGCGACGATGGCGGCGATCCGGCTGGTCGCGCCCGGGTTCTACAACGACGCGCCGGGGCTGATCGCCGTCTGCGCGGACCTCGAGCTCGCGGTCGAGGTGCTCGGCGAGGTCGCCGACGAGGTGTGCGCGCTCGACGCAGGTGCGGCCGGCGGGTACCTCTCGCTTGCTGCGCCGGCGCTCGGACTTGCCATCTGCTGGACGACGAGCTGGACGCCGCCGCCGGTTCAGGCCGTGCTCGGTCTGCCCGAGCGGATCAAGCCCTACCTCCTTGTCGCCGTCGGCCATCCGGCGCCGGATGCTCCCAGGGCGCCGCGCCGCTTCGAGCCTGCCGTCCACCGGGAGCGGTTCTCGGAATGACCGACGACGAGCGGCTGTTCGAGCTCACCGCTTTCCTGGTCAGCTCGGCCGGGCTCACGCTCGTCGAGTCGCCGCGGCACGGGGCCGTCCGGCTGCTGATGGCCGCCAGCCGGCTGGTCGACTCGTTCGAGCCCGACGACCCTTTTCTTCGCAGGGTGAAGGAGTCGATCGACGAGAACATCGTCAAGGTGATGTGGGACTACGAAGGCCTCGTCGCCTGGCTCGAAGACCTGACTCGCGAGGTCGGTGGAGAGGCGCTCGCGCGGCAGTCGCGCGGCCTCCACTGAGACCGGAGAGAGGGTTAGTGTCTGCCGATGGCAGCGCAGGACGGGGCCGGGCTGCTCGAGGCCCGTCAGCTCAAGGTGCACTTCGGCGGAGTCCGCGCCGTTGACGGCGTCGACCTGAGCCTTCGCAAGGGCGAGATCCTCGGGCTGATCGGGCCGAACGGCGCCGGCAAGACGACGCTCGTCAACGCGCTCTCCGGCTTCCAGAAGCCGACCGCCGGGGCCGTCGTCCTCGGCGGCGAGGACGTCACCGGCTGGCGGCCGCACCGGCTCGCGCGCCTCGGCCTGACGCGCACGTTCCAGTCCGTACGCCTGTTTCCCGACCTGACGGTGCTCGAGAACGTCGAGCTCGGCGGCGTCGCCGTCGGGATGCGCCGCGCCGCTGCGCGGCGGTGGGCGCTCGACCTGCTCGCGCGTCTGAAGCTCGACGACAAGGCGCACCTGTACGGCGCGGGGCTCCCGCACGGGCTCGAGCGTCGAATCGGCATCGTTCGCGCCCTCGCGGCCAAGCCGTCGTTCCTGCTCCTCGACGAGCCGGCCGCAGGTCTGAACGAGCAGGAGAGCGACGAGCTCGTCTCGTCCCTTGGGCTCATCCGCAACGACTTCGAGTGCGCGCTGATGGTGATCGAGCACGACATGCGCGTGATCATGCGGCTCTGCGAGCGGATCCAGGTGCTCGACTACGGCAAGACGCTGAGCGTCGGGACCCCGGCCGAGGTGAGGACCGACCCGGCCGTGCTGACCGCGTACCTGGGCAGGAGGCCCGTCGATGCTGAAGATCGATGAGCTGCACGTCAGCTACCGCCGCGTCCCCGCGCTCCACGGAATCTCGCTCCACGTGGAGGAGGGCGAGGCGGTCACGATCGTCGGGCCGAACGGCGCCGGCAAGACGACGACCCTCTCGGCGATCTTCGGGCTCGTCCCGCCCACCGCCGGCCGGATCACGTTCCGCGGGGCGTCGATCGTCGGAATGCCGCCCGAGGAGATCCTCCGCCGCGGGATCGCGCTCGTACCGGAGGGCCGGCACATCTTCGGGACGCTCACGGTCGCCGAGAATCTGCAGCTCGGGACCACCGCCCGCAGCGATCGAGCCGCCGCCGATACCGACCTCGAACGGACGCTCGACCGTTTCCCCCTGCTGCGGTCGTACTACGGAAGCTCCGCCGGCAACCTCTCCGGCGGCGAGCAGCAGCAGCTGGCGATCGCACGCGCGCTGCTGTCCCGGCCGGAGCTGCTGCTGCTCGACGAGCCGTCGCTCGGCCTCGCCCCGGTCGTTCTCGACGTCGTCTTCGACGCGCTCGAGGAGCTGCGCAGGGAGGGCGTGACGATCCTGCTCGTCGAGCAGAACGCCGCGCGCGCCGTCGAGTTCGCCGATCGCGCGTACATCCTGCGCACCGGGCGCGTCGCGGCCGCCGGCACGCGGGACGAGATCCTCCGGATGGAGAACTTCGCGACCGCGTACCTCGGGGTATAGGGGCCTGTCCGGAAAATGAACCGGAGCGCCTCCCATGCGTCACGCGCCGCGAGGCCGCGTCCTCAGTCGCGCCAATACGTGGTTTCGGTATTGGCGCTCCCTGCGTCCTTGCCTCGCGGCACGTGCCGCGAGGTCTGCACAGCGGCCACTTTCCGGACAGGCCCCTAGGCATGGCGCTCTTCCTGCAGCACCTGATCGACGCGATCACGTACGGGTCGCAGTTCGCGCTGTACGCGCTCGGGATCGCCCTGATCTTCGGGATCCTGGGCCTGATCAACTTCGCGCACGGCGAGCTGCTCATGGCGGGCGCGTACACGATCGTGCTGATCGGGCAGCCGCCGTGGCCGGTGGTCGTGATCGCGACGGTCGGGATTGCGATCGTCTTCGCGCTGGCGATGGAGCGGGCGGCGTTCCGCCCGCTGCGCGGAGCGTCGCCGCCCACGCTCCTGATCGCGTCGTTCGCCGTCAGCTACGGCCTCCAGAACCTCGCGATCCTGATCGAGGGCTCCGCCCCCAAGGGCAAGAGCATCTCGAGATGGCTGTCCGAGTCGTTCTCGATCGGCTCCGTCTCCGTCCCGAAGCTCGACCCGGTCACCGTCGGCGTCACGCTCGTGCTGCTCGCAGCGCTCGGGTTGTTCCTGCAGCGGACGCGCATGGGCGTGCAGATGCGCGCCGCCGCCGAGGACTTCCGGATGGCGCGCATCCTCGGTGTGCGCGCGAATTCGGTGATCGCGACCGCATTCGGGGTCAGCGGCCTCCTCGCGGGGATCGGCGCCTACCTGCTCGTCGCCCAGACCGGCGAGGTCTCGTACGACCTCGGCTCGAACCCGGTCCTCTACGCCTTCGTCGCGACCGTCCTCGGCGGCATGGGCAGCCTGCGCGGCGCCGTCCTCGGCGGTTACGTCTTCGGCGCGATCTTCGTCCTCTTGCAGTCGTACCTGCCGCTCGAGCTGCGGTCCTATCGGGACGCCTTCGCGTTCGGCGCCGTGATCGTCATGCTGCTCGTCCGGCCGCAGGGCCTGATCGTCGCGCGCTCGGTCGTCACGCGCGTCTGATGGACGTGCTCCGCACCGGTGTCCGCGCGATCTGGCCGCTGCCGGCGCTGCTCGGGCTCGTCGCGGCCGCGGCGGAGATCGCGTGGGCGGCGGGCGACTCCGTCACGCGCGGCGTCGTGATCGTGGCGATGATCAACCTCACGCTCGTCATCGGGCTGTACGTCTTCGTCGGGAACTCGGGCGTCTTCTCCTTCGGGAGCGTCGGCTTCGCGTCGATCGGCGCCTACACCGCCGCGCTGCTCGTCATCCCGCCGGACCAGAAGTCGATCCTCCAGCCCGACCTGCCCGGCTTCATCGCGCGCGCCGACTTCACGAGCGTCGAGGCGACGCTGATGGGCGGGGTCGTCGCCGCCGCCGCGGGCGCGGTGCTCTCGATTCCGCTCATGCGACTGAACGGGATCGCCGCGGCCCTGGCCACGTTCGCCGTCCTGGTGATCATCCGAACAGTCGCGAACAGCTGGACGCAGGTGACGAACGGCGCAGCCGGCATCTCCGGCGCGCCGGTGACGACGAGCAAGAACGCAGCACTCGTCTGGGCTCTGATCGCCATCGTGGTCGGCTTTGTCTTCCAGAGCACCGGACTCGCGCTTCGCTTGCGCGGATCGCGGGAGGACGACGTCGCCGCGCGCTCGCTCGGCGTCAACATCCGGACCGAGCGGCGGGTGGCCTGGGTGATCCACGCGTTCGTCATGGGCGTCGGCGGCGGGCTGTACGCCCAGTACCTCGGCTCGTTCAACTCCAGCTTCTTCTACCTCGCGCTCACGTTCACGACGCTCGCGATGCTCGTCGTCGGCGGGATCAAGAGCCTGACCGGCGCGGTGATCGGGTCTCTGACGATCTCCTTCATCGCCGAGTTCCTCCACCGGGTCGAGCAGGGGGCGGACGTCGGGCCGCTGCACATCCCGGCCCGCCCCGGTCTGCGCGAGGTCGGGCTCGCGATCATCATGCTCGTGATCCTGGTCCTGCGGCCGCGCGGGTTGACGAACGGCCGAGAGCTGCCCTGGCCGCGCCTGCCTCGCAGACGCGGCGGCGTCGTGAGAAGATCGGCAGGCTCCGAAGAGCTGATCCCCACCAGGGAGGAGAGATGAGAAAGCCGATTCGAATCGTCCTCGTCGCCGCGCTGGCCGTCGTTTCGCTGCTGGCCCTCAGCGCCGGCGGCGGCACGGCGGCACCGGAGAAGACGCTGGCCGGCACGCCGATCGTGATCGCGATGCCGCTGGCGCTGACCGGCATCATCAGCTTCTACGACCAGCCCAACCTCGCGGGCGCGCAGATCGCGGCCGCGCAGGTGAACAAGGCGGGCGGCGTCCTCGGGAGGCCGCTGAAGATCATCAGTGCGGACACGAAGTCCGACCTCGGCTTGATCGCCGGCGTCGCCCAGTCGCTGCTGGCGAAGAAGGCCGATCTGATGATCCCGACCCTCGACTACGACTTCGGCGGACCCGCGGCTCGCGCTGCGTGCGCCAAGAACATCCCGGCGATCTCCGAGGCGGGCGACTCCAGGTACGGCCTGCAGGGCATTGGCCGCTGCCTCTTCAACCAGTTCCCGAGCGGGAGCGAGGCGGCGATCGGCGCGACCTGGGCCTGGAGCAAAGGCTGGCGGCACCCGTACGTGCTCGAGGATCCGAGCATCAGCTACTCGAAGACGTTTTTCGAGAACTTCAAGCACTCGTGGGGCAAGCTCGGCGGGCAGATCGCCGGCGAGGACACGTTCATGAACAGCGACCAGTCGATCGCGAGCCAGATCACGAAGATGAAGCAGCTGGTCGACCAGAAGAAGGTCGACTTCATCTTCATGGGCTCGTACGCTCCGGGTGGCGCCTCGGCGACGAAGCAGATCCGAGCGGCGGGCATCAACCTGCCGATCATCGGCGGCGCGGGTTTCGACGGAACGTTCTGGCTCGGCGCAGTGCCGAACCTGAAGAACTTCTACGTCATCGCCGGCGGCGTCACGACCGGGGGCGACCCGAACAAGCTCCGTGCTGCCGTTTACTCGGCATACAAGGCGAAGTTCAAGAAGGACGCGCCGCTGGGCGAGCAGACGCTGAACGGCTACAGCGCCGTGATGGCGTTCAAGAAGGCGATCGAGCGGGCGAAGTCGACCGACGGGCTGAAGGTGATCGCCCAGCTCGAGAAGTTCAAGAACGAGCCGCTCCCGATCGGGAACATCACGTGGACGCCGAAGTGCCACATCTCGAAGCTGCGGAGCCTGCCGATCGTCACCTTCGTCGGCACCAAGGAGAAGTTCGTCGCGGAGGTCGCCCCGAAAGCGGGCATCCTCCCGAAGACACTCTGCTAGTTGGTCGATTGGGTGGGCGGCCCGGCCTTCGCGCCGGCCGCCCACGCCTGAGGGGATGCGATGACCGAGCCGACGGTCTGCCTGAGTTTCGACTGGGACGGCGTCTCCGTCTGGATGGCGGGCGGCGCGACCGACGCTCGGTCGCTCTCGCGTGGCGAGTTCGGGCCTCGGGTCGGGATCCCGCGGCTGCTCGAGCTCTGCGAGCGCCTCGGGATCACCGCGACCTTCTTCACGCCGGGCCACACGGCCGACACGTATCCGGAGACCGCCTCCGCGATCGCCGGAGCGGGGCACGAGCTCGCCGCGCACGGCTACGCGCATGAGGACTTCGAGCCGCTTTCGCTCGACCAGGCCCGCGACGTCATCCGGCGGGCGGCCGACGCGATCGAGGGGGCGGTGGGGCGCCGGCCGCGTGGGATGCGGTTCCCGCCGTGGGCGGTCGCGGGCGAGCACTTCGAGCTGCTGCTCGAGGAGGGCTACACGTACAGCTCGTCGGTGATGGACGACCTGCGCCCGCACTGGGCGCGCGGGCCGGGCGTGGTGCGGTTCGACGGCCCGAACGAGCCGGGGCAGGAGCTGCGGCTCGTCGAAGTGCCGATCACGTTCATCACGAGCGACTTCGCCTACTTCGAGTTCAACGGCTACGGCCGGCCGACGCTCCCGGCCGGGCTGCGGAACCCGCGCGACGTGGAGCAGATCTGGCTCGACGAGTTCACGTACAACGCCGACCGCGACCCCGGCGCGTTCACGATGCTGATGCTCCACCCCGAGACGATCGGCTGGGGCGGCCGGATCGCGATGCTCGAGCGCGTGCTCGCGGCGATGCAGGACCGCGGCGCGCGGTTCGTCACCGCCGAGCAGCTCGCGGACGAGTTCCGGGCCGCCGCGGGCTAGGTGTCTCGCTCTTTGCGCCGGTCGAGCTCTGCCTGAGCCTTCTCTCGGCGAGGCGCCGCGTCCGCTCGGCGTTCTCGCGCATCTGGCGGCGCGCCTCTAGATCAGCTTTCGTCGGTTTCCTCTTCGCCATCCTCACCTCCGAGCAGCGCTTCGATCCGTTCCACTTCCGTCCATGGGGCGAGGGTGCCAGCACGGACGCTGCTGCGCAAGTTGTCCTTTTGCAGGCCCTGGCCGTGGGTCAAAGCTGGAGCTCTGCGGCGAAGAACGCGGCGAGCTCGTCCGCGAGCGCGGCGAAGATCGCCTCGCCCGCCTGCGCATTCGCGCCGCTGAGGTCGCCGAGGACGCCGCTCTCGCTGACGGGCCGGATGCCCTCCGCGAAGATCCGCTCCAGCCAGCCCGGCTCCGCGGCCGTGTAGCCCTCGACGCCGTCGAATGGGCGGACGAGCCCCGGCTGCTCCGCGAGCATCGTGCTCGTCTCCAGCCCGCCGGCGTGTGCGTCCGACTCTGCCGCCGTCAGACCCGTCCGCGCGGCGCCTTCGGCCATCAGCGCGAAGAACCGCGTCAGGTCGGAATAGCCGGCCACCTGCGCCTCGCCCTCGTACGCGTCGGCCAGCTCGCGAACGAAGCCGAAGTTCCCGCCGTGCCAGCTCCAGAGGCCGGTCTTGCGGATCCCCATCCGTTCGAGGCCTTCGAGATATGAGACGGGCAGGGCACGGTACGCACCGGGCGGCACGGTGACCGTTCCCGGGAAGGCGAGGTGGTGGGTCGAGAGGCCGCCGCGAACGACGGGCGTGACGACGACCGGCCCCGCGAGCCGCTCCGCGATCTCCCGCGCGAGCCGCTCCGCCAGCAGCGAGTCGGTCGCCAGCGGCAGGTGCGGCCCGTGCTGCTCGAGCGAGCCGAGCGAGACGAGCCCGGTTGCGCCCAGGGCGCCGAGCGCCTCCGCCTCGGGCCAGGTCAGCTCCTCCATTGCCACGTAGCTCACGCGGGGAACCGCTCCTCGACCGGTACGAAGTCGACGTCGTAGCCGAAGTACCGCGGGCCGACGAGCGCGAGGCCCTGCTCGGTCCGCCAGTCCGGCACGCACGGTGCGCCGATCACGACGACGCGGAAGCCGTACCTGAGCTCCTCGGTCGTGATCGGGTTGCCGCTCTCGGCGTCCATCACGACGATCAGATCCGGGACGGAGCAGACCACCTCGCCGTCGCGGATCGCGACGAGGTGCTCGTTCTGCGTCTGGAGGACGAGGGCCGAGCCGGCGTCGGAGCCGGTTCCCTCGATCCGCGCCTCGGCCTTCGCCCAGCCGGCTTCGGTGCGGCGCGCGACGTCCACCACCTTCCCGCCGAAGAGCCGCCGGCCGCCGAGCCGCTCGACGACGGCGCCGATCGGGTCGCCGTGCGCGGCTCGCGTCTCGCGGACGAGCCGACCCAGCTCCTCGGCCAGGCTGATCGTCCCCGCGACGAACGCGCCCGCCTTCAGCTGCGTCCCGGTCAGCGGGTAGAGCGCGATCATCGCCGTGGCGCCGAAGTCGACGGTCAGAGTGCGCGCGAGGCGCTCTGTCCACGTGTTGTCGATCGTGTCGATCACCGCCGAGTTCCCCTTCTCGTCGGCGAGCGTCATCGGCGTCGCCTTCACGCCGTGCATCGTCGCGACGATCATCTGGATCTCCGGGAACGCGCGGCCCATCCCGTCGGCGTCCACGAGCGGGATCCCGAGCTGGGCCGCGACGACGAACGGCGTCGTCGAGTTCAGCCCGCCCGCCTCGATCGACGTCGTGTGGGTCGGCTCCCGGCCGACGTAGTCGCCGAGTGCCTTGAAGGCGCGGATCACCTCGGTGCCGCGCGGCAGCTTCTCGACCATCACCGTCGGCGCGCCCATCATCGCCGAGGGGACGACGAACGCATCGTCGGCGACCTCGTCGACCGAGACCATCTGCACCGGCCCGTGCCGGCGGACCGCCTCCTGGGCGAGCAGCTTGCCGATGTACGGGTCGCCGCCGCCGCCGGTCCCGAGGATCGCCGCGCCGACGGCGATGTCCTCGAGCTCCGCCTCACCGACCAGCCGCAATGCCCACCCTCCCGAGATCGAGCTCCCCCACGGCCTTCACCCGGATCCGCGTGGCGTTTCCGGGCAGGTACGCGATCGGCACGTCCTCGACGTCGACCACGCGCACCGAGTCCCGCTCCGCACCGGCGGCGATCGCCTTCTCGACCGCCTCGTCCTTCGCCTCGGTGAGTGCGTCCTCACGCGTCGTCCCCTCCAGCGCGACCACCTTGTCGACCTCGCCGCCGACCTGCGCGATCGCAGCTCCAATGGCGTTCGCGACGGCATAGTGCTCCGGCTTCACCAGCTCGCTCGCGCCCGCGAGCGAGTCGCGCAGGACGATCGACCCGCCGCCGACGACGACGACCGGAATCGGCTCGGCACTCGTCTTCATCCGGTCGACCGTCTCGGCGATCCGCTCTGCGATCCGCGCCAGCGCAGGCTCCGCGTCGACGCCCGCGACGCGCGCCCGGTCGCCGATCTCGACCAGACCCGCCGCCACTGCGAGGTCGGTCGCGGTCAGCACGTCTCCGCCGAAGACGAGCGCGCGCTCGGTCAGCTCGTAGCCGACGCTCAGCGGCCCGACCTCGCTGCCGTGGACGTGCGAGCCGCCGCCGATCCCGAGCGAGAGCACGTCGGGCATCCGGAAGTTCGTGCGCACGCCGCCGATCTCGACGGCCGCGCCCGCCTCCCGTGGAAAGCCGTGCTGGAGGATCCCGACGTCGGAGGTCGTGCCGCCGATGTCGACGACCGCGCAGTCGGCGAGGCCGGACAGGAACGCCGCGCCGCGCATCGAGTTCGTCGGGCCGGAGGCGAAGGTCGCGACCGGGTAGCGCTCGGCGTAGCCGACCGCCATCAGCGTCCCGTCGTTCTGGCTCAGGTAGACGGGCGCGTCGCTGCCGAGCTCCGCGACTGCGGCATGGAAGGCGGCGACGATCTGCGTCGCCAGCGCACGGAGGCACGCATTCATGATCGTCGCGTTCTCGCGCTCGAGCAGCCCGATACGGCCGATCTCGTGCGAGAGCGAGACCGCCGCGTCCGGCAGTTCCTCCGCGACGACGCCGGCCGCCTCCTGCTCGGCCTCCGCGTTCACCGGCGAGAAGACCGACGAGATCGCGACCGTCGCGATCCCGGCCGCCGCGAAGTCGGCCGCGGCGCGCCGGAGCTGGTCGTGGTCGAGCGGCGCGATGCGGCGCCCGTCGAACTCGTGGCCGCCGTGACAGAGGCGCACGTGGTCGCCGAGCGCCTCACGCAGCGGCGCGGGCCAGGCGACCATCGGCGGTAGCGCCTCGGTCGCCGGGAGGCCGAGCCTGATCACGCCGGTCGGCGCCAGGCGCCGCGCCTCCACGACCGCGTTCGTGAAGTGGGTCGTCCCGATCATCACCGCCTGGACGCGGGCTACGTCGACGCCGGAGTCGGCGACGAGCGCTCGCAGCGCCGCAGTGATCCCGCCGTTCACGTCGGGCGTCGTCGGCGTCTTCGCCTCCGCGAGCACCTCGCGGCCGTCGACGAGCACGGCGTCGGTGTTCGTGCCGCCGACGTCGACGCCGATGCGCACTAGCCGTAGAGCTCGCGTGCCCGCCCGGGCGACAGCACGCCGTCGGCGACGTCTTCCTGGATCGCCTCCGGGTCGCGCTCGGACGGGGGGCCGTAGCCGCCGCCGCTCGGAGCGACCAGCAGCAGCCGGTCGCCCGCCTGCGCGGAGCGGTAGGGGAACTTCGACGGCACCTCGTCGCCGTTCTCGCCCCGGTGGTTGATCTCGACGCGGCCCGGGGTCCCGTCGGCGCCGCCGAAGAGCCCCGGCGGCGGATGCACCGAGCCGTCTCCCTCGAGAGACATTCCGCCGGGCGCGAGGAACTCGATCTCGCGGACGGTTCCGAGCCCGCCGCGCCAGCGACCCGCTCCGCCGGTGTCGACGTTCAGCTCGTACCGCGTCACGCGCAGCGGGTAGTGCGACTCGATGTCCTCGATCGGGTTGTTGCGCGTGTTCGCGTAGAGCGTGTCGACTGCGTCGAGGCCGTCCTTGCCGTGCCGTCCGCCGTAGCTCCCCTCCTGGATGTCCATGTAGACCCAGTGGCGCCCGCCCTCGGCGAGGCCGCTGTAGGCGACGACCTTCAGGTTCCCGACGCCCGCGCTCACCTTCTCCGGTACGAGCGGCGCGAGGGCGCGCATCACCGTATCGGCGACGATGTTGCCGGGGCAGAAGCGCGCGATCACCGGCGCCGGGTAGCGCGGGTTGGCGAGGCAGCCCTCCGGCGCGGTGATCCTGATCGGCCGGAAGAGCCCGGAGTTCGCGGGCACGTATCCATGGCGGTCGCTGTCGAGCAGGATCGACCGGATCGTCAGGTAGACGGCGATGTCGACCGTGCCCTCGAACGGCATGTTCAGCGGGAAGTCGATCTGCGGTGACGTCCCCGTCAGGTCGACGTGGATGTCCGAGCCCTCCACGGTCACGGTGGCGTGGATGCGCAGGTCCCGGTTCGCCGGGTTCGGGTCGTCCTGGAAGCCGTCGATGAAGCCGTCGGCCTCGTAGCTCCCGTCCGGGAGCTGCTCGATCTCGCGGCGAAGCAGCCGCTCGGAGTAATCCATCAGGTCCTCCGCGGCGCCGTGCACCGTCGCGATCCCGAAGCGCTCGACGAGCTGGAGGAATCGCTCCGCGCCGATGCGGCAGGCGGCGACCTGCGCCTCCATGTCCCCGACGACGAGCTGCGGCGCGCGCACGTTGTCGCGGATGAAGCGCCAGATCCACTCGTTGCGGCGGCCCTCCTCCTCGATCTTGATCGCGTTGAACTGGAGGCCCTCCGCGTAGGCGTCGGTGGCGTCGACGATCCCGCACGATCCGGGCGTGAGCGCGCCGAGGTCGAGGTGGTGCGCGGTCGTCGCGGAAAAGGCGATCAGCTCGCCGCCGTGGAAGATCGGCACGACGAAGGCGACGTCCGGCCCGTGCGAAGCGCCGTAGTACGCGTGGTTGTGGATGACGACGTCGCCCGGCTTCCACTCCTCGCCGAGCTCTCCGAAGCGGCGGTTGATGCCGCGGATGTAGCCCGGAATCGGGCCCGACTGCAGCGGCGTCGACTGGGCGGACTCGGCGAGCTGGCGCGCCTGCGCGTCGCAGATCACGCAGCCGAAGTCCTCGGATTCGCGGATGATCGACGAGTACGACATCCGGGCAAGCTTGTGGCCCATCTCGACCGCGACCGACTCGAGCGCGCCGGCGATCACGGCCGCTGTGATCGGGTCGACGCGGGTCCCGGCGGCGGCGGTCATCGAGCGAGGATAAGGCTGCCCGACGCGTCCGCACGCGCGGTCCAGCCGGGCGGGACGACGGTGGTCGTGTCGCGCTGGAAGATGACGGCGGCGCCCTCGACCGCCGTCCCGGCCGCGAGCCGCGAGCGCTCGTAGTAGCGGGTCGGATAGGCCGTCCGGCCGAAGACGCTCTCGCCCTCGCCGAGCAGCGGGTCGCCGCCGTTCGCAACGGCCGGCAGCCGCTCGATGCGCGGACGCTTCCCGGACGCCGTCACGCGCAGGTTGACGATCTCGATCGGGTCGCGGAACGCATGCCCGTACTCCTGCTCGTGCCGGCGGTGGAACTCCTCCAGCGCGGCGGGCGTGAAGCGCTCCTCAGGGAGCGGGATCCGCAGCTCGTACCCCTGCCCGACGTACCGGCAGTCGAGCGCGGCGGCGACCGCGATGTCCCCGTCGGCGACGCCGTCCTCGCGCAGCCGCGCGTGTAGCTCGTCGGTCGCCGCGACGAGCTCGCGGTCGAGCCGCTCGGCGTCGACCGCGCCCTCCGTCATGAAGACGGTGCGCATCTGGTCGTACTTGAGGTCGCTCGTCAGCAGGCCCATCGCGGAGGTGATGCCGGGGTACGGCGGCACGATCACCTCCGGGATGCCGAGCGAGTCCGCCACCTCAGCAGCCTGCATCGGGCCCGCGCCGCCGAACGCGACGAGCGCGAACTCCCGCGGGTCGTGCCCCTTCTGCACCGTGCGGGAGCGGATCGCGCCGGCCATGTTCGCGTTCGCGATCGTCACGATCCCCTCCGCCGCCTCGACCGGCCCCAGGCCCAGCCGGTCGGCGAGGCGCTGGACGGCCGCGGCGGCCGCCTCGCGGTCGAGCTTCATCTCGCCGCCGAGGAAACGCTCCGGGTCGATCCGGCCGAGGACGACGTTCGCGTCCGTCAGTGTCGGCTCCTCGCCTCCCTGCCCATAGGCGGCCGGCCCCGGCGCCGCTCCTGCGCTCCTCGGCCCGACGCGGAAGGCGCCGCCGTCGTCGACGTACGCGATCGAACCTCCGCCGGCACCGATCGTGTGGATGTCGATCATCGGGACGAGCAGCGGGTAGCCGGCGACCCACGTGTCGCGCGCGGACGCCTCCGTGATCCCGCGCTCGGTGACGATCCCGATGTCGGCGGACGTCCCGCCGACGTCGAACGTGATCAGCCGGCGCCGTCCGGTCGTCTCGCCCGCCCAGAGCCCGCCGAGCACCCCGGCGGCCGGACCGGAGAGGAGAAGCGTCACCGGCCGCCGCGCCGCCGTCTCCGCCGAGGCGACGCCCCCGTTGGACATCATCACGTGCAGCTTCCCCGGAACGCCTTCGCCCGTCAGCGCCGCCGACAGCCGCTCGAGATAGCGCCCCGTGGTCGGGCCGACGAACGCGTTCATGCACGCGGTCGTGAAGCGCTCGAACTCGCGGAACTGCGGGAAGATGTCGGCGCTGAACGTGACGAACGCGCCGGGGATCTCCTCGGCGACGATCTCGGCGGCGCGCCGCTCGTGCTCCGGGTTGATGTACGAGAAGAGGAAGCAGATCGCGACGGACTCGACTCCGGCCTCCTTCAGCGCGCGCGCGGCGGCCCGAACCTCCTCCTCGTCGAGCGGCTCGAGGACCTCGCCGCTCGGCGGAGAGATGCGCTCGCTGACGACGTGCCGGTGGCGCCGCTTGACGAAGGGCCGGGCCTGCCACGGGATGTCCTGCATGATCGAGTAGTGCTGCGGCCGCTGGTGGCGGCCGATGTGGACGACGTCGCGGAAGCCTTTCGTCGTCAGCATCCCGGCCTCGGCGCCGCGGTGCTCGAGCACCGCGTTCGTCGCGACCGTGGTGCCGTGGAAGACGGCGTCGACCTGCGCGGGCGCGATCGCGGCCGCCGCGCACAGCTCGGCGAGGCCCGAGACCATCGCCTGGCCGGGGTCGTCGGGGGTCGAGCGCACCTTGTGCACGTGCACGCTCGCCGACTCCGTGTCGTACAGCATGAAGTCGGTGAAGGTCCCGCCGATGTCGACGCCGACCACCCTCATCCCGCTGCGATTCTAAGCCGGAGGCGTTAGCGTCAGAGCCGTGCTCGACGGGATCTTCGTCTTCGACAACGCGATCCACTGCTACGACATGTCGGACGAGAACCTGCGCACGGACGCGCCCGATGCGCGCTACTCGCGCGACCTGCTGCTGGCGATGGGCGCCGGCGGTCGCTGGGTCGGCTACAACGACGGCTCGATCGAGTTCAAGCGCCGCTGGAGCGTCGAGGAGCTCTACGAGCTCGTCTTCGTGGACGCGCCGACGGACATGGCGATGGCGCAGGTCGTGCCGATCTTCGACTGGTTCAAGGACACCTTCGCGCCCGTCCTGACGCAGTACGAGATGGCGAAGCGCTATCCGGATCGCGTCGTCTTCTGCGGCGGGGTCGACCCGCTCTGGCAGGGCGTGGACGCGGCGCTCGAGCAGCTCGACTGGCAGATCAAGGAGCTCGGCGCCCGCTCGATCAAGTTCTACAACGGCCACGTCGAACGCTCGTGGAGCTGCGACGACCGCGAGCTCGCCTACCCGCTATACGAGCGCTGCCTCGAGCTCGGCGTCGACGTCGTCCAGTTCCACAAGGGGATTCCGTTCGGGTTGATGGACCTCGAGGCGATGCGGCCGAACGATCTCCAGCGGCCGGCGCGCGACTTCCCCGAGCTGAGGTTCGTCGTCCACCACCTCGCGCTGCCCTACTTCGAGGAGGCGGTCTGGATCGCCGCGCGCTTCCCGAATATCTACCTCTCGCTCGCGGCCAACCTGAACTTCACGCTGATCGCGCCTCGCGCCGTGCAGCAGCAGCTCGGCCAGCTCCTGCAGATGGTCGGGTCGGAGAAGCTCTGCTACGCGTCCGACGCGGCGCTCTCCGGCGGGCCGGCGCCGTACCTCCGCGCCTTCATGGAGCTGGAGATCCCCGACGACCTGCGGGACGGATTCGGGTTCCCGCAGATCACGCGGCGCGACCGCGAGAACATCCTCGGGCGGACGTTCGCCGGGCTGATGGGGATCGACGTCGACGCGAAGGTGCGCGAGCTCGCAGCGGTATGAACGCTGATCTGGCGCTCCGGCTTGACGAGGTCCGCGCCGTGCTCGGCGCGCACGCCGGCGGGATCGAGCTCGTCGAGCTGGCGGGCGGCGTGGCGCGGGTGCGGTACACGGGCATGTGCACGGGGTGCCCGATGCGGCCCGTGACGACCGCGTCGACGGTGCGGCCGGCGTTGCTCGCGGTCGACGGGGTGGAGGACGTCGAGGTCGAGGGCTCCCGCATCTCCGCGGAGGCCGAGGCGCGGCTGGCAGCCGCGTTTGCGAGCGGAGGCGCGCGATGCGGATCCTGGTGATCAACCCGAACACGAGCGTCGAGATGACGCGGGACATCCACGAGGAGGCGACGCGCTATGCCCGGCCGGGCACGGAGATCGAGACCGTCTGCCCTTCATGGGGCCCGCGGTCGATCGAGGGCCACGCCGACGACGAGTTCGCCGCCGTCGCCACGCTCGAGGTGGTGCGCGACCGTGCGCCGGAGTTCGACGGCGTGGTAATCGCGTGCTTCGGCGACCCTGGCCTCTTCGCTGCCCGGGAGCTTTCGCCCGTGCCGGTGGTCGGGATCGCGGAGGCCTCGATGCTCCTCGCCTGCACCGTCGCCCACCGCTTCTCGGTCGTCACCGTCCTGCCGAGGGTGAAGCCGTGGATCGAGGACACCGTGCGGTTGCACGGGCTCGACACGCGCTGCGCATCGGTGCGCACGACGTCGCTGACCGTGCTCGACTGTGAGCGGGACCCGGCCGCGGCCGAGCGCGAGATCATCCGCGAGGGCCGCCTGGCGGTGGAGGAGGACGGGGCGGAGGCGATCTGCCTCGGCTGCGCGGGCATGGGACCGCTCGACAAGGCGGTCGAGGCCGCGCTCGGCGTGCCGGTGCTCGACGGGGTGGCGTGCGCGGTGAAGCTGGTCGAGGGCCTGGTCGACTACGGCCTCGCGACCAGCCGGGTCGCCGCGTTCAAGGAGCCGGAGGAGAAGGAGTTCGTGCCGCGGCCCGACCAGGCCGCGAGCGCGACTCAGTAGGCGAGCTCGTACAGCGCACCGGCGAGGACGCGGATCGCCGCGACGGCGTCCTCGACCGACGTGAACTCGGCGGGCGTATGGCTCCGGCCGTCCTTGCTCCTGGCGAACACCATCGCCACCTTCGCCTTCCTCGCGATGTTCTGCGTGTCGTGGCCGGCGCCGCTGTGCATGCGCCGGTACGGGATCTGCTGCTCTTCCGCGGCGCGCTGGAGCGCACCGACGACGTCCGGGTCGCACAGGCACGGCGGCAGGTCGATCGGCGTGTGCCAGGAGATCTCGAGCCCGCGGCGCTCCGCGATCCGGCGCATCAGCTCCTCCTGCCGCGCGTGCTGGGCCGCGACGGCCTCCGGGTCGGGATGCCGCGAGTCGAGCGTGAAGGTGACTCGGTCGGGCACGGCCGACGGCAGATTCGGCTCGACGTGCACCCGCCCGATCGTCGTCACCGCGGGAGGACCCGCCTCGAGCGCGACCCCGATCACGGCCGTCGCGATCTCGGCGAAGCCCGCCAGCGGATCGAGCCGGCCCTTCATCGGCCGCGCGCCCGCATGATCGGAGCGCCCGGTGAGCTCGATCACGTAGTGCCGGATCGCCGTGATCGCGTCGACGACGCCGACCGGCAGGCCCTCTTCCTCCAGGACGGGCCCCTGCTCGATGTGCAGCTCGATCCAGTGCCCGATGTCGTCACGGGCAGCCGCCGGAATCTGCTGAGGATCGAGGCCGACCGAGCGCATCGCCTCCCCGATCGAGACTCCGTCCCGGTCGCGGATCGTCTCCGTCTCGTCGGCGCGAATGTCTCCGATGATCGCCCGCGAGCCCCAGAAGTTGGTGGCGTGGAAGCGGCTCGCCTCCTCCTCGCACAGCGAGACCGCCTCGAGCGTGCGCTTCGGCGCGCCGAACTGCTCCCGCAGCGTGCGCAGCGCGACGATGGCCGCGATCACGCCGAGCGCGCCGTCGTAGCGGCCGCCGGGCGTCTGCGAGTCGACGTGCGAGCCGGACACGACGGCCGACCCGTCCGTGGCGCCGGCCAGCCGCCCCCAGACGTTCCCGACCGCGTCGCGCCGGACGTCGAGGCCGGCCTCCTCGAGCCACGACGCAACCTGGTCCTGCGCCGCGACCCACTCGGGCGAGTAGACGATCCGCCAGACGCCTGTGTCGCCGTGTGCTCCGTAGCGCGCCAGCTCGAGCACGTACCGCTCCACGAGGTTCGCGTCGACGTCGATCGTCACCGCGAGGTGAGCCTACTCGGCGTCGCTTGACTTCACGTTTCCGACCGCCATACGATCGCCCGCAGCGCGTGTATCCCAAGCTGTCGTTGGGATCCAACCGGTCCAAGGAGGACACCTGATGAAGAGGGCAGTCGCAGTCGTCGCCGCTCTGGTTGCGGTCGGCGCCATCGCCGCCGCGACAACCGTCTCCACCGCGTCGGGCCAGAAGAAGACGATCAACATCGCCGTCTTTCTCGCCTCGTCCGCGAACACGTACTGGGCAGCGTCCTATCTCGGAGCGCAGGACGCGGCGAAGAAGTTTCCGGACGTCAACGTGAAGTTCACGGTCTTCGACGGCCAGTTCAACACGAACAAGCAGGTCAACCAGCTGCGCGACGCGCTCGTCTCGAAGAAGTACCAGGCGTGGTACGTCGGCCCGAACGACGGCGGCCCCCTCACCCCGACGATCAAGCAGGCGATCAAGCAGGGCGTGAAGGTCGGCTGCTCGCTCGTCCCCTGCGGCCCCAAGATCCGCGACACGAAGATCCAGATCCCGGGCCAGTCGATCTTCGCGGGCCTCGGCTTCTACCCCAACGGCCAGCTGCTCGGCAAGCTCGTCCAGCAGGGCTGCAAGGGGATCGACCCCTGCAAGGTGTTCTGGATGCCGGGGCTGCCGACGCTTCCGCTCGAGAAGGCGCGCACGGACGGCCTCTTCTCGGTGATCAAGGCGGACAAGAACATCAAGGTCGTCTCGATCCAGGCCGGCGGCTACCTCGCTGCGCCGGCGCTGACGGCGACCCAGAACGTGCTCCAGGCGCATCCCGACATCAACGTGATCGTCTCGAGCGGCGACCAGATGATCGCCGGCGCCGCGCGCGCCGCGAAGGCCGCCGGGAAGAGCGGGATCAAGATGTACGGGAACGGCTGCACCTTCGAGGCGAAGAAGCTGATCCTCCAGGGCGTCCAGACCGGGTGCACGGTCTACCTGCCGCGGACCGAGGGCCGCCTCGTGGTCACGGCGCTGATCAACGGCGCGCTCGGAAAAGGCAAGGCGGATGTGTCGATCAACCCGAACCAGTACAGCTCGATCGGCAACCTCGGGACGAAGGCGAACATCGAGAAGTTCACGCCGGAGTTCCACTCGTAATCGGCAGCGGGCGGCGCCGTGGCTTCGGCCGCGGCGCCACCCTCGCCTGACCGGGGTGCGACGAGGATGAGGCGCGGCAAGCTGACGGAGCAGGCCTACCGCTACCTGCGGGACGGGATCATGCGCGGCGAGTTCCCGACCGGCTCCGTGCTGGCCGAGACCGAGATCGCGCGCAGGCTCGGCAGCTCTCGCACGCCGGTCCGCCACGCCCTCGGGCTGCTGCTCCAGGAGGGCCTCCTCGAGATCGCTCCCCGCCGTCAGGTGATCGTCCGCGGGTTCACCGACGAGCACCGTTCGGAGATCCTGCTGCTGCGCGAGGCCCTCGAAGCGGTCGCTGTGCGCCGGGCCTGCGAGGTGATGACGCTGGAGGACATCGATTACCTGCGGCTGCTCCTGATCCGGCAGCGGCGGGCGGCGCGTGAAGGCAGGCACGACGACTTCCTCGAGCTCGACGAGGAGTTCCACCTGCGGATCGGTGAAGGCGCGCAGCTGCCGATCCTGCGCGCGTTCCTCAACCAGCTGCGCGGGCGTCCGGGTTGCGAGGATCGGGGTCGTGAGGCCGCCCGGTGTTCTCGCCCAGGTCGTCGAGGAGCACGAGCGCCTGGTCGACGCGCTCGAGCAGCGCGACGTCGACACGGCGCTTGCACTGCTCGGCGAGCACCTCCACCGAATCGAGTACTCGGACGAACGGCCCCGGCCGCGCCGGACGCCCGCGGGAGTCGCGACGTGACGAGCGCCTTCACGCTGCGGGAGGCGCACGTCCTCGACCGGGCGGGCAGCTTCGACGGCCCCTGCGACGTGCGGGTGGAGGGCGGCCGGATCGCCGCGGTCGGCCGCGGATTGCCGAGTGACGGCGCCTCGGTCGACTTCTCCGGGCTCTGGCTCATGCCCGGCGTGTTCGACTGTCACGACCACGTCACGTTCTCGACCGTCGACGTGAATGAGGTGCTGTCGACGCCCGTGACGCAGTGGGCGCTGGAGAGCGCGGCGAACGCGCGGACGACCGTGGAGGCCGGCGTCACGTTCGTCCGGGATCTCGCCGGCGCCGACCGCGGCCTTCGCGCCGGCATCGCGGCCGGCCACGTCCCCGGGCCGACGCTCCAGATCTCGGTCGTGCTCATCTGCCAGACCGGCGGACACGGCGATGGGTACCTGAGCGGCGCCGGCCTCGAGATCAACCTGACGCCCGACTATCCGGGCCGGCCGCCCTACGTCGTCGACGGCGAGGACTCGATGCGGCACGCGGTGCGGGCCGTGCTGCGGGCCGGCGCGGACTGGATCAAGCTCGCGACCACGGGCGGGCTCGTCTCGGAGCACGACCAGCCGCTCGTCGCGGAGCTGACGCCGGAGGAGATCGCCGTCGCCGTCTTCGAGGCGTCGCGCAAGGGCAAGCCCGTCGCCGCGCACGCCTACGGAGGGGACGGCCTGACGAACGCGGTCCTCGCAGGGGTCCGGTCGATCGAGCACGGCGGCTTCCTGACGGAAGAGCAGGCGACGCTGATGGCGGAGCGCGGGTGCTTCCTCGTGCCGACCCTGTCGGCGATGCGCGACTGCCTCCGCTGGGCCGAGGACGGAGTCCTGACGCCGACCCAGTGCGAGAAGATCCTCGGGTTCGGGCTCGACATCGGCAGCTGCGTCCGGATCGCGAAGGAGCACGGTGTGCCGCTCGCCTCCGGGACCGACTACATCAGCCGTGAGCAGCACGGGAACAACCTCGAGGAGCTGGCGCTCATGCACCAGGCCGGCCTGACGGTCGAGGAGGCGCTTCTCGCCGCCACCGCGGGCGGGGCCGAGCTCTGCGGCGTCGCGGACGACTACGGCCGGATCGAGCCCGGCTTCGTCTTCGACGCGATCGTCTTCGACCGCGATCCGGGCGATCTCTCCGAGCTCGCCGTCGGCGGCGTCTTCCAGGCCGGCCGCCCCGTCGTGCGCCACCCGCGGCTCGCGGAGGCGCTGCCGTGAGCGTCTTACCCGTCAACGAGTCGCATGTCGAGCTGCGTGGGGTCTCGAAGCGGTTCGGGGCCGTCCATGCGCTCTCGGAGGTCGACCTGCGGATCGCGAAGCAGTCGATCCACGCACTGGTGGGCGAGAACGGCGCGGGCAAGTCGACGCTCGGGAAGATCCTCGCCGGCGTCGAACGCCCCGACGACGGTGAGTTGCTCGTCGACGGCCGCAGCGTCGCCTACCGCTCGCCGCGCGACGCGCTGGTGGACGGGATCACGATCATCACCCAGGAGCCGACGCTCGTCCCGGACCGGTCGGTGCTCGAGAACGTCTTCCTCGGCGTCGAGAGCGGTGCGGCCGGCGTCGTCGACGACCGGCGGAACGCCCGGCGCTTCGCGAAGCTCGTCGCGGACACCGGAATCGAGGTCTCGCCGCGCCGGCTCGCCCGCTCGCTCCGGGTCGCAGACCAGCAGAAAGTGGAGATCCTGCGAGCGATCGTCCGCAACGCTCGGCTCGTCGTCATGGACGAGCCCACGTCGGCGCTCACGCTCGACGAGTCGGACCGGTTGTTCGAGCTCGTCCGGCGGTTGCAGGAGCTCGGGACGACGATCGTCTACGTTTCACACTTCCTCGCCGAGGTCCTCGCGGTCGCGGACACGGTCACGGTCCTGCGCGACGGCCGGGTCGTGCGGACCGGGCCGTCGGCCGAGGAGACGCCGCAGCGCCTCGTCTCGGCGATGCTCGGCCGGTCGGTCGATCTGACGTTTCCCGACAAGGAGCCGCCGACGCCGGACGCGCCGGTCGTCCTCTCGGTGCGCAACCTGTCGCGGCCGCCGGCGATCCACGACGTGTCACTCGACGTCCGCGCCGGCGAGATCGTCTGCCTCGCCGGGCTCGTCGGCAGCGGCAGGTCCGAGGTGGCGAGGGCGATCTTCGGCGCCGACCGCCTGGAAGCGGGCACGGTCGAGCTCGGCGGGAAGCCGCTGCGCATCCGGTCACCACGCGCCGCAATCCACAAGGGCGTCGTCATGCTCCCCGAGGACCGGAAGACCCAGGGGCTGCTCATGCTGCGCTCGGTCCTCGACAACGTCACGCTCCCCCACCTGAACAGCGTCTCGACGCTGGGGGTCGTCAACGGCCGGGCCGAGCGGCGCACCGCCGGCCGCCTTGTCGAGAGCCTCGCTGTCCGCACCCGCTCGCACAAGGCACGCGTGAGCACGCTCTCGGGCGGCAACCAGCAGAAGGTCCTGTTCGCCCGCTGGCTGTTCCGGACGCCGAAGGTCTTCATCGCGGACGAGCCGACCCGCGGGGTCGACGTCGGCGCGAAGCTCGCGATCTACAACCTGATCCACGACCTCGCGAAGCAGGGAATCGGCGTGCTGCTGATCTCGTCGGAGCACGAGGAGGTCCTCGGCCTCGCGCATCGCGTGCTCGTGATGCGGGCGGGTCGCGTCGTGGCCGAGTTCGGCGGCGAGACGATGAGCGAGGACGCGGTGCTGCACGCCGCCTTCGCAACGGAGCGGGTGGCGTGACGGCGACGCCGGCGACCGTCGAGCAGCAGGTCAGCCGCGTACTGCGGCGCGTGGACGTCGCGGTCGTCCGCGACTACGGCGTCGTGATCGCGTTCGTCGCGCTCTTCATCACGCTGTCGATCTCGAGCGACGTCTTCTTCACGTGGGCGAACATGAAGAACCTCGCGTTCCAGACGGCGCCGATCGGGATCATGGCGGTCGGCGGAACGCTCGTCTTCATCGGCGGCGGCTTCGACCTCTCGGTCGGAGCGGTCTCCGCGTTTTCGGGGATCATCGCCGCGAAGATGTTCGTCGGCCCGGAGGCCGGGCTGTGGGCGTCGTTGCTCGTCGGGGCGCTCGCGGGGCTCGGTTGCGGGATCGCCAACGGCCTGCTCGTCACGATCGGCCGCGTCAACGCGTTCATCGCGACCCTCGCGACGGCGATCATCATCAACGGCGTCGCGCAGGTGATTACGAGCGGGAACCTCGTCTCGGTCGAGGGCGACAGGTTCACGACGCTCGGCCTGGGCACTGCCTGGAGCGTCCAGTACCCGGTCTTCGTCTGGATCGCGGTCGCGGCCGTCTGCGGCTTTCTGCTCTGGCTGACGAAGTTCGGCCGCTACGTCTATGCGGCCGGAGGGAACGCCGAGGCGGCGCGGCTCGCGGGCGTGCGCGTCAACGTCGTCAAGGCCTCGACCTTCGCGATCTCGGGGCTCTGCGCCGGGATCGCGGGCGTCATCCTGGTCTCGGAGGTCTCGACGGCGCAGTGGGACGCGAACCGCGGGATCGAGTTCGACGTGATCACGGCGATCGTCCTCGGCGGCGTTTCGCTGCTCGGCGGCGAGGGGGCGATCTGGCGAGCGGTGCTCGGCGCCTTCTTCCTGCAGACGATCGGCAACGGCTTCAACCTGCTCGGCACGTCGACGCAATGGCAGTACGTGATCAAGGGAGCGATCCTGGCCGCGGCGGTGTCGCTCGACGCCTGGGCGCGCCGCAGACGAGCATGACGGTGGTCTCGATCCTCAGGCTGCCGGTCCGGCCGGAGGCGGTGCGCGAGCTGGCGCGCGCGTTCGAGGAGCTCGACGTCTTCGGCCACTCGGAGCAGAGCGGCGGCTTCCTCGGCGGGCGCTTCCTGCGGCCGCTCGAAGAGCAAGCGCCCGTCGTGGTCGTCGCCGAGTGGGAGTCGTCCGAGAGCTACCAGGCGTGGCTCGACAACCCGGTCCGCGACGAGCTGCGCGGGCGGCTGGCGCCGCTGCTCGCGGGGGTCGTCGCGGCCGGCGATCTCTACGAGGAGGTACCTGTTCGATGAGCTACCGCGTGGCGATGGACATCGGCGGCACGTTCACCGACTTCGTGGTGGTCGACGACGACGCGGGAGCGACCCGTGCGGGCAAGACGTCGACGACGCCGGCGAACCCGGAGCAGGGCGTGCTCGAAGGGCTCGGCGACTTCGTCCCCGACCTCGCTCAGATCGCGTTCGTCGTGCACGGCACGACCGTCGGGCTGAACGCCTTCCTCGAGCGGAAGGGCACGCGGGTGCTGCTCCTGATGACGGCCGGCGTCCGCGACGCGTACTCGATCGCGCGCCACGACCGCAAGGAGCTCTACACGCTCCAGTACCGCAAGCCCGAGCGCCTCGTGCCCCGTCGCGACGTGTACGAGGTGGCCGAGCGGCTGCGCTGGGACGGCAGCGTCGAGACCGAGCTGGACGAGGCGAGCCTCCAGCCGGTGGTCGACGTCGTCCGACGTGAAGCCGTCGAAGCGGTCGCGGTGTGCCTGCTCCACGCCTACACGAACCCGGTGCACGAGCTGCGCGTGCGCGAGGTGCTGGAGCGCGAATGCCCGGGGCTGTCGGTGACGCTCTCGCACGAGATCGCGCGCGAGTGGCGGGAGTACGAGCGCGCGTCGACGGCGGTGCTGAACGCCTACGTCGCCCCGCGCGTCGAGGGCTACCTCCGCAACCTGGAGGACGAGCTCGCGCAGCGGAGCGTCAAGCCCGCGCTCCACGTGATGCAGTCGAACGGCGGCATCACGACCGCCGCGAAGGCGAGGCAGCAGCCCGTGCAGACGCTTCTGTCCGGGCCGGTCGGGGGGACGATCGGCGGCGCTGCGCTCTCGAAGGTGACCGACCGCCCGAACCTGTTGTGCATCGACATGGGCGGCACGTCGTTCGACCTCAGCCTGATCGTCGACGGACGACCCACGGTCTCGACCGAGACCGAGCTCGAGGGGCTGCCGATTCTGATGCCGCTCGTCGACATCCACACGATCGGCGCGGGCGGCGGCTCGCTCGGCTGGCTCGAGGCGGGGGGGCTCCGGGTCGGGCCGCAAAGCGCCGGCGCCGTCCCCGGGCCGGCCTGCTACGGCCGCGGCGGGACGGAGCCGACGGTGACGGACGCGAACCTCCACCTCGGCCGCCTCGATCCGGAGTACTTCCTCGGCGGACGCATGCGGCTCGACGTCGACGCCGCGGCGCGGGCGCTCGCGTCGGTCGGGTCGCAGCTCGGCCTCGAGGACGCGGCCTTCGCCGAGGGCATGCTCGCGATCGTGAACGCGAACATGGCCGACGCCATGCGCACGATCACCGTCAAGCAGGGCATCGATCCGCGTGACTACTCGCTCGTCGCCTTCGGCGGCGCCGGCCCGATGCACGCGGTGTGGCTCGCGCGGGAGCTCGAGATCAAGGAGGTCGTCGTCCCGTGGAGCCCCGGCACGTTCTCGGCGTGGGGGATGCTGCAGACCGACATCCGCCACGACGTCGTCCGCAGCTTCTACCGGCCGCTGGCCACGCTCGACGGCGGCTCGCCGGTCGCGGACGTCTACGCCGACCTGCAGATCGAAGGCTCCGAGCTCCTCGCGGGCGAGGGGATGGGGGAGGCCGAGCGCTACTTCGCGCGCTCGGCGGACATGCGCTACGTCGGCCAGGAATACACGGTCACGGTCCCGATCGGGCCCGAGATCGACCTGGGGGTGATCGACTCCTCCTTCCACGACCAGCACCGCATTCGCTACGGCCATTCGACGCCGGGCGCGCCGGTCGAGTTCGTCAACCTCCGGCTCGCCGCGTTCGGACGGATCGCCGGCCGTGCGGCTCCGTTCACGGCGCCTGCTGGGGCAGAGGCCGCCGTGATCGGCGAGCGGCGCGTCGTGTTCGACGGCGACGAGCAGTCGACCGACGTCGTCCGCCGCGACCTGCTCCGGCCCGGCGACCGGCATGAAGGCCCCGTGGTGGTCGAGGAAGACGGGTCGACCACCGTCGTCCCGCCGGGCTACGTCGCCGACGTCGACGGGCACGGCAACCTGCTGATCACGGAGGTGAGCTAGATGAGCGTCACCGCGGCCGATCCGATCACGACCGAGATCATCCGGAACGCCTTCGTGTCCTGCGCGATGGACATGAACGCGACGCTGATCCGCAGCTCGTACACGCCGATCATCTACGAGGGGAAGGACTGCTCGGTCGCGATCCTCGACGAGCACGGCGACGTGCTCGGTCAGTCGCTCGGGCTGCCGCTCTTCCTCGGGAACCTGGAGATCTGCGTGAAGCTCGCCGCCGACATGTTCGGCTGGGACACGTTCAAGCCGGGCGACGTCTTCTACATGAACGACTCGTACATGACCGGCACGCACCTGAACGACGCGACCATCTTCGGGCCGATCTTCTGGCAGGACCGGCTCGTCGGGTTCTCGGCGACGCGCGCGCACTGGCTCGACGTCGGCGGCAAGGACCCCGGGGGGCCGATGGACTCGCGCGAGATCTACCAGGAGGGGATGCGCTGGGCGCCGACGCGGATCTACGACCGCGGCGAGCCGCGCGAGGACATCATCGACTTCCTGCGGAGGAACGGTCGCTTCGGCTACTCGCTCGTCGGCGACATGAACGCACAGGTCGCGGCGTGCCGCACCGGCGAGGCGCGGTTCCAGGCGATCCTCGACCGGTTCGGGTACGAGACGTACATCGCCGCCCGTGAGGAGATCTACCGGCAGACCGAGGAGCTGGAGCGAGCCGCGGTCGCGGCGATCCCGGACGGGACGTATCACTCCGAGGGGTCGCTGGACGACGACGGCCTCGGCCACGGCCCGATCCCCGTGAAGATGCGGATCGACGTCGAGGGCGACGAGATGACGATCGACCTCGAGGGCTCGGCGCCGATGGCGGAGGGGCCGGTCAACTGCGGCTTCGCGCAGACCGTCTCCGCCTGCCGCGTCGCGTTCAAGCTGCTGATCAACCCGCACCGCCCGGTCGACGGCGGCACGTTCAAGACGCTCGAGGTGAAGGCCCCGGAAGGCTCGATCTTCCGCGCGCAGGAGCCGGCCGCCTGCCAGTGGTACTTCAGCTCCCTCGGGCTGCTGATCGACCTGGTCGTCAAGGCGCTCGCGCCGGTGCTGCCGGATCAGGTCGCGGCGGCGCACTTCGGCGACTCGATGGTGATGTTCCTGGCCGGCCGCGATCCGAGGCGCGGCGGCGAGCCGTTCCTCCACGTCATGCCGCACGCAGGCGGCTGGGGCGGTTTCGAGGGCGCCGACGGCGAGGACGGCCTGATCAACAACGTCAACGGCGGCTTCAAGGACTATCCGATCGAGGTCTTCGAGGTGAAGTTCCCGGCGATGATCCGCGCGTACGGCTTCCGCCCGGACACCGGCGGCCCCGGCAAGTTCCGCGGCGGCTGCGGCCTGTACCGGGTCTTCGAGGTCGAGCCCGAGGCGTACCTGTACCTGTGGTTCGAGCGCTCGGTCACGCCCGCGTGGGGCCTCTTCGGCGGCCGCGACGCCGTCGGCCCGGATGTGATCGTCAACCCGGGCCGGCCCGACGAGCGGCACATGCTGAAGGCGAACGCGCACGTGCTCGAGCCGAACTCCGTCGTCGAGCTGCGGACAGGCGGGGGCGGGGGGTTCGGAGACGCGCGGGAGCGCGAGCCGGAGCGGGTGCGGCAGGACGTGCTCGACGGGTACGTGTCAGTGGAGGCAGCCGCCCGCGACTACGCCGTCGAGCTCGACCCCGCGACGCTCGAGATCCCGGCAGGCCGGGGCTAGTTCGACGCGGCGGCGGCGACGCCGGCCGCGGTGGGCGGCTTCTTGCCGAGGAGCAGGTCCGAGCCCTTCTCCGCGATCATCATCGTGGTCGCGTGCGTGTTCGCCCGCGTCACCGTCGGCATCACCGAAGCATCCACGACTCGCAGGCCTTCCAACCCGAGCACGCGGAGCTCCGAATCCACGACCGCGCCGATCGCGCAGGTCGAGGTCGGGTGGTAGACCGGCTGCCCCACGCCCCGCACCCACTCGAGGATGTCCTCCTCCGAGTCCGAGGCCGGGACGCTGTACGGCGACCCCTCCACCTCCTTCAGCGCCGGCTGTTTCGCGATCTCCAGCGCGATCCTGACGCCGTCGACCAGGCTCCGCCGGTCCTCCTCGGTCGTCAGGAAGTTGCACAGCACCCGAGGCTTCGAGTCCGCCATCGGCGTGCGCAGCATGACCTTGCCTCGCGAGGTCGGCTTGATCACCACCGGGCCGAAGCAGTAGCCGTGGTCGTGCGGCGCCGTCAGCCCCTCGTCGTAGAAGAGCGACGGCGAGAAGTGGAACTCGATGTCCGGCGCCGGCAGATCGGCACGCGTCCGGAAGAAGCCGCCCGCCTCCGGAAGGTTGGAAGTCAGCGGTCCGCGGCCTTCCTTCCGGAGCAGCTCGAAGTTCTCCGGCGTGAAGATGTCGAACAGGCTCGGGCGGTTGCTCAGGTAGTTCACGTTCGCCATGCAGTGGTCCTGGAGGTTCCGGCCGACCGGGAGCTGCTCTCGCACCTCGATGCCGAACGGCTTCAGCTCCTCCTCGAGACCGACCCCGGAGAGCATCAGCAGCACCGGTGACTGGTACGCGCCGGCGGAGAGGATCACCTCGCGCTCTGCCCGCACGGTCTCGCGCGCACCGTTCCGAACCACCGAGACCCCGACGGCGCGCGTGCCCTCGAACACCACCCGCTCCACGAACACGCCCGTCTCGACCTGGAGATTCGGACGCGACTCGGCCGGATGCAGGTACGCGTCCGCTGCGCTGCACCGCAACCCGTCGCGCTGCGTCACCTGAAACCGGCCGACCCCGTCCTGCCGCTCGCCGTTCAGGTCGTCGTTCCGCTCGTACCCCGCCTGCACCGCCGCCTCCAGCATCGCGTCGACGATGGGGTGCAGCGAGCGGCTCTCCGAGATCGCCTGCGGGCCGCCGACGCCGTGGTACTCGTTCTCGCCGCGCTCGTTGTCCTCCGCGCGCTTGAAGTACGGCAGCACCTCGTCGTAGCTCCAGCCCTCGGCGCCGTTGGCCGCCGCCCAGTCGTCGTAGTCGAGCCGGTTGCCGCGGAGGTAGATCATCGCGTTCATCGAGCTCGAGCCGCCGATCATCCGGCCGCGCGGCAGATAGAACCGCCTCCGGTTGAGACCAGGCTCCTCCTCGCCCATCAGGTCCCAGTCGAGGCTCGACTTGAACATGATCGGGAACATCGCCGGGACGTGGATCTCCGGCGCGGTGTCCGGCGGGCCCGCCTCGAGCAGCAGCACCGACACGTCCGGGTCCTCCGTCAGGCGCCCGGCGAGGACGCAACCGGCCGACCCGGCTCCGACGATCACGTAGTCGGGCACCGGCGCCAACTATTCCACTTGTCGGGACGGGTGTCCAAAGGTTAGGTTCGCCTCGCCGTGGCGAATGACGATCTGGTCGCGCTCTACTGGACGACCTCCGGGCCGGTCGAGGTCCACCAGGGCCGCGAGTGGAGCCTCTTCGACCTTCGTGACCGCTGCACGCACGCCCAACGGGTCGGCTTCGCCGGCATCGGCCTCTGGCACGCCGACCTCGAGCACGTGCTCGCGACGCGCACGCTCGCCGACGTCCGCCGCCTCCTCGACGACCACGGGCAAAGGCACCTCGAGCTCGAGTTCCTGCAGGACTGGTGGCTCGATCCGGGCGACGAGCGCCGCCGCGAGCCCGATCGTGTCCGCGCGCTCCTCTGGGAGGCGGCCGCCGCGCTCCCCACCCACCACGTCAAGGTCGGGAACATCCCCGGAACGCCCTGTGCGCTGCCGCGCCTGATCGAGGCCTACGCCGAGCTCTGCGCCGACGCCGCGAAGTACCACGACGCGAAGGTGGTCTTCGAGTTCATGCCGTTCGACCCGAACGTCCACGACCTCGAGACCGCGGTCGCGCTGGTCGAGGGCGCGAACGCGCCGAACGGCGGGCTCGCGATCGACACGTGGCACCTGTCGAAGCTGGGGATCCAGCCCGACGAGGTTCGCCGGATTCCGGGCCGGCACATCGGCTGGGTCGAGCTCAGCGACGGCCGCTGGGAGAACATGCCCGACCCGGTCGACGAGGTCGTCAACCACCGTGAGCTTCCCGGCGAGGGCGAGTTCCCGATCCGCGAGTACGTGGCGGCGCTCCGCGACGCCGGCTACCAGGGCCCGTGGGGCGTCGAGGTGCTCTCGGAGAAGCTGCGCCAAAGGCCGATCGAGGAGATCTTCGACCGCGCCTACGAGACGAGCCGCGCGCAACTCTAGGTGCGCGCCGCCGGTCGGTAGGACCGCCGCACCGTCTCGACGTACGGGACGGGGCTGACGACCGCACGCAGCTCGGTCTGCTCGTGCGGCTCGACCGTCGGCTTCGCCGACCCGCCGCCTTCCTCGCCCCAGACGAACGTGACCTCGGTTCCGGGCTCGGCGTGCTCCGCGTCGAGCACCGCCAGCGTCAGCATCTTCCCCTCGTTCGCGCTGTAGCCGATCCAGGTGGAGACGCCGACCGTCTCGCCGTCCACAACCACGCGGTCGAACGGATGCATCGCGTAGACCGCGGACGGCCAGTCGACGAACTTCGCCCGCCCGGTCTTCCGGAACATCGTCGCGATCGTCCGCGTCACGTCCTCGTCGTCGAGCGCGAGCGTGACCTTGACCCGATGTTCCTCGGCGGCCGACTGCTCCAGCGCCTCCCTCCCGATGAAGTCGTGGTCGAACTTGACGTAGTTGCCGTAGCCGAGGTCCCAGGGCGTGAAGTAGTAGTCCTCGATCTCGTCGGAGTAGAAGCTGCCGCCGATGGAGGCCGAGCCCTCGTACCCCGACGCCGGCAGCCACTCGCGGTAGGCCTTCAGCGCCTCGCCGGTGTACACCGCCGGCAGCGGCGACGGGATCCAGCCGGACTCGAGCGCGTTGGACGAGTACGCCCGGCCGCCGACCTGCCGGAGCCCGAACTCCTCGCCCGCGGCGACGATCGCCTCGCGCACCGCCGCCTCGTCGTCCCACGGCCCGAACAGCTCCCAGCCAGGCTGTCCCGCCATCCCGTGCCGCAGCGCCTGCGCCGGCAGGCCGGCGACCTGAACGCCGGTCGTGTGGAAGAACTTCAGCTCCGGCGGAGTCCGCCCGAGCACCTTCTCGATCACCTGCATCGCGTTCGGCCCCTGCACCTGGTAGCGGTAGTACTTCCGCCGCCCGTCCGTCCGCTGCGCCGTCCGCAGGTCGAGCTCGACGCGCACGTCGTAGCCGCCGGTCTCGGCGTGGTAGGTGATCCAGTTCAGCGCCGGTGCCCGGCCGACCAGGTTGAACCGGTTCTCGGCCAGGGCGAACAGGATCACGTCGCCGATCACGTAGCCGTCCGGCGTGCACGGCACGAAGTGCTTCGCCCGGTCGACGCCGAAGCCCTCGAAGCTGTTCACGCCGAGGTGCGAAAGCAGCTTCAGGGCGTCGGGCCCCTCGACCGCGAGATCGTTCATGTGAAACGACTGGTTGAAGAGGACGCACGTCCTCTGCCAGGCCTGCTGCTCGTCGCGCCAGTTGGTGAACTCAGCCGGCACGCCGGGGTAGACGTTCGGCCCGGCCTGCGAGTTCCGCAGCAGCTCGACGGGGCTCCTCGCCCTGAGCAGGTCCTCCAGGCTCCGATCGCTCACGCTCGTCCTCCTTTCCGAATTACGTCGCGTCACTCTCGCCGACCGCCTGCTCGCCGAGGTAGCTCGCGACCAGGAGCTGGTGGTCGGCGCGCAGCTGCTTCGCGTCGTTGTGCAACTGAATCTCGCCGTGGGAGAGCACATAGCCGCGGTCGGCGACCTCGAGCGCCAGGTGCACGTGTTGCTCGACGAGCAGCACCGCGCAGGCCCGCTCCTGTGCAAACGCCCGTACCACCGGCAGCAGCCGCTCGACGATCACCGGCGCGAGCCCGAGGCTGAGCTCGTCGAGCAGCAGGAGCTTCGGCTTCCGCGCCAAGGCGCGGGCGACGGCGAGCATCTGCTGCTCGCCACCCGAGAGCAGCCCGGCGCGCCGTCCCTGGAGCTCGCGGAGCTGCGGGAAGTACTCGAACGCCACGCCGGTGTCCAGCCGCTCGCCGCGGTACCCGACGCGGAAGTGCTCCGCCACCGTCAGGCCGAAGAACAGGCCGCGACCCTCCGGCACGTGTGCGATCCCGAGGTGTGCCCTTGCGCTTGGCGAGCGCCGTGCCAGATCCTCGCCTGCGTAGACGACGCGACCGCTCATCGGCTTGACCAGCCCGGAGACCGCGCGCAGCGTGGTCGTCTTCCCCGCGCCGTTCGCTCCGAGCAGCGCGACGACCTCGCCCGCCGCGACCGCCACGTCGAGGTCGCGGATCACCGCCGCCTCGTCGTACCCGGCCGTCAGACGCTCGAGCGAGAGGACGGCGTCAGCCATCGTCGCCCTCGCTCACGGCTTCGTGCGCAACAGCCGCGGCCGCCTCGAGCTCGTCCGGCGCGAGCTCAGCGGCCGCACGCCCGAGATAGGCCGCAATCACCTGCCGATCTCGCCGGACGACGTCCGGGGCGCCGCGGGCGATCACCTTGCCGAACTCGAGGACGACGACCTCGTCGCAGATCCCGAGCACGAGCCCCATGTCGTGGTCGACGAGCAGCATCGCCTGACCCGCGTCGACGAGCTGGCGCAGCCGCCGCCCGAGCTCCTCGCTCTCGCGGGTGTCGAGGCCTGCGGCCGGCTCGTCCAGGCAGACGAGCCTCGGCTTCGCCACGAGCGCGCGCGCGATCCCGACCAGCTTCCGCTGTCCCTGCGAGAGCTCCGTCGGCAGCTCGTCCGCGAGGGCATCCAGGCCGAGGAGCTCCAGGACCCGCGCGACCTCGGCCGGCTCGGGAATCCCGACCGACACCGTCTCCCTGATCGTCGTCCAGACGGACGGACGGTGCGACGCGACGAGCAGGTTCTCGCGCACCGAGAGGTCGTCGAACAGCTCGATCGACTGCCACGTCCGGGCGAGCCCGCGGCGGGCACGTGCGTGGGGTCGCAGCCCGGTGAGGTCTCCGCCGTCCAGCTCGACGCGGCCGCGCGACTGAACGAACCCGCTGATCGCGTCGATGAACGTCGTCTTGCCTGCGCCGTTCGGCCCGATCAGGCCGACCAGCTGTGCCTCGCCTACCGCGAGGTCGACGTCGACGACCGCCCGGACGCCGCCGAAGCTAACCGAGACGCCGGTGGCCTGCAGAACCGTCACGGCGTAGCTCGCTCGGTGAGCAGCCGTACGCCGACCGGAACAGGCGGCTGAAGTGCTGCGGGCTCGGCAGGCCCCAGCGTGTCGCGATCGTCAGCACCGGCTCGTGCACGAGCGCCGGATCGAGCAGGTCGCGGCGGCAGCGTTCGAGCCGTGCCGCCTTGATCCAGCGGCACACGCTCGTTCCCTCGCCCTCGAAGAGCTTGTGCAGGTACCTCGTCGAGATGAAGCTCGCCCGCGCGACCTCCTCCGGCGTCAGGCCCGGGTCGCCGAGGTTCGCCTCGATGAACGACTGGATGTGGAGCAGGATCTCGGCGCGCGTCCGCAGCCTGGTCGGCTCCGGCACGGCGCTCGGCGGCGCATAGAGGCCGCGCACGAGATCGAGCACGCAGTCGACCGCGTTCGGCGCCTCGGCCGCCGTCAGCGTGCCGTCCTCGAGCCCGCCGACGAGGCTGCGGAAGAACGCCACCGCTGCTCTCGGCAGGCCCTCGTTTCCGGAGATGCCGACGGCGGTCCGGTTGCCGATTCGCGTCGCCTCCCGGCCGAGCAGCTGCTTCGGGACCCGCACGACCAGCGACTCGTAGGGCTGGTCCGCCCGGAAGATGACCGGGTGCGACGTCTCGTAGCTGATCATGTCTCCTGTTCTGGCAACACCGGTCCGTCCCTCCTGGGCCGCGTTGATCCGCCCGCGCAGGACGACGGACAGGTGCAGGCACTCGGGGTCGCACGCCGCGATCGCGCGGGACGTCCGGATCATCGTGTTCGGCGCGGCGGAGATCCTGAAGAGGCTGACCGGTCCGAGCTCGTAGCCCCACATCCGCGCGTCGAACTCCTCCCGGTCCGGGGTGCGGATCTGCACCGGCAGGTAGGCCTGGAACGCGGAGTCCGACCAGTACTCCAATCGCTCCCGCGCCGGGACACTCGCCGTGTCGATCAGCAGCATCGGAAGCGGGCCGTACGCAGGGCCATTGCCGCGGCGATTGTCGCGCGTCCGGTGTCGCACGGCAAGGCCGCACGGCTACGCCGACCCCCTGCCCGGCAGCGCGAGGACGCGTCGTCGCGGGCCGCCACGCCTGATCCGTGCCTGCCGCTTCCGGTACGTCGCGCCGGCCACGCCCTCCGGGTTCTGGAACAGCGTCACGATCAGCGCCACCCCGCCGAAGAGGAGCGCCCAGTTGCCGGAGATGTCGAGCCACTTCTCCAACGCGTACGGGATCAGCGCCGAGACCGAGATCAGCCCCGCGACGAACGCCCCCGACACCATCGTGATCCCGCCGACGTAGGCGAACGCGATCAGGCCGAGCGCGGTCAGCGCCGAAAAGCGCGTGACGGTGACGGAGCTGAAGTTGTAGCCGTAGAGCGCACCGCCGATCCCAGCGATGAAGGAGCTGATCCCGAAGGCCGCGAGCTTGATGTTGCGGACGTTGATCCCGGCCGCAGCCGCGGCGCGCTCGTTCGAGCGCACGGCGAGCATGCGCTGGCCGAGGCTCGACCGTCGCAGGTTCGCGACCAGCAGGCCGAGCACGAGCGTGATCGCGACGACGAAGAACCCGAACACCGGGCTCGGGAGCTTGTCGTCCAGACCGCGGAAGGGGCCGTACGGGCTGAGGTCGAGTCCGAAGATCTTCGGCGCCGGCACCGGCGAGCTGGAGCTGCCGCCGCCCCAGGTCGTGCTCAGGAAGACGAACTTCTCGAGCGCGACCGCGGCGGCGAGCGTGACCACGGCGAGCGCGACGCCCCGCACGCGCAGCGCGGAGACCGCGGCGACGAGCCCGCAGACGGTCGCGCCGAACGCCCCGATCAGCATCCCCCACGGGAAGCCGACGCCGTGGTCGGTCGCGAGGTGGGAGATGATGAACCCCGAGACGCCTGCGAGAGCGAGCTGGACAATCGAGATCTGGCCGACGTAGCCGGTGATCACGACCAGCGAGAGGCACATGATCATCGCCAGCAGCGTCGTGATCAGCGCCTGCCGGAAGTCGTACGGGAGGACGATCAGCGCGACGACCGCGGCCGCGGTCGAGGCGAGCGCGGGCGGCCACAGCCGCTGCGGCCGCGGCGCGAGCGGAAGCCGCTGCTCGACGAGCTCGCCGCGGGTCGGGAGGTTCGTGCCGCGCACGAACATCGCGATCACCATCAGGACGAAGACGAGCAGCTGCTGGACGCCGGGCATCGCGACGCCGTTGTCGGTCGGGAACCAGCTCTGGGTCTGGAGGTAGTACAGGATGTTCTCGAGCGACCCGATCGCCAGCCCGACGACGCACGCGATCCAGAACGACGTGAACCGCGCGAACAGCGCAGCGGTCAACGCGGGAACGACCTGGAGCGGGAGGGAGGTCGGGTCGAGCTGCACGATCGAGGCCGCGAGGACGCCGAGCCCGCCGGCGGCGAGGGTCGCGAGGAGGGTGTTCGCGAGTGCGAGCTCGTTCGGCGAGAGCCCGATCAGCATGGCGCCGACCTCGTTCTCCGAGGCCGCGCGCGTCGACAGCCCAAATCGGCTCAGCCGGAAGACCAGGGAGAGTACGAGCGTCGCGAAGAGGACGATGCCCGGGAGCACGAACCGGTCGGTCGGGACATTCGAGCCGAAAACCGTCACGGTGCCGCGTGGGAGCACCGGCGGCTGCGGCTTCACCTGGATCCCGAACGCAAGCGAGACCGCCGCCTGCGCGGTCAGCAGCACGCCGAGCGACGCGGCGAGCTTCGCGAGCGGGGAGGCCGTCCGCAGCGGCCTGAACGCGATGAACTCGATCGCGCACCCGATGAAGAGGAGAACGACGAACGTGATCACGAGCGCCGCCGCCGTCGGCATGTGCACCCCGTAGATCCCCGTCTTCAGCGACCAGTAGGAATAGCCGGCGAGCATCGCGATGGCGCCGGTCGCGAGGTTGATGATCCCCGAACCGCGATAGGTGAGCACGACGCCGAGCGCGATCCCCGCCGTGAGCGAGCCCGTCCCGAGCCCGAGAATCGCGAAGAGGACGAGTTGCTCCCAGTCCATGCGTCAATCCTCGCCGACCGGGCAGGGCCGCAGTTGCGGCCCTGCCCTAGAGGGTGGTGGTCGTCAGCCCCCGAGCTTGAAGCCGCTCGGCGGCCTGAGGAAGCCGGTGATCCGCTTGAACTGCCCCTTGCCGAGGTACTGGAAGAACTGCGCCTGGTCGTTGCACGCAGCCGGCTCCGCCGGGTACTTCCCGCACTGGAGGCTCGGTGCGCCGAGCGCCTGCGGGCCCTTGAACCCGCGGATCTTCGTCGTGAAGTTCGCGGAGGTGAGCTTGTTCACGCCGATCTGGTTCATCAGCTTCACGGTCGTCAGGACCTGGCCCCACGCGACGATCACCCACGCGTCGGCGGCCAGCTTCGGCTGCTTCAGCTGCGTGAGCGCCTTGACGAAGGGCGCCGCCCCGGCGTCGGTCTTGTCGAACGCGAGCGTCGACGCGATCCCGTAGATCCACTTCGGCAGGTCGCCGCCCAGGCCGGCCGCGACGTCGGGCGTCAGGCAGAGCGGGTTCGAGACGACCGGCGTGCTGCTCTTGCCGAGCTGCTCGAGCGCCTTCGCGATGTTCACGCAGCCGGCGGCGTTCGACTGCGGGACGATCATGTCCGCGTTCTGGGCGCCCGCGGCCGTGAGCGGGCCGGTCAGGTCGGTCGCGTTCGCGTCGAAGCCGACGAGCGTCGTCTTGATCCCCGCGGCGTCGAGGCTCGCCTTCTCGATCTTGGCGCCGTAGTCGATGCCCGGGATCTGCGGGTAGACGACCGCGGCCGTCTTCGCCTTCAGGTACGTCTTGCCGAGCGTCCCCCACGGGCCGAGCACCGAGTCGTTCGTCCCGAAGAGTGCGAAGGCGTTCTTCTGCTGCGCGTCGACCGGCAGCAGCATGACGCCGCCGACGACCGGCTTCTTGCCGCCGAGCGCCGCGTAGATCGACTGGTTGCCGACCGCGACCGCGCCCTGGAGGACGACCTTGACCCGCTTGTCGTTCGCGAAGCGCTGCCCGCATCGAGTTCCTTCTTCCTCGGCGGAGCGCGTGAAGCACGTGCTGACGACGAGCCGGTGGCCCTGGACGCCCCCGAGGTAGTTGTTGACGTATTGCGCGGCGGTCTGGACGCCTGCCGTCCAGCCGGGGCCGATCAGGACCTGGCCGCCCTGGGTGTTGATCGCGCCGATGACGACGGGGGCGAGGCTCGGGTTGGCCTTCCCGGCCTTGCCGCCTACGTACGAGACGTAGTTCGTGACGGCACTGCCCGCCGAGCCGCGCCCGAGGGCGAGGGGGGCCGCGACGGCGAGCGCGAGCGCGACGACACCGAAGACGATCGCGACGCGGCCTCGAGGGGCTCTCTCTCCAGTCCTCATGCGCGTACAGCCTCCTTGGTCGGTGAAGCACGAATCTTTGCGCACATGTGTTCACTCTGCACGCACACTCGTAGTGCCGGGTTAACCGTGAGCGCACACTTGGCGTGACGCGAGCCGAGCCGTTAGGTTCTGGACCGCGGCCGACCCGAAAGGAGCGTCACGTGCCCGAGCAAAGCCTCGATCGAGACCGCCTCGTCTGGATGTTCACGCAGATGGTCCGCGTCCGCGAGTTCGAGGAGCGGGTGAAGCGGACGTTCGAGGAGCACCCGGGCGTCATCCGCGGCCATACGCATCTCGCAGACGGCGCCGAGGCCTCCATCGTCGGCTCGCTCGCGGCGCTGCGCCCGGACGACCAGCTCCTCACCACGTACCGCTGCCACGGGTACCCGATCGTGCTCGGCACCGACCCGAAGGCGATCATGGCCGAGATCTACGGCCGCACCACCGGGCTGTGCAAGGGCTACGGCGGCTCGATGCACCTGACCGACGTCGAGCGCGGCTTCCTCGGCACCTCCGGAATCGTCGGCCAGGGGATCCCGCACGCCTGCGGGGCCGCGTACGCGGCGCAGATCCGCGGCCGCGGCCAGGTCGTGCTCAGCTTCTTCGGCGACGGCGCCGCGAAGCAGGGCGCCTTCCACGAATCGCTGAACATCGCGTCGCTGTGGAAGCTGCCGGTCGTGTTCGTCATGGAGAACAACAGCTACAACGTCGTCACGCGGGTCGAGCAGGAGGACGCAAACGCTGCCGCCGGCGAGCCACTCGCCGTCAAGGCCAAGGCGTACTCGATGCCGGGGGTGACCGTCGACGGCGGCGACCCGGTCGAGGTGCACGAGGCGGTGTCAACCGCGGTCGAGCGCGGCCGGTCAGGCGAGGGGCCGACGCTCGTCGAGTCGCGGGTGTACCGGCTCAGCGCCCACGGGAACATCATCGCGCCGCCCGGGGTGCCGCTTCACTTCCCGGAGCACGAGGCGATCACCGTCTTCGGGAACGCCGAGGAGTACGAGGCGGCCAAGCGCGGCGATCCGGTTCCCCGCTTCCGCGCGCGGCTCGTGCAGGACGGATCGCTCTCGGCGGAGGACGCGGACCGGATCGCGGACGAGGCGCGCGCCGAGATGGACGAGGCGGTGCGGTTCGGCATCGAGAGCCCGTTGCCCGACCCCGAGCGCGCAACCGACTACGTCTACGCCTGAGGAGGCCGAACGACCATGGCACGCGAGCTCCCGTACATCGCCGCGATCGGCGAGGCAGTCCACCAGGAGATGGAGCGCGACGAGACCGTCCTGTACTTCGGCCAGAACATCGCCACGCACGACGAGGATCCCTTCCTGAAGGCGTTCGGCTCGGACCGCGTGCGCGTGACGCCGATCTCGGAGACGGCCGAGATCGGCATGGCGATCGGAGCGGCGTTCGCCGGCTACCGGCCGGTCGTCCAGCTGTACATGGCCGAGTTCATGCTCGTCGCCATGGATCAGGTCGTGAACGAGGCGAACCGCTTCCACTACATGACGGCCGGCCAGGTGAAGGTGCCGATCGTGCTCCAGGCCGGCTACGGCTTCACCGCCGGCTGGGCCGGGCAGCACACGGGCACGATCTACGGGATGTTCATGGGTGTGCCCGGGCTGAAGGTCGCGCTACCGGCGACCGCCGCTGATGCGAAAGGGCTGATGACGGCGTCGATCCGAGACGACAACCCGGTCGTCTTCTTCCACCACTACCTCCTGACGCTCGAGCACGGCGACGTCCCCGACGGCGAGCACGTCGTGCCGCTGGGCGAGGCGGCGGTGCGGCGCGAGGGTGGCGACGTGACGATCGTCGCGCTCGGCTGGATGGTCGGAAAGGCGCTGGCGGCGGCGGAGCAACTCGCGGAGGAGGGCGTCGAGGCGGAGGTGATCGACCCCCGCACGCTCGCGCCGCTCGACACGGCGACGATCCTCCAGTCGGTCGAGAAGACGGGGCGCCTGGTCGTCGTCGACCAGTCGACCCGGCACGGCTCGGCGGCGGCGGTGATTGCGGCCGAGGTCGCGTCGGAGGCATTTCCGGCGCTGAAGGCGCCCGTCCGGCTGGTCACGGCGCTCGACGCGACGGTGCCCTACAGCGAGCCGATGGAGCAGTACCTCCTCCCGAACGAGGCGCGGATCGTCGAAGCTGTGCAGCAGACGGTCGGCTCCGCGCCGGTCGCCGCGTAGACGATGAGCATCCTCGGCAACAGAGTCCTGCGTAGCGAGGACGCCCGCTTCCTGCGGGGCGAGGGTCAGTACGTCGAGAACATGCCGCTCGAGGGCGCGCTCAGCGTGACCTTCGTGCGGTCGCTGCTCGCCCACGCCCGCATCAACGGCGTCGACACGTCGGCAGCCGCAGAGGTGCCGGGCGTGCAGGTGTTCACCGCCGCGGACGTCGGCCTGCCGCCGTTCGGCCCGCCGCCGCTGCCGGGCCTGGAGAAGAAGATGGGGCGGCCGCCGGTGGCCGCGGACGTCGTCCGCTTCGTCGGCGAGATCGTCGCGATCGTCGTCAGCGAGGACCGAGCAACGGGCGTGGACGCGGCGGAGCTCGTCTTCGTCGACTACGACCCGCTGCCGGTGGTGGTCGAGCCGGAGGAGTCGGCGAAGGAGGAAACGCTGCTCTTCCCGGACGCCGGCACGAACGTGGCTGCGCGAACGGGCTCGCCCGACCACGACGCGACGCTGTTCGACGGCTGCGACACGGTCGTCTCCGGCACCGTCGTCAGCCGGCGGATGGCGCCGTGCCCGCTCGAGCCGCGGTCGGCGGCGGCGCAGGTCGGGGCGGACGGGCGGTTGACGGCCTGGCTCTCGACCCAGACGCCGCACCAGGACAAGATGATGCTCTCGGGGTTCCTCGGGATCGAGCCGGCGCAGCTTCGGGTCGTCGCCCCGGATGTCGGCGGCGGCTTCGGGGCGAAGATGTCCGGGATCGAGGAGATGCTCGTCGTCTGGCTCGCGCGCAAGCTCGGCCGGGCCGTGCGCTGGACGGAATCGCGCAGCGAGAGCATGGTCGCGCTCGTGCACGGCCGCGGGCAGCGACTCGAGTTCACGATCGGCGGGACGAAGGACGGGCAGATCCTCGCGTACCGCCTCGACATCCTCCAGGACTGCGGCGCCTACGCCGGCCTGGGGGCCTTCCTGCCGCACCTGACCGAGCTGATGTCGAGCGGCGTCTACGCGATCCCGAAGATCGAGGTGGACGGCCGCGCGGTGGTGACGAACACGACCCCGATCGCAGCATTCCGCGGTGCCGGTCGCCCGGAGGCCTCGCAGGCGATCGAGCGCGCGATCGACCTCTTCGCCGCCGACATCGGGATGGATCCGCCCGAGGTCCGGCGCAAGAACTTCATCCCCAAGGACTCGTTCCCGCACAAGACGGCGGCCGGAGCCCGGTACGACTCGGGCGACTACGAAGGGGCGCTCGACCTCGCGCTGCGCGCCGCCGGCTATGAGGAGCTGCGCGCAGAGCAGGCGCGTCGTCGACAGAACGGGCAACAGCGGCAGCTCGGCATCGGCGTGTCCACGTACGTCGAGATCACGAATGGCGTCAACGAGAAGGAGTTCGGCGAGGTCGAGATGCAGGCGGACGGCAGCGCACTGCTTCGCACGGGCTCGTTCTCGCACGGGCAGGGGCACGAGACGACCTTCGCGATGATCGCGGCCGAGCGGCTCGGGCTCCCGGTGGAGAAGGTGCGCGTCGTCAAGGGCGACACGGACGAGATCCGGTCGGGCACGGGCACCTACGGCTCGAAGTCGACCCAGATCGGCGGAGCCGCCGCGCGGGCGGCGGCGGACGTCGTCGTCGAGCACGCGAAGCAGCTGGCTGCGGACTATCTCGAGGCGAACCCGGCGGACGTCGTCCTCGACACCGGGCTCGGTCGGTTCCACGTCATCGGCGCCCCGGAACCCTCGCTCGAGTGGACCGAGATCGCCTCGCGTGCCGCGGGCGACGGAAGGCTCGCCGAGCTGAAGGCGGCGGAGGAGTTCGAGAGCTACCCGACCTTCCCGTTCGGTGCGCACATCGCCGTCGTCGAGGTCGACACCGAGACGGGGGAGGTCGAGCTGCAGCGCCTCGTCGCGGTCGACGACGCGGGTACGCTGATCAACCCGCTGATCGCCGAGGGCCAGGTGCACGGCGGCGTCGCGACCGGCGTCGGTCAGGCGTTGTACGAGTCGTACGAGTTCGGCGAGGACGGCACGCCGCTGACGAACACGTTCGTCGGATACGCGTTCCCGTCGGCGGCGGACCTGCCGCCCTGGGAGGTGGTCGAGATGGAGACGCCGACCCCGGCGAACGAGCTCGGCGCGAAGGGGATCGGCGAGTCCGGCACGATCGGCGCGACTCCTGCGGTGCACAACGCCGTCGTCGACGCGCTGGCCGCGTACGGGGTGCGACACGTCGACATGCCGGCGAACGGCGAGAACGTCTGGCGCGCCCTCCAGGACGCGACGCACCGGGGTTGAGCCTCACCGTCGCGCTGCTCGGGCTCGGCGAGGCCGGCAGTCGACTCGCGGCCGACCTCGCCGAAGCGGGCGTCGAGGTGCGCGGTTACGACCCTGTAGTCGAGGGCGGTGTAGCCGACCCGGCGGAGGCCGTGGCCGGCGCCGATGTCGTCCTCAGCGTGAACAGCGCGCAGGCGGCCCTCGGGGCCGCGCGGTCGGCGCTCCCCGCGCTGGGGGCGAATTCGCTGTACGCCGATCTGAACACCGCGGCACCGGCGCTGAAGCGCGAGCTCGGCGAGCTCGTCGGCGAGCGCTTCGCCGACGTCGCGCTGCTCGGGCCGATCCCCGAGCGGGGGCTACGCGGTCCCGTCCTCGCGTCGGGCCCCGGCGCGCAGCGCTTCGCGGACGCCTTCGCTCCGCTCGGGATGCCGGTCGAGGTCGTCTCCGCACGCAGTGGGGACGCCGCGGCGATGAAGCTCGTCAGGTCGGTGTTCATGAAAGGCCTCGGCGCGTCGGTGGTCGAGAGCCTGGAGGCGGCCCAGGCCGCCGGCCACGCGGAGTGGCTGGAGGAGGAGATCGCCGCGGTGATCGGGCGGCCCCTGCTCGACCGCCTCGTCGAAGGGAGCCGCAAGCACGCCGCGCGGCGGGTGGACGAGATGGAGGCGGCGCGCGACCTGCTGCTCGAGCTCGGCGTGGAGCCCCGGATCGCGTCGGCGAGTGCCGAGCTACTCGCCGAGCTCGTCGTGCCGGTGTCAGACACCACCTGAGCTCAGAGCAGCGGAAGGAGCTCCGCCACGCCCTCGACCGTCAGGTGAGGGCGCCGCTTCTCCGGCACGCGGCTCAGGTCGACCGCGCCGCTGATCCCGCTCCGGACGAGGACCGTCAGCGAGCCGCCGAGGTGGCCGAGCGCGACGTCGAGGAAGAGGTCGTCGCCGACGACCGCGATCTCCTCGGTCGGAACACCGAGCCGTTTGCGGACCTCGCGGACGGCAGCCTTCGACGGCTTCCCGACGATCGTCGGCCGGGCGCCGCTCGCCTTCGCGATCGCAGCCGTGATCATCGCTCCGCGACTGAGGATCGGCCCGTTCGCGCCCGCGTAGGCGGCGACGTAGCTACCCGTCAGGAGGCGCGCTCCGCCGAGCACGGCGCGGGCGGCGCGCTCGAGCTCGTCGAAGTCCGCCTGATTCGTGTGCGCGACGAAGACGGCGTCGGCGCCGTCGGTCCCGTCGACCAGCCGCACGCCGGATGCCTCGAGGTAATCGCGCGCCGGCCCCGTCAGGAACCCGAGCACGGCGGGGTCCCGCCGGAAACGCTCGAGGTAGGCCTGCACGCTGCAGAGCGGCGTCAGGAACTCGTCGTCCTCGATCGGCAAGCCGGCGGCGCGCTGCTCGCGGGCGAACGCCTGCGGGGCCATGTGGCTCCCGTTGGTGAAGCACACGAACGGCCGCCCGGACGCGCGGATCGCGTCGAGCAACTCGCGCGCGCCCGGCACGGGGAGGACCTCCTCGCCCGCCCGGTGCACGAGGGTGCCGTCGACGTCGAAGACGAAGCCGCGGCAGTCGTCAACCCGCACGGCGCCACACGACCAGGTCGTCGTCCTTCTCGACGCGGAGGTACGTGATCGACCGCCGCCGCTCGACCTCGCGCAGGAGGCGCACGATCGGCGCTCGCGTCGGCGATGCAGCCGGAGCCGCGGGGTCGATCGGACGCATCGCATCGACCTGCTCCGCCGGCATCGTCAGGCGAAGGAGGAGCTCCTCGTCGGAGAGCCGGGTGCCGAACCGCTCCCGGGCGCCGTCGAGGCTGACCGGCTGCGCGTCACGGAGTTGCTCCGCCTGCGGCCGCGACAGCACCCGGTCCGCGATGTCCGGATCGACCGGCGCCGCGGGCTCGCCGTAATGGCCGAGGAAGTAGCGCACCGTCTCGTCGGACACGTTGAGCCAGCGCTCGGGGTCGATCACGTTCCGGAACGCCTGCGTGGCGACGAGCTGCGAGACCGGCGTGACGAGGATCGGATGGCCCATCTCGCCGCGCACGCGCGTCACCTCCTCCAGGACCGCCTCGAAGAGCTCCGGCCGGCCGACCTCGCCGAGCATCCGTTTCGTCGTTGTCACCATTCCGCCGGGCAGCTGGTGACGGTAATACGCGGCGTCGTACTCGCGCGGCGCCCCCGGCGGCAGCCCCTTCTCGTCCACGAGCTGCCGGAAGTGCTCGGACATCTCCGCGAGCGCTCCGAGGTCGAGCCCGTGCGTGTAGCCCTCGGCCTCGAGGTTGCGGATCGTCGACTCCGCGGTCGGCTGCGACGTCCCGTTGCCCGCCGGCCCGACGGCGGTGTGGAGGACGTGGAAGCCCGCCTCGAGCCCGACCGCGTACACGAACGGCGCGAGCCCGATCGTGCAGTGGCTGTGCAGCTCGACTGTGCGGCCGGTGGCGAGGAAGTGCGGCGCGAGCTCGCGCACCGCGTCCGGGGTTAGCAGCCCGCCGGGGTCCTTGAGGTAGAAGCGGTCGATGTCCGCGCAGTCGACCAGCGAGCGGACGCGGTCGGCGTAGTAGCCGTGCGTGTGCACCGGACTGATCGAGTAGGTCAGCCCGACGACGATCTCCTCGACTCCCGCCTCGCGAGCCATCCGCGCCGTCTTCCGCAGCGCGTCCGGATCGTTCGACGGGTCGGCGATCTGGAAGCGGCGGATGCCGTTCCCGACGACGCAGCGATACGCGAGCCGCATCACCTCCTCGTCGCACGGCTGCCACGCGATGAAGCGCATGCCGGTCGTGATGAAGTTGAGGAGCGTCGTCGGCAGGGCCGCGCGCATCAACCGGATCAGCTGCCACGGGTCCTCGCGGTGGAAGCGCACGGACACCGCCATGTGCGTGCTCGAGGTGAAGTCGAGCGCGTGGAAGCCGACGCGTTCGATCGTCGGCGCGACCGAGAGGATGTCGCGCGCGGTCAGGCCCGTCGCGCCCCACAGGCTCTGGTTCCCGTCGCGCGTCGTCGTGTCGACGATGTCGACGACGCGGCTCACGGCGTGATCCGGAAGAGCGGCTGCCCGTGCTCGACGAGCTGCGCGTTCTCCACACAGATCTCGGCGATCGTGCCGGCGACGCCCGCGGGGATCGAGTTCATCATCTTCATCACCTCGATGATGCAGACCGTCGTCGCCGGCTCCACGCGCGAGCCGACCTCGACGAACGGCGGCGCGCCGGGAGCCTCGGCGCGGTAGAAGGTGCCGAGCATCGGAGAGTCGATCGTGGCCGCGCCGTCCGCGCTCGCCGCGACGGCCTCCGGCGCGGGCTCGGACGGCGCCGGCTCGCCGCCGCGGAGGACGTGGAGCGAGAAGCCCTCGGTCTCGACGCGCAGCTCGTCGAGCTCCGACTCGTCGATCAGCCGCAGGATCTCGCTGACGTCGTCGTCGCTGAGGGCCACGGCTACGTGTCGCGACCGGCGCCGAAGGTGCCCATCAGGAGCGAGAGCGCGGACGCCGGAGCGGGCTTCTGCTCCTGCGCGGGCGCTGCGGTGACCGGACGGGACTGGAGGACGAAGAGGCTTGCCGGCAGCTCGGCGCCTCGCGCGATCGCCCACTCGATGTCCTGCGGCGAGCCGAAGTGCCCCTCGACCCTGCGGCCGACCTCGACGAGCGCATCGAGCGCGGGCCGGTCCAGGCATGCCGCCACTCGCCTCTCCTCCGGCACGTCCACCCGCACCGCGCCGTGGCCGCCGGCGTCCGGCACGTACTCTGCCTCCTTCGAGTGGACGTGCTCGCGCACGACCTCGCGCGTCACCTTGCTGACGAGGTAGTCGTCCGGCGTCACCTCGCCGCCGACGACGGCCAGGCCGAGGCCCCAGCTCGCATTGATGGCGACCATGCTCCGGTCGCCGGTCACCGGGTTGCAGGTGAACATGACGCCGGAGACCGCCGCGTCGACCATCAGCTGGACGGCGACGCCCATCGCGGCGGCCGTCTGGCCGAGCCGGGCGCGGTAGGTGATCGCGGGCGGGCTGTAGAGGCTGACCCAGCAGTCGCGGACCGCGTCGCAGACGTGGTCGGCGCCACGCACCCACAGATACGTCTCCTGCTGACCGGCGAAGGTCGCCTCGTGGCTGTCCTCGCCGAGGGCGCTGGAGCGAACGGCCACCGGCGGCTCGCCGCTCAGCTCCGCGTACCGCTCCACGATCTCGGCGCGCACCGTCTCCGGCACGGGCGCCGACCGCATCGCCTCGTCGATCGAGTGCGACGCCGCCCCGACGCTCTCGACGTCGTCCGGGTCGACGCGGGCGAGGGCCGACTCGATCATCCGTTCCAGCCCGCCCGCCTCTACGAAGGCGCGGTAGGCCGCGGTCGACACCGCGAAGCCGGGCGGAACGGGGATCTCCGCCGCGATCAGCTCGCCGAGCGCCGAGCTCTTGCCGCCGAACGCGGAGCTGTCCGCTGCGCCCAGCTCGGCGAGTGGAAGCGTCAACGGCCGCGTCAGTGCGCCCGCTCCCGGCGCCGGCAAAGCCGGCACCTCCGCTCATTGATGAGCTCCGTCGAGCCTACGCTCATCCGACGATCGTCACCGTCCCTGCCGACCCGTCGACCCGGATCGTCTGCCCGGTCCGGATCTGGGCGGTCGCGCGGCCGGTGCCGACGACGGCCGGCAGGCCGTACTCGCGGCAGACGATCGCCGCGTGCGACATGACGCCGCCGATGTCGGTGACGGCCGCGGTGATCTTCGAGAAGATCGGCGCCCAGGCGGGCGAGGTGATGCTGCAGACGAGGATCTCGCCCTCGCGTACGTCGGAGATCTCCTTCACCGTCTTCACGACGCGGGCGACGCCCTCGACGACGCCCGGCGACGCCGCTGCGCCGGTCAGCTCGGTGCCGCCGTCCTGGCTTCGCGCCCAGTCGCGGACGCGCTCGGTCGTGATCCCCCAGAGCATGATCAGCGCCGGGTCGCGCACCGCATCGGGTGCGACACCGAGCGCGGGCGGAGGCGTCCAGTCGGCGAGCTTCTCCAGCAGCGCCTTCCGCCGAGCCGCGATCGGGGGCCAGTGCTTCGGCCCGAGCGGCTCGCCGCCGGTCGCCCAGGCGAGCACGAGCTCGTCCAGGGCCGAAGCGACCTCGTGGCGCGAGAGCTGGAAGACGTCCTCGCCGTCGTTGAGGAACCCGTGCTCGGCGAGCAGCGCGCCGAACTCGCGGATCTTGTTCCACCAGCGCGTCAGGAACCAGTAGTCGGCGTAGAACTTGTGCTCCTCGACGTACGGGAAGACCCGGCGTGAGAGCGCGAGCAGCTCGTCGAAGGCCTTGCGCGCGTCGTCGCCGAGGAGCGCGCCGTACTCCTCCGCGAGCCGGTCGCGCTCGCGCGCGAGTTGCTCCGTCGGCCGCTCGATGTCCTCTCCTGCCTTCAGCGCGGCGATGTGGCCGATCAGCGAGGCGTAGGGAATCGCGGGATCGTCCAGCCAGCTGCCGTAGTAGTGGTAGAGGCCGTCGCCCGTCGCGACGTTGAACCACGGGTGCTTCACCTTCTCCAGCTCCTCGAGCCAGCGCCGGCCCGGGTCGCTCTCCATCAGCGCGGCGTCGATCTCTCCGGGCGAGCGTCCCTCGACGAAGGCGGGATCGACCTCGAGGTCGATGGCCAGGCGCGCGAGGCGGCGGAGCTCGGCGTCGGGCTTGAACAGGACCACGTCGATCCCCGCGACCATCTGGGCGATGTGCTGGTCGGGGATGTCCGGCAGGTTCGCCTTGCAGACGTCGGCGAACGTGGCGTAGGCGCCGTAGCCGAGCAGCAGAAACTCGAAGTGGTGCTGCCACATCTGGTCGCAGAGCCGGAGGGCGCGGCTGTACGCGTCGAGCACTTCGTAGAACGACGTGTGCCCGTCGTCCCGGAACGCGACGTCGTCGCGCTCGTACTCCGCGAGCTCCGGGACGCGCAGGTCCTCCAGCTCGCCGATCAGCGCGGCCATCTTCGACTTCCAGCTCTCGTAGAGCGTCTCCCAGTTCTCGAAGTAGTAGCCCGCGCGCTTCTGGAAGAACTCGGCGCGCTCCGCCACCTTCGCGGGATCGGTGACCGGGTTGCCGGAGATGTAGATGTAGCCGTTCACGCACCGGTAGTCGATGCCCATCGCCGGCGGCACTGCGAAGACGCGGTTCTGCCAGGTGCCGAGCGCCTGGTACGGGGAGTCGATGCACATCGCGTCGAACGCAGGCATCGGCAGCGGGAAGTGCATCGAGTTCCAGAACCAGAAGCGCTGCTCGTCGGCCTCCCGCCGCCGCTCGTCGAAAAGCGCGTAGTACGGGTACATCTCCTCCCAGCCCTCGCAGCCGGGCGGCGTCTCGATCTCGTAGGGACTGGGGAAGGACGCAACCGGTGTCGACGTGGCCATCTCCCTCCTCTTTCAGTCGTTCGTCGGCACGAGCCTATCCGGGTGGTCTAGATGACGCCGCGGCTGGCCCGGTCGATCCCGCCCGGGAAGCCGCGCCGGACGGCCTTGGCCACGTTGAAGAGGTGCGTGCGCATCGCGCGCTCGGCTCTGTCCGGGCGGCCGGCGTCGACCGCTTCGACGATCGCAGCGTGCTCGGCCTGGGAGGCGGCGGGACGTCCGGGGATGAGGATCGTGCGGTACTGGTAGCGCACGGTCTGGGAGTTGAGGGCGTCGATCAGACGCTGCGCCGTGCTGTGCCCTGAGATCTCGAGCAGCGCAGCGTGGAGATCCGCGTTCGCGTCGGATGCGCCGAGCAGGTCGCCGCGCTCGAGCAGGTCGCGATGCCGCGCGAGGCACGCCTCCAGCCGGGCGCGGCCCCCGTCGTCGATCCGCTCCGCCGCCTGACGGGCTGCGAGGCCTTCGAGGACGGCCCGCGCCTGGAGAATCTCGACGGCTTCCTCGTCGCTGACGTGGCGCACGCGCGCACCGCGATGCGGCTCGCGGACGACGAGCCCTTCCTGCTCGAGCCGGATGAGCGCGTTGCGGACCGCGCCGCGGGACATCCGGAACGTCACGCCGATGTCGGCCTCGACGAGGCGGGCATTGGGGCCGAGGTCGCCGCGGATGATCGCCTCACGGAGGCTGTCGAATGCCGTCAACGACATCGCCACCGATTTTGTCAACAATCGCATAGAGTTGCGCCGTGGGGCCGAGCGAGCGGGGACGCGGGCTGGTCGAAGGGGCGTACGACCTGCACGTCCACGTCGCGCCGGACGTCCCCCAGCGCCGGATCGACGACCGCGGTCTCGCGGCCCGGTGTGCGGAGGTCGGGCTCGCGGGGTTCGCGCTGAAATCGCACTACACGTCGACGGCCGAGCGGGCGCAGGTCGTCAGCGAGCTCGTGCCCGGAGTGCGCGTGCTCGGAACGCTGACGCTGAACTGGGCGGTCGGCGGGATGAACGCGCTCGCGGTCGAGATCGCCGCTCGCGAAGGCGCGCGCATCGTCTGGATGCCGACGGTCGACTCGCCGGCCGAGACGGCGGGGCGGACCGAGCCGAAGCCGGGGGACAAGGTGCCGCAGTGGGCGCGGCTGCAGCACGAGCTGCGCGGGCTCGGTTTGAGCGTGGAGCCTGTGCTCGTGACCGACGAGCGAGGTGAGCTGCGGCCCGAGACGCGGGACGTGCTGCGGGCGATCGCGCGCCACGGCCTCGTGCTGGCGACCGCCCACCTCGCCCGGGACGACACGTTCGCCGTGGTGGAGGGGGCCTTCGAGGAAGGCGTGCAGACTGTCGTCGTCACTCACCCGGAGTTCACGTGCCAGCGGTTCTCCATCGACGACCAGGTCGCACTCGCGCAGCGCGGCTGCCTGATCGAGCGGTGCCTGACGACGCCGTACAGCGGCAAGACGACGTTCGAGCACGTCTTCGACGGCGTCCGGGCGGTCGGCATCGAGCGGAACTTCTTCTCCAGCGACTGCGGGAATCCCGATTACCCGCCGGTCGAGGACGGCCTCGCGATCTGGGCCGACCGCCTGCTCGAGGCGGGGTTCGACGACGACGAGATCCGCGAGATGGTCGTGGCGCGCTCCCGCGAAGTGGCCGAGGCGGCGTGAGCCGGAGGCTGCTCGTGATCGGCGCGCACTCGGCGGACTTCGTGTGGCGCGCGGGCGGCGCGGTCGCGGTCGCGACCACGGGCGGCGGTTCGGCCCGGGTTGTCGCGCTGTCGTACGGAGAACATGGCGAGTCCGGAGAGCTGTGGAAGGAGCCAGGCCAGACGGTCGAGCGTGTCAAGGAGGTCAGGCACGGCGAGGCACAGCGGGCGGCGGCGGCGCTCGGCGCGGACTTCGAGTGCCTCGACCTCGGCGACTACCCGCTCGAGATCGACCGCGACGGGCTCGTCGCGGTCGCCGACCAGATCCGTTCGTTCGCGCCGGACGTCCTGATCACGCACACCGACACCGATCCGTTCAACCCCGACCACGCGGTCGCCTTCCGTGCGGTCGAGCGGGCGCGTGCCCTCGCCGCGGGCGCGGGGGTGCCGAGCGCGTTCGAGACGGTCGAGCCGCCGGAGCTCCTCCTCTTCGAGCCGCACCAGCCGGAGCTCTGCAACTTCACGCCGACCACGTTCGTCGACATCACGCCGGTGATCGAGCAGAAACGGGCGGCGATGGCGGAGATGAAGGCGCAGGCATACCTCCAGACGTACTACGCCCAGCGGGCGGAGCAGCGCGGGAACCACGCGCGGCGCTCGTCCGGCAACGCCGCGATCAAGTACGCCGAGGCCTTCCAGCGGGTGACACCGCAGGTCGTGAGCGCGCTGTGAGCCTCTCGACCGTGCCAGGCATTGTCAATGCGGAGCTCCCGTGAGCTCGAGCTTCGCGGAGCTCGCTCGACTCGGCTCGGCCACGGTTCACGAGGCGGCGGGCCGGTCGCAGGTCGTCGACGTACCGCTGATCCAGGTCGTCCCGGGCTCGCGCGCCGCAGGCCCGGCGCGGACGGTCCGCTGCGGGCAGGGCGACAACCTGATGGTGCACGCGGCCGTCGCAGAGGCCGAGCCGGGGGAGGTGCTCGTGCTGACGATGCCCGACCCGGCCCCGGTCGCGCTCGTCGGCGACCTGCTCGCCACCCAGGCGAAGGGACGCGGCGTTGCCGCGCTGCTCGTCGACGCCGCCGTCCGCGACGTCGAGGAGCTCCGCGAGCTCGGGCTGCCGATCTGGGCACGGTACGTCCGCGTGCGCGGCGCCGAGAAGCGCACGCCCGGAGAGATCGGCGCGCCCGTCCAGGTCGGCGGCGCGACGATCCGCCAGGGCGACGCCGTCGTCCTCGACGCGGACGGTGCGGTCGTCGTCGAGCACGAGCGGGTCGACGAGGTGCTGGCCGGCGCACGCGACCGTGCCGACCGCGAGCGGGAGAAGCGCGCGAAGCTCGAGGCGGGTGCGCTCTCGTACGACCTCGACGGCCTTCGGCAGCTGGTGGAGCGGTGAACGTCGTCGCAGCGGAACCGCTTCACGATGTCGCACGCATCGGCCACGCCGAGCTACTCACCCCGAAGCCGGAGGAGAGCCTGGGCTTCTTCGTCGACGTCCTCGGGATGGAGGAGGAGGCACGCGCCGGCCAGTCCGTCTACCTGCGCGGCTGGGGTGACTACCTCCGCTACAGCCTGAAGCTGACCGAATCGCCCACCGCAGGCCTGGGCCACGTCGCCCTGCGCACGTGGAGCCCGCAGGCCCTTGACCGCCGCGTCGCCGCAATCGAGGAGACCGGCCTCGGCCGGGGCTGGCTCGACGGCGACGTCGGCCACGGCCCCGCCTACCGCTTCACGGATCCGGACGGCCACGTCTTCGAGCTGTACTACGAAGCCGAGCGGTACGTCGCACCCGAGCACCTCCGCCCGTCTTGGCGGAACCAGCCGCAGCGCTACGTCGGCCGCGGCGCCTCCGTCAAGCGGCTCGACCACGTCAACGTCCTCGCGGCCGACGTGCGCGCGAGCCGCCTCTTCGCGCAGGAGGTGCTCGGCTACCGCCTCTACGAGCGGATCGAGCTGGACGACGGCACCGAGACAGGTGCCTGGCTGAGCCTCTCGATCGCCGCCCACGAGCTGATCTACGTCGCCGACGCCTACGGCGCCCGCGGGCGGCTGCACCACCTCGCGTTCTGGGTCGACACGCGCGAGGAGTGCCTCCGCGCCGCCGACCTGTTCGTGGACAACGACGTCTACATCGAGGCCGCGCCTTCCAAGCACGGCGTCGCACAGGGGTTCTTCCTGTACGGGTTCGAGCCGGGCGGCAACCGGATCGAGGTGACGACCGGGGGCTACTTCGTCTACGACCCGGACTTCGAGCCCGTCACGTGGACCTCCGCAGAACGCGCGCGCGGCCAGTTCTGGGGCGTGACGACGATCGAGAGCTTCCACACCTACGGCACGCCGGACGTGAGCGCGGCATGAGCGACCGCTTCGAAGTCCTGCCGTTCGCCCGCGGGGAAGAGGAGGCCGCACGCCTTCCGCAGCCCGTCCGTCTGACGGTCACGTGCTCGCCCCGGCACGGCCCGGACCGGACGGTGGAGGTCGCGGGCCGCCTGCGCGAGCTCGGCCATGCCGTCACCGTCCACCTCGCCGCCCGCATGGTGCGCGACCAGGCCCACCTGGACGAGCTGCTCGCGGCGATGGCGGCCGCCGGCGTCGACGACGCGTTCGTGATCGGCGGCGACGCGGTCCACCCGTACGGCCTCTACCCCTCGGCGGTCGACCTCTTGCCGGTGATCGCCGGGCACCCGGACCGCCCGCGCACGCTGGGAATCGCCGGCTATCCCGAAGGCCACCCGCTGATCGACGATGCGACGCTCGCCGCCGCCCTCGCCGAGAAGAGCGGCCTCGCCGACTACGTGACCACGCAGCTCTGCTTCGACTCCAGCGCGCTGCTCCGCTGGATCCGCGACACCCGCCGCACCGGTCTCGAGCTGCCGATCCTGATCGGGCTCCCCGGGCTCGTGGACCGCAAGAAGCTGCTCGAGATCTCGATCCAGGTCGGCGTCGGGCCGTCGCTCGCGTTCCTGCGGAAGCAGCGTGGGCTCCGGAACCTTCTGCGCATCTCCGCGAGCTCCGCCGACCGTCTCCAGGACACGCTCGCACCGCACATCGGCGACCCCAAGCTGAACATCGCGGGGTTCCACTACTTCACCTTCAACCGGCTGATCGACACGTGGAGCTGGGCTCAGGAGAAGCGCCCGGGCTCCACTACGATTGGCTCCGAAGCTCAGAGGGAGGTCAGGCCGACATGACGCACAAGAGCCTCGAAGACCGCCTGCAAGAGGCGGGCAGCCCCGTCGAGCTGGCGCGCAACTCGCAGATCGGGCCCTACGTCTACCCGAAGGTGCCCGCCGAGTTCACGAACTGGCGCGACGAGCAGCGCGCGTGGCGGGAGACCGCGGCGCTCTTCGACCAGTCGCATCACATGACCGACCTCTACATCGAGGGGCCGGACGCGATCAAGCTCCTCTCCCACCTCGGCGTCAACACGTTCGAGAACTTCCAGGTGAACAAGGCGAAGCAGTTCGTCGCCTGCACGCCGGCCGGCTACGTGATCGGCGACGCGATCCTCTTCTACCTGGACGAGAACCGGCTCAGCCTCGTCGGCCGCCCCTCCGCGCACAACTGGGTGCAATACCACGCCGAGACCGGCGACTACGACGTCACGCTCGAGCGTGACGAGCGCACGGCGGTCAACCCGACCGGCCGGCGGAAGCTGTACCGCTTCCAGGTGCAGGGGCCGAACGCGATCCAGGTGCTCGAGAAGGCGATCGGCGGGCCGCTGCCGGAGCTCAAGTTCTTCAACATGGGCGAGCTGACGATCGGCGGCCGCACGGTCCGTGCTCTCCACCACGGCATGTCGGGCGTCCCCGGGCGCGAGCTCTTCGGCCCGTGGGAAGAGGCGGAGGACGTCCGCGGCGCGCTCGTAGAGGCGGGCCGCGACTTCGGCCTCGCCCAGGTCGGCTCCCGCGTCTACGCGACGAACACGCTCGAGTCCGGGTGGATCCCGTGCCCGCTGCCGGCGATCTTCACCGGTGACGACCTGAAGGCCTACCGCCAGTGGCTGCCCGCAAACTGGTACGAGGCGACCGGCTCGCTCGGCGGCAGCTTCTACTCGGACGACATCGAGGACTACTACCTGACCCCCCACGAGCTCGGGTACTGGCCGTTCGTGAAGTTCGACCACGACTTCGTCGGCCGCGAGGCGCTCGAGGCGCTGGGCGACGAGCCGAGGCGGAGGAAGGTGACGCTCGCCTGGAACGGCGAGGACGTCGCGGCCGCGATGCAGACGCTCTTCGAGAAGGGCGACCCGGCGAAGTACATCGACCTTCCGCTCTCGAACTACTCCACGTGGCCGTACGACAAGGTGCTCCACGACGGCCGCACCGTCGGCGTCTCGACCTTCTCGGGCTACAGCTACAACGAGCGCTCGATGCTCTCGCTCGCCATGATCGACGTCGACGTCGAGATCGGCACCGAGGTGATTCTCGTGTGGGGCGAGGAGAACGGCGGCTCGGCGAAGCCCGTCGTCGAGCGGCACGCGCAGACCGAGATCCGGGCCGTGGTCAGCCCCTGCCCGTACTCGGAGGTCGCCCGGACCTCGTACGCGGAAGGCTGGCGCACCAAAGCGACCGTCGGCTGACCGGAGCGTTCACACCGCGAGACGGTGTTCTAGTATCCGGGACATGGCGCGGACCGCGGAGACCGGCGCGTACTCGCAATCCCTCGCGCGCGGCCTGGCGATCCTGTCCGCGTTCCGCTCCGGCCGCCCGCTGCTCGGGATCAGCGAGCTCGCCCGCGACGTCGGCCTGACGCGCAGCACCGTCCACCGTTACGTGGCGTCGCTCGCCGCGCTCGGCTATCTCGAGCAGGACGCGCAGACGCGGAAGTACCGCCTGGGCCCGCGCGTGCTCGACCTCGGCTTCTCGGCGATCAACTCGATGGAGCTGCGCGAGATCTCCGCGCCGCACCTCCAGCGACTCAGCGACGAGACGGGCCACACCGTGAACATGGCGATCCTCGACGGCGTCGACATCGTCTACATCGAGCGCTGCCGGACCTCGCAGCAGGGCCAGCGCGAGATCGACCTCAACCTCCACGTCGGCTCGCGCCTCCCGGCGTACTGCACCTCGATGGGGAAGGTGCTCCTCGCGTTTCTGCCCGAGGAGGAGCAGCGTCGGCGGGTCGGCGAGATCGACTTCGCGGAGCGCGGCCCGAACACGCTGACGGACCCGGACTCCCTGGCAACCGAGCTCGCCCGGGTCCGCGAGGCGGGGCTCGCGGTCAACAACGAGGAGCTCGCATACGGCCTGCGCTCGATCGCCGCGCCGGTGGTCGGCCAGACCGGTGACGTGATCGCCGCGATCAACTTCGCGGTGCATCGCACGGCCGCTCCGATCGAGGTCCTCGTGGAGCGGCTCGGGCCGAAGCTGAAACGGACGGCGGCGGCGATCTCGGAGCGCATCGGGTACTAGTGCAGGCTCGGAAGGCGCTCGACTACTCGATCCCCCTGCTCTCGGTCGCGGCGGCTCTCGGCCTGTGGGAGCTCGTCTCGCAGACCGGCACGATTGTCGAGCGCGACCTGCCGGCGATGAGCACGACGGTCAGCGAGCTGTGGACGCTCGTGCAGACTTCGTCGTTCTGGATCGCGTTCGGCCAGACGGTCCGTGGCTGGGCGATCGGGCTGGGGCTCGCGGCCGCGCTCGCGATCCCGATCGGCATCGCGCTCGGGTCGAGCCCGCTCGCCGCGGCGGCGTTCCGCGTCCCGATCGAGTTCCTGCGGCCGATCCCGTCGGCGGCGCTGATCCCGCTCCTCTTCCTGACGCTCGGGACCAACATCCGCAGCGAGATCTTCCTCGCCACGTTCGGTGCGTTCTGGCCGCTGCTCGTCCAGACGATGTACGGCGTCCGCGACGTCGACCCGCTCGCCGTCGACACGGCGCGGTCGTTCGGAGTGGGTCCCCTGGAGCGCCTCTACCGGATCACGTTGCCGAGCGCCGTCCCCTACATCGTCACGGGCGCCCGCATCTCGTCGACCGTCGCCCTGATCCTGGCGTTCACCGCCGAGCTGTTCATGGGCATCCCGGGGCTCGGCCAGAAGGTCAACTTCGCGGAGTCGTTCGGGCTGAACGAGCAGCTCTACGCGCTCGCGCTCGCGACGGGGTTCCTCGGCGTCGCGATCCACTTCGCCGTCACGCGCGTCGAGCGGTGGGCGCTGCGCTGGCACCCCTCGCAGCGGGAGGCCGTCGCGTGAGCGCCCGCACCTACCGGATCACGAAGGTCGCCGCCGAGGTGGCCGTTCCGATCCTGATCCTGGTCGGCTGGCAGCTGTGGACGATCTCCGCCGACGACCCGAAGTTCCCGAAGCCGACGACGATCCTGGACAAGTTCCAGGAGCTGTGGCTGTTCGCCCAGTTCGGAACGCACGTCGTGCCGAGCCTGGAGCGGATCGGTCTCGGCTTCGCGATCGCGGTGCTCGCCGGCGTCGCGCTCGGCGTCCCGCTCGGCCTCTCGAGCGTTGCCCGCAAGGCGGCGATGCCGCACATCGAGTACTGGCGCGCGATCCCGCCGCCCGCCCTGCTCCCGATCTCGATCGTCCTGCTGCACTCGATCGGCAACGTGCAGAAGGTCTCGTTCATCGCGTTCTTCTGCCTGTTCCCGGTGCTCCTGAACACGATCGACGGCGTTCGCGGGATCGAGCCGACCCTGATCGAGACGGCGCGGTCCTACGGCGTTCCCTGGCACGAGCGCATCGCGCGGATCGTGCTGCCCGCGGCCCTGCCGCAGATCGTCGCCGGGATGCGGAACAGCCTCGCGCTGGCGGTGATCATGATGGTGCTCAGCGAGTACTTCTCGAGCACGAGCGGCGTCGGCTACGTGCTGCTGATCTCGAAGAACACCTTTCAGCTCGTCCCCATGTGGGCGGCGATCCTCCTGATCGGCGTCCTCGGCTACGTTCTCAACCTCCTGTTCATCCTCGCCGAACGCCGCGTGCTCGCGTGGCACCGCGGCTGGCGGGCGGCGACCCCGCAATAGCGATGCTCGAGATCAGGCACCTGACGAAGACGTACGGCACCGGCGAGACGGCGACGCACGCGATCGGCGACGTCTCGTTCACGATCGAAGCTGGAGAGTTCGTGTGCGTCGTCGGCCCCTCGGGGTGCGGCAAGACGACGCTGCTGAAGTGCATCGCGGGCCTGCTGCGGCCGAGCGGGGGCGAGGTCCTGCTGCGCGGTCGCCGCGTCGTCGAGCCGCCCGAGGAGATGGCGCTCGTCTTCCAGGAGTACAGCCGGTCGCTGATGCCGTGGGCGTCGGTCCGGAACAACGTTCTCCTCCCGCTCCGGCACAAGCCGCTGAGCAAGCGCGAGCGCATGTCGCTCGTCGAGGAGGCCCTCGGGGCAGTCGGGCTCGTCCGGTTCATGGACCGCTACCCATGGCAGCTCTCGGGCGGAATGCAGCAGCGGGTCGCGATCGCGCGGGCGCTCGCCTACCAGCCCTCGATCCTCCTCATGGACGAGCCCTTCGCCTCCGTCGACGCGCAGACGCGGGGCGACCTGGAGGACCTCGTTCTGCGCGTCCGGGAGGAGTTCAACATCACGATCCTGTTCGTCACGCACGACATCGACGAGTCCGTGTACCTCTCCGACCGGATCGTCGTGCTGACCCACGCTCCGACGGAGGTGAAGGAGTTGATCAAGGTCGACCTCCCGCGCCCGCGCGACCAGATCGAGACGAAGGAGCTCACCGAGTTCGCGCACCTCCGGGCACACGTCTACCGCCTGATCAAGCGCGAGCAGGTTCCTGCGGAGACGTTGACCTCGTCCCCTGCAACTGGATAATTCCCGCTTAACAGTGTGAAGTGTCGTTTAACGGGCAGGAGGGACCCATGAACACTCGCTGGCTGCGGATCGCCGTCCTCGCGGCGATCGTGGGGGCGACCACCGTCCTCGCCGCACCGTCGGCCGGTTCGCCGACGAGACGGCAGCTCGACACGGTCACGGTCGACACGCTCCCGATCGCGAACGGCTTCCCGCTGGACGTCGGGATCAAGCAGGGCTTCTTCGAGAAGCAGGGGATCCAGATCAAGAAGCAGGTCCTCCAGAGCGGCAACGACATCGTGCTCGCGATGGCGAACCACAACGGCGACATCGGCTACATCGGCTACGTCCCGGCGATGATCGCGCGGACGCAGGGCATCCCCGTCCAGGTCGTCGCCGCCAGCGAGGTCGAAGGGACCTCGGCGGACGACAACTGGCAGAACGTCGTCGTCAGGGGCTCGAGCTCGATCCGCTCGCCTGCGGACCTCGCCGGGAAGACCATCGCGGTCAACGCGCTGAAGGGCCTGGCCGAGGTCGTCGTCCGCGGGGCGCTGAAGAAGGTCGGCGTCGACCCGAACTCCGTCAAGCTGGTCGCGATCCCGTTTCCGGCGATGCGCACGGCTCTGAACAACGGGCAGGTCGACGCCGCGCACACGCCCGAGCCGTTCCTCTCCCAGATCCTCGGCGACGGCGGGCGGATCGTCCTCGCGCCGGGGCCGACGCTCGGCCGGTACTGGCCGAACGGGTGCTACGTCGGGCTCGAGGACTGGGCGGCGAAGAACCCCGGGCTCGCCAAGCGGTTCCGCACCGCGATCAACCAAGCGCTCGCGTATTCACAGACGCATCCGGACGACATCCGCGCGCTCCTGCCGCCCGCGTTGCGGAACATCCGGCTGCCGGTGTGGAGCCCGCTGATCGACCGCGCGCAGCTGCTCGAGCTCGCGCAGCTGACCAAGGAGTTCGGCGTGATCACGACGCTCCCGAACTTCAACAAGCTCGTGCCGGGCACCATCCTCAGCGGCCAGACCTTCCAGGTGATCGTCGGCAAGTCGACGCGGTTCACGCTGAGCGGCAAGCCCGTGAAGACGGTGAAGGCCGGCACGTACAACTTCGCCGTCACCGACCGCTCGAAGACGGCGAGCTTCCGCCTCGTCGGCCCGGGGGTGCGGCGCTCGACGAGCGTCGCCGGCACCGGCACCGTCACCTGGACGGTCGCGCTCAGGGCCGGCACCTACCGCTACGGCTCGGGCAGCAAGCTGACGCAGTCGTTCACGGTGACGTAGCTCGAAGGCGGGGCGGCTCGCGCGGGCCGCCCCCGCGTTCCACTCATCGGGACAGGCTCCTAGCATTTCGACGCCCGATCTCGCATAATCGCCCGCGTTTCCGTGACGTCTGGACGCGACGTGTCAAGGAGGGATGGGATGAGAGCCACGAAGAGTCGTCTTCTAGGGATCGCGCTCGCCGCAGCGGCGGTCGCCCTGCTCGCGCTCGTCGGGCCTGCAGGTGGCGCGCCGAAGCAGAGGGAGCGCGCGCTGGTCACGCTCACCCTCGACACGCTGCCGATCGCGAACGGCTTCCCGCTCGACGTCGGGATCGCCAAGGGGTTCTTCCAGGCCCAGGGGCTCGAGATCAAGAAGGTCGTCTTCCAGAGCGGCAACGACATCGTCCTCGCGATGGCGAACAGGAACGGCGACATCGGCTACATCGGCTGGGTGCCGGCGATGATCGCGCGGACGCAGGGGATCCCGGTCACGACCGTCTCCGCCAGCGACGTCGAGGCGACCTCGGAGGCGGACAACTGGCAGAACATCATGGTCAAGGGCTCGAGCTCGATCCGCTCGCCCGCTGACCTCGCCGGCAAGACGATCGCGGTCAACGCGCTGAAGGGCGTCGGCGAGGTGATGATCAAAGCGGCGCTGAAGAAGGTCGGCGTCGACCCGGGCTCGATCAAGCTCGTCGCCATCCCGTTCCCCGCGATGCGGACGGCGCTCGCGAACGGCCAGATCGACGCGATGTGGGCGCCCGAGCCTTTCGTGACGCAGGCCCTGACGCTGGACGGGGCGAGGGTCGTGATGGCGCCGGGACCGGTGCTCGGCAAGTACTTCCCGATCGGAACGTACGTGGCGCTGCACGACTGGACGACGAAGAACCCCGGGCTCGCGACGAAGTTCCACGACGCGATGTCGCAGTCGCTCGCCTACGCGCAGGCGCATCCCGACGAGGTCCGGGCGCTGCTCCCGCCGGCGATCCGGAACATTCGCCTGCCGGTGTGGAGCTCTCTGATCGACCGGCGGCAGCTGCTACAGCTCGCGAACTACGCGAAGGAGTTCGGCGTGATCTCGACGCTGCCGAACCTGACGCAGCTCGTGCCGGCCTCGATCGCGAGCGGCCTGACCCTCCAGGGGACCGTCAGCGGTAAGGCGATCTCGCTGAAGCTCGACGGCAAGTCCTTCAAGACGCTGCGCGAGGGGAGCTACACGTTCGTCGTCGGCGATCGCTCCGCGACCCAGAACTTCCATCTCCAGGGGCCCGGCGTGAACAGGAAGTCCGGGACGAAGCAGGTCGGCAGGCTGAGCTTCACGGTCAAGCTCGCGAAGGGGACGTACACCTTCTCGAGCGACGCACGGCCGAGCCTGAAGGGGTCGTTCAGAGTCGTCTAACGGCCGGGCGGGTGCGAGCTGCCGGGCCGCACTCGCCTACCGGCCCACGATCCCGTGGCGCATGAAGAGGTAGCTGCACTGCGAGGCCGCGAGCGGCCCCCGCGGGTGGTCGCTCGCGTTGTCCCGCTCCTGGATGTACCAGTGCCGCAGCTTCTCGCCGCTCGCCTGGTGGAACAGCGTGGAGAAGAAGGTGGCGAAGTCGATCTCGCCCTCGCCGACGTCGACGATGTCGTTGAACGGGTCGGCGTACCCGCCGGATGCGTCTTTCTTCCCGTCCTTGACGTGGAAGAGCAGGTAGCGGTTCCGGTACGGAATCGCGTAGTCGAGCAGCGGGTCGAACGCGTCGCCCGACTGGAACGCCCCGACGTGGGCCCAGTAGATGTCCAGCTCGAACCAGACCAGCTTCGGATCGGTCTCGGCGAGGAGGACGTCCTCGCCGCGCCTGCTCGGGTCGTCCGCCGTCGGCGCCCACTCCTGGAAGTGGTTGTGCAGGTAGAACCGCATGCCCCGCTTCGCCGCCAGCGCGCCGTAGCGGTTGCACGTGTCCGCGTACGACTGCCAGCCGGAAACGGTCGTGTTCCCCGGTACGACGAGCGAGACGCCGATCTGCGGGAGCCCGAGGATCTCGGCGTCATCGAGCGCCTGCTCCATGGCGGCGTCGTCGGAAGGCGTCAGCGACAGGTGGCTCCCGATTGCGGACAGCCCGTTCGCAGCGAGCAGCCGCCGCAGCTGCGGCAGCGTGATCTCCGGCGTCGTCCCCTGCGTGTAGCCCGCGAACTCGATCTGCTTGTACCCGATCGCCGCCAGCGCCTCGAAGACCTTGGCGAAGCCGAGGTCCGCGATCGCGTCCCGGACGGAGTAGAGCTGGATTCCGATCCGGCCCGCGGGGAGCAGCGGCGCTCCCGAGAACGGCGTCGCCGAGCCGGCGGCGCGGGTCGATGTCGTTCGAGGCCCGGCGGCCGCCGATCGCGTGCCGGCGCCGCCGAATGCCGCCAGCGCGGCGAAGCCTGCGCCCATGCCGATGAAGCCGCGGCGGCTCAGGGTGTCCCGCTCGTTCATCTCGACCTCCCTCTCGGACCCCCCGGAAACGCGCCGCTGTTCGGCGGCGAACGGCTATTCCCGCCGTCCAGAGGCCGAAAACGCGTTAGCGCGTCTTCGTGTGAGGCGGGATCACGCCGCACGCGACGAGCGCCGCGCCCGGCGCGCTCGAGGCGTGGACGACGATCGAGTAGCCGGCGACGTGGGGGAGTGGCCCGACCTTCACGGAGTGCCTGCCGTTGACGATCGTGCCCAGTCTGACGACCGTGGGCCCGAAGCAACCGCCGCGCCGGATCTGCACCGGCTGGGCCACGCCCGCTGGCGCGCCGCGCAGCGTGATGACCACCTTCGTCTCGTGGAAGCCGAAGCTGACGACTGCAAGGCCCTGCTCGCCGGAACCCTTCCAACCCTTGAGGACGACCTTCGACTGCGAGGTCGGGAGCGCACCGACGCACACCGTCTGCGGCCCGAAGGCCTCGCACTCGTCGGCGCCCGCGGGCGACGCGCTCGCGGCGCCGGCAGGAACGCACAGCGCCGTCGCGGCTACCGCCGCCAGACCCCTCCATGCAGCCATGGATTGAAGAGTACGCGCGCGGGCACTTCTCGTCATCAACGAGACCGGAAAGGGGTTCGGATGTCGACGACGCTCGACGAGCAACTGAATGCGTACCTGTCGGATGCCCACTCGATCGAGGAACAGGCCCTCCAACAGCTTCGCGGTGCGCCCGATGCGGCGGGCGATCCCGAGCTGGCCGCTCTCTTCCGTGACCATCTCGTCGAGACGGAAGGGCACGAGCGGCTGGTGCGGGAACGCCTCGAGCAGCGTGGCGGGGGACCCTCGCGCGTGAAGGACCTGCTGATGCGCGTCGGCGGCGCGGGTTTCCTGCTCTTTGCGCGTGCACAGCCGGACACGCCGGGGAAGCTCGCCGCGCACGCGTTCTCGTACGAGCACATGGAGCTCGCCGCCTACGACCTGCTGGCGCGCGTGGCCGAGCGGGCGAACGACGAGGAGACGGTCGCGATGGCCCAACGAATCCGCGCCGAGGAGGAGCAGATGGCCGAGCGGCTCGCCCAGCTCTTCGATCGCGCGGTCGAGGCCTCGCTTGCGGCGGTCGGGCGCGACGATCTCGGTGAGCAGCTGAACAAGTACCTCGCCGATGCTCACGCGATCGAGGCGCAGGCGATCCAGCTGCTCGAGAAAGGCCCGGACCTCGCCGGCGATCCGGAGCTCGCGCGCCTCTACGCGGAGCATCTGGAGGAGACGCGCGCGCACCAGCAGCTGGTCTCCGACCGGCTCGACGCGCGCGGCGGGAGCTCGTCGTCGCTGAAGGACGCCGCGCTCCGCGCCGGGGCGCTCAACTGGGGCATGTTCTTCCAGCTGCACCCGGACACGCCGGGCAAGCTCGCCTGCTTTGCCTACGCCTTCGAGCATCTCGAGATCGCGGCCTACGAGGAGCTGGAGCGCGTCGCGACGCGCGTCGGCGACGCCGAGACCGTGCAGGTTGCCGAGCAGATCCATGGCCAGGAGCGGGTGGCGGCGGAGAAGCTGTACGGCGCCTTCGACCGTGCCGTGGCAGCCTCGCTCGAGGCGGTAGGCGTTACGGGTGGAGCACGACCTTGATCGCGCCGTCGCGCTTCTCGCGGAACATGCGATAGCCCTCGGGTGCCTGCCCGAGCGGCAGGTCGTGCGTGACGAAGTCCTGCGTCCCGAGGGGGTCGCCGTCGCCGAGCAGCGGCATGATCTCGTCGACCCAGCGGCGGACATTCGCCTGGCCCATGCGGATCGTCAGCTGGCGGTCGAAGAGCTCGCCCAGCGGCACGAGCGGGAACGCGCCCATGTAGACGCCGCTGATCGACAGCGTCCCGCCGCGCTTCAGCGAGCGCACGGCGGCGAGGAGCGCGCCGAAGCGGTCGGGCACGACCTTCAGCTTCTGGAGCAGCCGCTGCAGGGGTCCGGCGTCGGCCTCCATGCCGACCGCGTCGATCGCCGAGTCGAGGCCGAGCCCGTTCGTCAGCTCGCGGAGGAGCCCGACGACGTCGTCGACGCCGCGCAGGTCGACCGTCTCCGCGCCGTGCCGCTGCGCGAGGGCGAGCCGCTCCGGCACGAGGTCGACTCCGATCACGCGCCCGGCGCCGCGGTGCCGTGCGATCCGGCAGCACATCTGGCCGATCGGGCCGAGCCCGAACACGCCGAGCGTCCCGCCCGCCGGCACCTGCGCGTACTCGACCGCCTGCCACGCGGTCGGGAGGACGTCGGAGAGGAGCAGGAATCGCTCGTCCGGCGGTCCCTCCGGGACGACGATCGGCCCGTAGTGCGCCATCGGCACGCGCAGGTACTCCGCCTGGCCGCCGGCGACGCCGCCGTAGAGGTGCGTGTAGCCGAACAGGCTCGCACCCTTCTTCCACTTGCGGTTCTGCGTCGTCTCGCACTGCGACTGCAAGCCCTGGCCGCAGAGCCGGCAGCGCCCGCAGGAGATGTTGAACGGGACGACGACCCGATCGCCCACCCGAAGCCCGTCGACCTCCGACCCGACCTGCTCGACGATCCCCATCGGCTCGTGGCCGAGGATGTCGCCGCTCCGCATGAGCGGCCGTCCGATCACGCCGTACAGGTGCAGGTCGGACCCGCAGATCGCCGTGGAGGTGATCCGGACGATCGCGTCCGTCGGCTCTTCGATGCGGGGGTCGGGAACGTCGTCGACCCGGACGTCCTCGGGGCCGTGCCAGACGACGGCCTTCACGTCCGGTGTCCGACGCCGGTCAGAAGCTCGCGGATGCGGAAGGGCCCGCCCGTGTTCGGGGCCAGCGGCGGCGTGTCGAGGCCGGCGCCCTCGCGCAGGCCTTCGAGCAGCTCGAGCAGTGCCTCGTCCGCTCCGCGCGCCGGCGTCCAGCCGAGCTCTTCACGTGCACGCGCCGTCTCCATCAACGGCACCTGCAGCCCGAGGTCGAGCCAGCCTGGCGGCGACGGCTGGAGGTGGAGCCACCAGCTCGCGCTCGTCAACGCCCGGGCAACGCCCTGCGGCATCGGCACGAGCCGCGCCCCGAGCAGCTCCGCGAGCTTGGGCGGGTCGAGCACCGGCTCGGCGGCGACGTTGAACGGCCCCCGAGCGTCGCCGAGGAGCGCGAGCCGGTACGCATCGCCGACGTCGAGCGAGTGAACCGCCTGGAAGCGCAGGCGCGGAATGTTCGGGACGACCGGCAGCGCACCCGGGCGTGCGATCGGGCTTGGAAAGAAGGGCCCGGCGAAGAGCCTGCGAATCCCCGACGCGGCTTCCCGCTTGAAGATCAGACCCGGCCGCAGCCGCACGACACGGACGTCCGGCGCCTCGTGCTCGAACCGGTCGAGGCGCCGCTCGACCTCGGCCTTGTGCCGTCCGTAGAAGCTCGTCTCGATGCCGTTCGTCGGCCAGCTCTCGTCGACGCGGCGCTCCTTCGGCCCGGGCGAGTACGCGCCGACGGACGAGGCGTAGACGAGCGTCCGTACTCCGGTTTCCGCAACGGCGCGGAAGACCCGCTCGCTGCCGTGGACGTTCGTCCGCCACAGCGCGTTCAGGTCGCGCGAGGGCTGAATCGCCCAGGCGAGATGGACGACGGCGTCGGCGCCGCGGAAGAGCGGGTCGAGATCGTCGGTCGCAATGTCGGCCTCGGCCCACTCCGTCTTCGCGAACCGAAGCTCCGGCGAACGCCGCGCCACCCCGAGAATCGACTCGACGGCGGACTCCTCCTCGAGCACGCGCAAGAGGCTCGTGCCCACGTTCCCGGTTGCGCCTACGACGACGACTTTCACTCGAACGTGTATGGACGACGCCCGGCGTGCAAAAACGTCCGGATGGGCGAACTCGACGGCATCTGGTCGGTCCAGCGGACGAGCGGGCTCCTCCCGCCGCTCGTCGGCGTGCGGAAGCGCATCGACGGCAGCCGGGGCACGACCGCAGTCGGGGCGCTGCCAGGCTTCCCGTTCGAGGTCGAGGGGACGACGCTCCGCTACCGCGCGCCGCTGGCGGGCTTCGTCGACGTCCTCGAGCCCGAGACACCGGACCGCTTCCGGGGCCGGGCGACCTTTCGCGGACGCGAGTTCGGGCGGTTCACGATGACCCGAGAGGGCTGACCCAAAGGCCGAAGGAGCAGCGCTTTTGTGCTCGGGCAGGCATCATTCCCTGCGCATCGAAGAAGGGGGGGCATGCGGATGAACCTGACCCGGAAGCTGGGTGTGCTCGCCGCAGCGGGCGTCGTCCTGGCCGTCGCGGGAGCGGTACCGGCAGGCCAGGCGCTCGAAAAGCCGGGGACGGTCACCGTCACCGACAGCGAGACACGGCATGCGCACGTCGACATGGGCGCCCGCGGGGTCGGCGTCGGCGACCTCGACGTCTACACGACGCTGCTCTACAACAAGCGCATCACGCCGCGGTCGATCGGGCGGGGAACGATGGTCTGCACGGCCGTCGGCGCCAGCGGTCAGCACTGTAGTGCGACGTACGTTTTGCCGAAGGGACAGATAGTGGTGGAGGGTGTGATCACCTCGCGGCTGATCTACGCGATGGCGGTGGTCGGGGGGACCGGTCTGTACGACAACGTCCGTGGGACGCTGACGGTCACTTCCTTGCGTCGCAAACCGTCGCGGGAGTTGCTGGTGTTCCGACTGGTCGTATGACGACGCTCGTGGCGATGGCGAAGATCCTGATCTGCGACGACGAGCCGGCGCTCCGCGAGTTGATGCGAGTCGCGATCGTCGGCGAGTATGAGTTCGAGGAGGCCTCTAGCGTCGCCGAAGGGATCGAGGCGGCCGCCGACTTCCGTCCGGACGTGGCTCTCGTCGACGTGATGATGCCGGGCGGGTCCGGGCTGGACGTCGTGCGCCACCTGGCAAACGACCCCGAGCTCAGCCACGCCCGCTGCATCGTCGTCTCCGCATTCGCCTCGGAGGCGGACCAGGAAGCTGCGCGTGAGGCGGGAGCGGCGGCCTTCATCGCCAAGCCCTTTGATCCGGACGAGCTCTCGGCGATCGTTGCAGCACTTCTCGAGCCCGGCGAGCGTTGAGATGCCCGCGCCGCGGCGGAAGCTGAGCCGGCGGCTGAGGCGAATCTTCCACGGGTTGGTGGACGGCGTCACCGCCGCCCCGATCGCGGCACGCGTCCTCGGCGCGATCGGCGTGCTGGCGGTGCTCGTCGCGGTCGCCTTCGCCCTCGTCCTGCTCGCGATGGCGAACCTGCGCGGCTCGACCGACGCGCAGGTGCAGGCCAACCGGGTGACCGCGTCCACGCTGCGGCTTGCGCGCGTGGTCGACCAGCTCGAGCAGAGCCTGCGCGGCTTCGTCCTCACGCGGAACGCCGGCCTGCTCGGGAGCTGGAACCGAGCTCGCGACGACCTCCCGACCGCCATCGTCGACCTCGAGCGGCGCGTCGCCGACCAGCCGGCTCAGGCGCGGCGGGTCCGGGCGATCGTCGAGAACGCCCGCGCCTACGTCGCCGACTACGGGATTCCGCTCACCGCGATCGCCCTCGAGAGCCCGGCTGCGGCCCTGTCCGACGCCGCCACGACGGAGGGGCTGACTCGAATCGGCGAGCTGCGCCGCGGCCTGGCGCGCGTCCTCAGCGCCGAGGATCAGCTGATCTCCGCCCGGACCTCGTCGGCGCGCAGCGAGGCGAACCGCGCGGTCGTGCTCGGGACACTCGCGCTCGGCGCGTCCGGCGTCCTGCTCCTGCTCGTGATGGGTTACCTCGTCCGCTCGGTCGCGCGCCCGGTTCACGAGGTGGCGAGCGGCGCCGCGCAGATCGCCGGCGGCGATCTGTCGATCCGCATCCCGCCCGGCGGCCCGGCCGAGATCCGCGAGCTGACGAGCGCCTTCAACACGATGGCGGAGTCGCTCGAGCAGGGGCGGCGAGCGCTCGAGCTCCAGAACGAGCAGCTGCGTCAGAGTGAGCGCGCGAAGTCGGAGCTGATCTCGATCGTCTCGCACGAGCTGCGCACGCCGCTGGCCAGCATCCTCGGCTACACCGGCCTGATCCTGCGGCGCGAGACGGACCCGGAGACGGTGCAGCGCTACGTCGAGGTGATCGAGGACCAGGGGCGGCGCCTGGCCGCGCTCGTCGAGGAGTTCCTCGAGGCGGAGGAGGCCTCGGCGCGGATGGAGCTGGAAGAAGCGCAGCTGGACCTGTCCGACCTCGTGCGCAAGGAGGCGGAGGTGATCAGCCGCCAGGCCGCCGACCACGAGCTGGTCGTGGAGCTCCCCGACAAGGGGCTGCAGGTGCACGGCGACCGCAACCGGCTCACGCAGGTCGTCACGAACCTGCTCGCGAACGCGATCAAGTACTCGCCCGGGGGCGGCAAGGTGCTCGTCCGGGGCGAGCGCGACGGAGATCTCGTCCGCGTCCTCGTCCACGACGAGGGTCTCGGGATCAGCGAGGAGCACCAGCCGCGCATCTTCACGAAGTTCTTCCGGGGCGAGGCGCGGGCGAGCGGCATCCCCGGCGTCGGTCTCGGCCTCGCGGTGTCTCGCGAGATCGTCGAAGCCCACGGCGGCCGGATCGCGTTCACGAGCATCGAGAACGAGGGCTCGACGTTCTGGTTCGAGCTCCCCGCGCACCGCGGGGAGAACGGCGGCCCGAGCTAGAGGTCGCGCCGCATGTGCAGGCGGATCGTGTTCCCGCCCGGGAACGTCCGCACCTGCATCAGGTCGCACAGCTGGTTGGCCATCCAGAGCCCGCGGCCGCGGAGCTGCTCCGGCAGCGGACGGCGACGGTCGACGAGCGGGTCCGCGATCTGGCCGGAGTCTGCGACCTCGCAGACGAGCTCGCCGGCGTCCTCCCAGATCCGCAACCGCCCGGTCCCGCCGCCGTGACGGACGCTGTTCGTCAGCACCTCGTTCACCGCGAGCACGAGATCGCTTGCCCGCTCGCTTCCGAGCTCGGCCTCGGCGGCACGATCCGCGACGACACGGCGTGCCGCGAGGAGAGACTCGCGATCGACCACGAGTTCCTCGGCGGAGGGAGGCGGCGGCGTGAGCGCCGCGTCGAACGGCTCCGTGATCGTGCCGAGCCCGGCGTAGCTCCAGCTCGGCCCGCGCGCCTCGCCACGCCAGATGTACGGATGCGTTCGCATCGCTTCCTCGATCGCGTCGTCGTCGAGCGCGTCCACGTCGTAGGGACACATGAGCGTGAACGGCGCGTCCGCGAACGCGACGTTCAGCAGCGACTCGTGGCGGTGGCACTCGACGAGCTCGTCCGGAGACCGCTCGGGGCAGATCGGCTCGCCGATCCCGCGGACCTGCCGGCCGTCGCGGTGATGCTCGGCGACGAAGTCCTCCCAGGCTGGAATGATCCGAGCCGGGTTGGCCCCGACCTCGCTCATGTCCGCGAACAGGACGCGGTCGACCTCTCCGTTCAACCCTTCCCGCAGCAGTTCGATCTTCCGCGTGTCCAGGACTGCCAGCACGGGCTCGCCCGCCGTCAGCCCTTCACGGATGAACGAGAGCGTCCCGTCGAGGAACTCCTCGTCGCCCGCGTACAGAAACGCGGCATGGGTAAACCCGTGGGGCTCGGCAGCGGTCGCCATCGTTGGATCTTCCTTCACCCGGGAGACGAAGCTCTCTTTACCCGTCGAGGCGCAACTTCATGCCTGCCGCCGCCGTGAACGCGAGGAGCTAGCCTTCGGGCGGTGCGCCTCGAAGGGATCCACCACGTTACCGCGATCACGGGAGATGCGCCGCGGAACGTCGAATTCTACGCGGGGCTGTTGGGCCTGCGGCTCGTCAAGAAGACCGTCAACCAGGACGATCCGACCGTCTATCACCTCTTCTACGCGGACGAGCTCGGCTCGCACGGGTCGGACCTGACGTTCTTCGAGTACCCGGGCGCGCCCCGCGGGCAGGCGGGCGCGGGGATGGTGTACCGCGTGGTCTGGCGCGTCGCCTCCGCGGACGCGCTCGAGTTCTGGGCCGGGCGGCTCGCCGCCGCCGGGGTCGAGTCGGAGCGAAACGACGACCGCCTCCTGTTCCGCGACCCGGAGGGGCTGGAGCTTGAGCTCGCCGCGGTCGAGACGACCGACGAGCCGCTCGTCGCCGATCATCCGGAGATCCCCGCCGAGCTCGCCCTCCAGGGGTTCGACGGCGTGCGCGCCTACACGTTCGACCCGGGGCGGAGCCGCGGCTTCCTGGAGCAGACGATGGGGTTCACTCCTGCAGGCGAAGCCGTCTACGAGTCGCGCGGAGAGGAGCGCGGGTCCGTGTACGTCTACGACCGGACCGACAAGCCGGGCCGCGGCGGCGGCGGCACCGTCCACCACGTCGCGTGGGCCTCGCCGATGGACGAGCACGAGGCGTGGCGGCAGCGCGTCCTCGAGGCCGGCGCGAGACCGACGCCGATCATCGACCGCTTCTACTTCCGATCGATCTACTTCCGCGAGCCGAGCGGCGTCCTGTTCGAGATCGCCACGAACGGCCCGGGCTTCGCGGTCGACGAGCCCCTCGAGCACCTCGGCGAGCGGCTCTCCCTGCCGCCGGACTTCGAACACCTCCGCGATCAGGTCGAGCCGGTGTTGACGCCGCTGCCGAATCCGCGCGCAACCGCCGCGGCCTGACGTCCGGCGTCGAGGCTCTCGGCCCTAGCGGGGCTCGGCGGGGTCGAGCTTGGCGATGTTCGGCAGCTCATCCTCGTCCGGGGCATCGACCGAGAGCCAGGCGCCCACGATCTCGCGGGCGGTCTCCGGCGTCGTCCGCTTCAGGCTGAGCACGAGCACGTTCGCGTCGTTCCAGCGGCGTGCGCCCTCCGCGATCCACGGATCCCACGCGAGCGCAGCGCGTACGCCGGGGACCTTGTTCGCCGCCATCGACGTACCCGTCCCGGTCCAGCAGCAGACGAGACCCTGATCCGCCTCTCCGGCTGCGACGGCGCGCGCGACCCGGGTCGCCACCTCCGGCCACTGGTCGCGGTCGAGGACCTCGACGTCATGTCCCCGGCTCCTCAGCTCCGCCACCGCCGCGTCGAAGACCTCACCCTCGTCGTCTGCTCCGGCCACGAATCGCACGGCAGCAGCGTAATAAGCTCCGCCGGTGCGCCGCCTCTTTCGTCCGATCGAACGCTTCTTCCTCGGCGTCCTGATGTCCCTGATCGCGCTCGTGCTCGAGCGGCGCGTGCGGGCGCGGCAGCGCTAGCGGCGCCGGGTGAGCTCGAACGTCAGGGCGATCCAGACGATCCCGGACGCGACGCCGAGCGTCACCGGCACCCACATTCCGATCGAGTCGGCAGCAGCGGCGAGCACTGCTGCGAGGAGGGCCGCTCCGGCCGCGAACGCGAGCGCGATCCGACGGCCGGCGCGCCGGATCGCGTCCTCCAGCGTCCGGCTGCCGCGCAGCTCGATCTGCATCCCGCCTCCGGGACGGGCGCCCGTGATCCGCTCGATCGCCTCGACCAGCCGCGTCGCGCGCAGCTTCAGCTTCTGCCCCTCGTAGACGTAGAGCTGCGGCGAGAGGGCGCCGCGCACGCGGTCGCGGACGCTGCGGAACATGAAGCCGCCGATCGCGCCGAACGGGTCGAGCTCGGGATCGAGCTCGGAGACGGCGAGCTGCATCTGGCCGAACGCCTTCCCGGTCATCGCCAGCGACCCGGGCAGGCGGATCGTGTGGCGGGCGGCGATCTCGATCAGCTGGTCGAGCATCGGCCCGAGCTGGATGTCACTGAACGAGTCGACGCGGAAGCGCGAGACGTACTCACGGAGGTCGGCTCGAAGCGCCTCGAGGTCGACGTTGCCCGCCTCGCCGAGCATGAGGAGCACGTCGGCGAGAAAGTCCGCATCCTCACGCCAGAACGCGAGCAGGAGGAGAAGCATCAGCTCGCGCGGCTCCTCGTCGAGCGAGCCGACCATGCCGAGATCGAGGAGGTGGATCTGGCCGTCGCCCCAGAGCAGGTTCCCGGGATGCGGATCGGCGTGGAAGAACCCCTCCCGCAGCACCTGGCGGTAGAAGGCGTCGAGCAGCTGCTTGGCCGCTTCGCGGCGCTCGTCGCCCTGGGGCGCCTCGCGCAGCGGACCTCCGAGCACCTCGTCCATGACGAGCAGGCGGCGGGTCGAGAGCTCTTGGTGCACCGCAGGCACCGACAGCCGCGTGTAGTCGGCCAGGACCTCGCGCATCCGTGCGATGTTCGACGCCTCCTCGCGGAAGTCGAGCTCGCGCCGGAGCGAGGACGAGAGGTGGTCGACGACCGCCGGGATGTCGATCAGGTCCCGGAGCGCCTCCCGCCCCTCCGCCTTCTCCGCGAACAGCGCCAGAAGCCCGAGATCCCGCTCGATCTCCTCGGCCGCGCCCGGCCGCTGGACCTTCACCACCACGCGGTGCCCGCCCTCGAGGCGCGCGCGATGTACCTGCCCGATCGTCCCTGCGGCCAGCGGTTCGGGCTCGATGCTCTCGAAGACGTCCTCCCACGGCACGCCGAGCTCCTGTTCCATCACCTGCACGACCTCCGGCTCCGTCAGCGGGGTGACGCGGTCCTGCAGGCGCGAAAGCTCCTCGACCACCTCCGGCGGGATCAGATCCGGCCTCGTCGAGAGGATCTGGCCGAGCTTTGCGAACGTCGGCCCGAGCTCCTCGAGCGCTGCCGCCAGGCGCGCCGGCCGGTCGCGGCCGCGCTCGACGCGGTCCTGGAGGCCGTGCTTTGCGACGACTGCCGCGATTCGCGCGGTCCGCGCAGTCAGGTGGCCGCCGGCGAGCTCGGTCACTTCCGCCTCCAGGGCAGCCGGCTGCCGCCGGTCTCGGCCGTGTTCACGATCACGACGGTGCAGCGTGCGTTGTGCGAGACGCGGTTCGGGATGTTGCCGAGCAGGAACTCCTTCCGGCCGCTCATCCCGACGTTGCCGACGACGAGGACGTCGGCGCGCTCGGACTCGGACGCCGCGACGATCGCCGCCGCCGGCTCCTCGCCCTCTACCACGAGCGCCCGCGCGCCGGGCGCGACCTTCGCGAGGTACTGCTCGAGCGCCGAGCGGTCGCCGCCGACCTGAACCGCCACGAGCTCGGCCTCGTAGCGCCGCGCCATCTCGGCGGCCCACTCGACCGCCCGCGTCGCGGTCTCCGATCGATCCGTGCCGACGAGGATCTTCAGTGCGGGAGCTCCCGGCGCGCCACGACGAGGAGCTTACGGCGCCCTGAACTCCGGTGTCCGGTTAGTTGGCCGTCACAGGGCCCGCCGGAGCCGGATGGTCGGACGCGGCGTCCGGCACCGGGGATTCGTCGACGCTTGCGACCGCCGGCGTCGCGCGGAAGAGCCCGGACGCTGTCGTGTACGCAGCCTCGTCGAAGACGCCGCCAGTCGGTGCGTTCGCGACGATGATTCCCGGCCGGGCGGTGCCGCCGACGTACGAGGTGGAGATGTAGTCACCGTACATCCGGCCCTGCGAGGTATCCGCGAGCCAGGTCGGGTGCATCGGCCCAGCGATGTCGACGGGTGCCGTCCACGTCTTCCCGGCGTCGCGCGAGGAGACGAACCCAATCCGAAGCTCGCAGCTCGACCCGCAGTCCGAGACCGGATAGTAGTAGTACGTCAGGGCGAGGTGGGTCTGCGTGCCCTTGGTCGTACGGTCGACTGCGAGACCAGGGGTGAAGTGGTCGATCCCACTCGACGTCGAATCGATCGGGATCCGTTTCACGGCCGACACGCCTCCACTCGGGTTGATCTTCGCGAAGACGATGTCGTTGGCGTCGCAACCCGAACGGAACCGGCAGTCCTGCCAGGCGACGAAGACGCGGCCTTGCTTGTCGATCTCTGCTGACGGCAGGGGCTCGGTCCTGAGGTTGCTCGCCACCTCGTGGTCGCTGATCGTGGTGATCTTCATAGGGGCACCCCAGGATGCTCCTCCGTTCGCGGAAGTGAAGTACATGAGCTTGGCGATGTTGGCGTTGGCAACCGGCACGACTACGGTCCCGTTCGGCCTAACGAGCGGCTGGCCTCCGATGCCGGTCGCATGGTCCGCAGTCTCCCTCGACGGCCCCCACGTGAGCCCGCCGTCGGTGGAGGTGTTCATCTTGATCCGGTTGCCGATGCCGTTGTCGTCCCACTCGACGTAGCAGTTTCCGTAGAACTTGCTCGCCGGCGTGTTGTCGCAGACGACCCAGTTCTTGTCCGGGATGCTGCCGGTCGCGACGACGACGGGGTTTGCCCAGCTGAGACCGCCGTCGGTCGAGCGGCTCGAGAGGACTGCACGGGGCGTGCCACCTGCCGAGAGGGCGAGCGTCGAGATCAGCCAGACATCGTGCTTCGCATCGAAGGCGACCGCGGGATCGCTGAGACGGCCGTAGGGCCCGGGCGGCGTGGCGAATGTAGTCGTACCGGGCAGGAAGCCGCTCGTCCATGTTGCGCCGCTATCGATAGAAGTCGCGAAGCCGACGTTGGACGCGCCGCCGTCGAAGAACCGGCCGACCTGGAACGTGGCCACCATCGTCGACCCGAACGCGAACGTGTCTGGCTCGACCTCGGTCTGGTGTTGACTCGACGGGTTCGTGTACGGATCGGTGCTCAGCCGGACGAGCGGGGTGGCGGCGAGAGCAACCGCCGCGAGCACCGCAGTGCCTGCCGCCGTGATCGTCAAGGCAACGCGGAGGGCCCCGGAATGAGACCCTCCGCGAAATCCCACGAACGCGCTCCGGCTAACCGGCTGCGGTCTTGCCGCCGGACGCCCCTACTGCGATGCCCTGTCCGCAGGGCGGGACGCACGTCTGGCCGCAATTGTTGAACGTGCACTTCCAGCCGCTCGGGCAGCTCTGACCGGGGGAGCCGCACGGCGGCGAGTCCCCGCAGAAAATGTTGCCATTGCACGTGCAGCAGCCCGTGCTCTGAAGCTTCCTTGGGACCGCCTGGACGTAGCAAAAGCAGGTTAGGCCGTTCTTGTCCCCGCACACCTTCGTCTGGACGCAGGCCTTGGGGTTGGCCAGGTCTGAGAGGTCGGCACAGTTCTTCTTGTTGAAGGCCGCCGTGCCGACATCGCCGGCCGCTGCGCTCGAGGCGAAGAACGGGACGGCAGAGATCGCCGCGACGCCGATCCCGGCCCTTTTCAAGACCTTGCCACGCGTGTAAGTCGTTTGCAGCTCTGTATCCATGACACCTCCTTCTGCAGAGAGCTGAGTCGCACGCGGGAGTCTGCGCTTGTTCGGCGTGGCCGACAATCCCCGTTCCGCGTCAGCCGATCGGCGGTTGCGCGTGATCTTCTCTACGGTGCTAGGCGTTCGAGTGCGGTAGGTTCCCTACGCTGCCGGCTCGCTGACACGGTCGGCGGCGAGGGTGAGCGATTCCTGCTCGAGCCCGGCCTCGGCGAGAAGCGGCCCGTACAGTTCAGGGCCGGAGACATGGGCGGCGTGGTAGGCGCTCGGCGCTTCAAGCGGCGCCTCTATATGGAGGAAGCGGGCGTCGTCGGGGCCGTCCTCAACCCGCAGTTCGGACGCGAGGATGCCGGCTGCGCCGAGCACGGCGCGGACCCGCTCGAGAGCAGCCTCTTCGTCCTCGGGCGCCGCAGCGTGAATGATCACCCGGTAGACCAAGATCAACCGGTCGCAGCCGCGTCGGCGATCGCGGCGCCCTCGAGCGCCTGCTTCAGGAGCTCGAATGCTCCCTCGGGCGTCGCCTCCTGGAGCAGGTGGCACGGAAGTCCGCCGACGAGCTCTGCCAGCGCGGGCAGAGCCATCTCGTGCGTGGCCCGCAAGTTGCGCGCGCTCTGAGCCAAAGCGTGAACGGCAATTGCCCGCGTGATGGGAATGCTCGGAGGCGACTTCGGGTCGTAGTGGAAGGCGCAGACGAGGTCGACCTCCTCCGGCACGGCGGAAGCCGCCGTGCCGACGCCTCGTACGCCGAGCCGCTCGGCCAGTTCCGTCTCCGCATTCTCCGGAACATCAAGCTGCCGCGGGACCGCGAAGAGCCGCCCGTCCCGCGCAACGCCGATGTTGGGATCGACCGGCAGCGTCAGCTCGCGTTCGACGCGCCGTCCCGCCAGTCTCATGTAAGGGACGATCGCCGACGGGACGAGCGCGCGGGCCCCGTTTCTCTCGACGACGCAGTGCTCGAGGAAGACGGCATCGCGCCGGCTGCGGAGAGCAAAGGACTCGAGTTCAGAGAGCAACCGCTGGGCGATCTTCGCCGGATCGAGCGTGCGAAGAAGGTCGCTCGACTCGCGGTAGAGGACGTAGTACTGCTTGGCTGGCCCCGACGACTGCTCAGGCATCCAGAGCGAGTAGTACGGCTCCTCCTCGTCGTCGATCTCGTATGCGCCCAACACCACGTCGAGCCACTGGGCGCACGCCTCGGAATTGGTGCGGATGCCGATCCCGTACCCGGCGATCTCGTAGGACTTGTAGACCACCCACCCGAGGTGGTTGAGCTCGTCCATTCAGGCGTTCCGCGGCACCTCCATCCTGATCCGCTCCCGCTCGTCGGCGTCCGCATCGGACGCCTTCGGCGCCGCGGCCGTCGGGCCGTCTTCGGCCGAGGTGCGTCTTCCAGCCGGCGGTTCGAGTAGGCCCAGCTTGCGCAGGTTCCGCACCCCGCTCCGCACTTGCGGCTCGACGTCGCCGATGCACACCTCGTAGACGTCGGCGATCGCTTCGGCCATGTGTCTCATGGTCGCGGTGCCGTCGCAGAGGTCGAGCACGAGTGCAGCAGAGTGGTTCAAGTAGTGGAGCAACCCGCTGTCCGGGTCGTAAACGACCGCCTCGCCCTCGATTTCGCACACGGTCACGTCGTCGCGTACGCGCGGCTTCGTGGCTGCCATTACCCCTGCCCTCCATTCGACGACGCGCGTGCGACGCGCGGTGCCGACCCGTTCTCGAGGCGGTCGAGCAGCCCGTTCTCGATCACGATCGCGGCTGCTTCGAGGCGCGAGTGGACACCGAGCTTCCCGAGCATGTTCTGGACGTGCGTGCGGGCGGTCTCTGCGCTGATTACGAGCCTATCGGCGATTTCAGCGGTCCTCGCGCCGCGCGACAGGAGCGCCAGGACTTGACGCTCTCTGAGAGAGAGCCCCGACAGCTTCATCAGCGCGTCCTCGTGCTCACGGCGTCGCTCGATCAGGTCGGTCAGGAGAGGGCCGAGCATGACCGGCGGGATCAGCGTGTCTCCCGCCGCGACCGCTCGGACGGCCTCCACGACCTCCGCAATCGAAGAATCCTTCGACAGGTAGCCCCGCGCGCCGCAGAAGAGCCCGTCCTCGAGCATGCGCTGGTCCTGCGTGCTCCCGAGCACGACGATCGCGCAAGTCGGCGCGCGCTCCTTGATCAGGCAGCTCGTCTTGACCGCGTCGTGGTCCGGCATCGCGGTGTTCAGGACGACGACGTCGGGCACCGTCTCGGCGACCGCGGCGAGTGCGGCCTCGCCGTCGGGAACCTCTCCGACGACGGTGATGTCGTCCTCCTCACGCAGGGCCGACGACAGTGCGTCGCGCACGAGCCCGAGCTCAGCTGCGATGAGAACTCTCAGTTTCAGAGGACCCGCCATCCCCCGTCTCTCCCCTTGTTGAAAGGCTCACTATGATGCCCTGCAGCCTCCTCTGCACCCAACCCTAGAGCAGCCTGAGCCGTGCCTGAAGACATCATGCGTGGATGTCTCTAAACGCTTCTCAATACGTGCTCGCGTCGTTGAGAAACCCGTAGTACCGGCTCCCCGTCGGATGGTTCGGGTCACCGGCGAATCCATTGGCGGGCGTCGCGTGCGACGCGGCGTTCGCCCGCAGGATCGAGATGATCTGCGCCGGCGTCTTGCCGTTGCACGGCCCGGCTGCTCCGTTGTCGTTGAGACAGAGCGCGACGGTGCCCGTCACGTGTGGAGTCGCCATGCTCGTTCCCGAGATCGTCCTGGTCCCGCTGCTCAGCCAATCCGAGAGGATGCACGTCCCGGGCGCCGCGATCGTGTGTGCAACTTGAGCGGCGTCTGACGAGGACGCGTAGTTCGAGAAACCGGCGGACGTGTCGTCCGCTCCGCCGGGGGAGGGTGGACAGCTCGCTGGGCCACCGGTGCCGCCTGGGCCACCGTCACTGTCGGCGCTGGCGGTGACGGTGAGAACCTCCGGGTACGCCGCTGGGACGAAGGTCGAGAAGTTGGTTCCGTTGTTCCCGGCGGCAACGACGTACGTGATTCCCTTCGCCACCGAGTTGCAAATTGCGACGTGCATGGGGTCGCTGTTGGAGTGGCCGCAATTGTTGTCGTTCGCCCCGCCACCGCCGAGGCTCATGCTCGCAACGCGGATGTTCTTCCTCGTCCCCGGCCCGTGTGCGGTCACCCAATCGATTCCGCAGACGACCTGGCTGGTCGAGCCGCTGCCCCCGGAATTGAGCACTTTGACCGCGAACAGCTTCGTCCCCGGTGCGACGCCCACTACCCGGGAGCCGTTGTTCTTTGCGGCGATCGTTCCGGCGACGTGCGTGCCGTGGCCGTTGTCGTCGATCGCCTTCCCCGAGCTGATGCAGTTCTTGCCGTTCGACGCGTTCAGGTCTGGATGACCGAGCTGAATTCCGGTGTCGATCACGGCCACGCGTGCCTTGCTCAGCGTGTGCGTCGTCGTCGTCGTTGCCGCGCCGATGCGACGCACGCCCGTCGGCGCTGTTTCTCCTGACTTGAGCGGCACGAAGCCGACGGCCTCGACCGGTTGGTCAGGGCTCACGAACGCGACTCCCGGGTCTGCCCTGACGGCAGCAAGCTGCGCCGCGGTCAAATCGGCAGCGAACCCCTTGAGCGCCGCGCTGTACTCCAACTTCGGCGAGACGCCGGCCGCGCGCGCGAGCGCTGCGGTCTTCGCCGTCGCATCCACGGTGTCGGCGTAGACAACGATGTAACTGCCGGAACCTCCGGCCGCAACCGCCTTCGACCCCGCCCCTGCGGCCGCAGCTCCGGTAAAGGCGAGTACGGCAAGCAGACCGACCGAAAAACGATTCATGTTCTCCTCTCGCCGGGACCCCGGATAGTGCAGATTCCCACGTTTGGGCCCATCGAGTCAAGCCCGCCGGCCTGTCCCCACGCGGTATTGTCGGGCGCGTGGCTGACGGCTTCACGATCAAGCACCTCGACGACTTCGAGACGAACGGCCGATGGTCACTCGTTCGCCGCGGTCTCGATCTCCAGTCGTTCGGTCTGAACGTCGTCGAGATCGAGCAGGGCTACTCGATCCCGGAGCATCACGAGGCCGATCGCGACCAGGAGGAGGTCTTCCTCGTCCTCGAGGGCGACGCGGTGCTCGTGGTCGACGGCGAAGACCATCCCGCGCCGAAGGGCACGTTCGCGCGCGTCGCGCCGCCGCTGATGCGTACGGTGCGGAACGACGGCGAAGCGCCGGTGCGGCTGCTGATCGTCTC